>DDAD01000046.1:22183-113482 GCA_002333205.1 Pedobacter sp. UBA2067
CAGGTATTACTGGTTACGAGCAGGAAAGGTTATCTAGATTTTCCGAGTATGTAGATACACACAATATCTTTTTATATTTCCTGGTCACTGGTGGGTTGCTTGCTTTAGCGCTATATTTGCTCTTTTTACATCAATTGTTAAAGTCAGCACTTAATATATACCTAAAAAAAGGTGAGTCGCTTATGATTATACTTCTTGGTATATATCTTTTTACGGTTTCAAAATCCGGTGGCGCAATCGATAATAAAATGCTGTGGCTCTTAGCAGTTATAATTTATGCTTATAAGTATACCGAGATTAAAAGGGTAAGCGAGCAGAGTTTGAAAAGAAGATTGATGCTAAAAGATAATTAATTTAATGAATTCACTTAATAAAAAACTTCTGTCGATTCCTTAAAGTCATGTTCAGGCGAGCCATAGGATTTTAGAAGTGGGTACCATATATCACTGGTCTATGCGTGAGAGAAGGACCTCTTATTTACGCTGTGAAAATATAAAAGACCAATTGGATGTTGGCGACTATATCAAAGAACTAAGGGGTGAGTTTAATAATCTTAACAATCAAGAGGAATACGAAATGAACATTACCGTTAGAAAAGTTTCCGCCATATGTAATTTTGTAAAATCACAACTTGGGTTTAGGAGCAATGCTCAACTTGGGGCGTAAGTCAAAGTTCGTTAACAAGTTGATTGTGTGGGCAAGATGTTTCTTAGCTGGAACATAGGCTAAATCAATGTTTAGTAATGAGGCATAAAAACCTCATGGAATTCAATCGAAGCGTAGCTCTAGAAAGGACCCTAGTGTCTTAAAATACACAGGGTATAAATCACGACTGTTGTTGAAAATAATTATAAAAATGAAACGAACAAAATTAGCAATACACTCTAGACAAGGAAGTTTCTCAGATCAATGGATTGCCTACTGTCAGGAAATAAATATCGATCATAAAGTTGTAAACTGCTACGACAATGACATCATAGAGCAGTTGGATGATTGTTACGCCCTCATGTGGCACCATCATCATGCGGATTTCACGGACGTGCTATTTGCGAAGGCACTTCTGTTTACTTTGGAACAATCGGGATTGATCGTGTTTCCTGACTTTAAAACGAATTGGCATTTCGATGATAAAGTTGGACAAAAATATCTTTTAGAGGCCATAAATGCTCCAAGGATCAAATCGTACGTTTTCTACGAAAAAGGTACGGCTCTAGCATGGGCTAAGAGTACCGATTTGCCTAAAGTTTTCAAACTACGGGGTGGAGCAAGTGCCATGAACGTCAAGTTAGTTAACAGTAGAAATGAAATCCTTAATCTGATTCAAATAGCTTTTGGAAAGGGATTTGCGCAATTTAATAAACTTCAGTATTTATCCGACCGGTATAAAAAGGCCACCTCTGGTGCAGACTCATATGTAGGAGTACTAAAAGGTATCGGCAGGTTGTTCATCCCAACAAAATTTTCGAAGCTTAAGGGTAGGGAGAAAGGATACATCTACTTTCAAGATTTTGTTCCAAATAACAATTTCGATATCCGCTTAATCGTAATTGGGGACAAGGCTTACGGAATGAAGCGTATGACTAGAAAAGATGATTTCAGAGCATCTGGGAGTAGTAACTTTGTTTATGACGATATACCGAAGAATGTTCTGAAGATTGGCTTTGAAGTTAGTAAGAAACTTGGTCTACAAAGCGTTGCATTTGATTTTGTATTTACTCACGCTGGTGAACCTGTGATTATTGAGTTAAGTTATGCCTATGGAACGAAAGGTTCAAGCCAATGTCCTGGATTTTGGGATGAAGATCTCAATTGGCATGCAGGTAAGTTCAATCCACAATCCTGGATGGTCGAAAATCTAATTTCTACTTATAATAAGAGATCCGTGAGTTCAATTAAATAGTAGACTTTTGAAGGAAATTATATCTATTGGTGATAGGCCTTAGGTTAGAACCCTGGAAACGAACAATATTCACTTCGCAGAATAAACATTATTTTGTTGGTCATCCTGCTCATGTGAATAAAAAGAATTGGCTGGTAAGATGGAATTTTTCTTTCCAAGCTTACCCTTTGATGCTACGAATACTGAATATTAGACGCTTTTAGGTAAATTAAAAAGAAAGTAAAATTAATCCATATATAACAATTGAAGAAGCTACTATTTATTACACCATCTTTAAAAGGTGGCGGTGCCGAAAAAGCAATAATAAACATCTTGGATTTAATAGATCATGCACAATTTCGTTCCTATTTGATAGTTTGCGGCGGGGAAAATAATTATGGCCAACTTTTGCATAAAAAAGTGTCTGTTATCTATTTGCACAAGGGAAATGTAAAACAATCCTTACTACCTGTTATAAAGCTTATCCGAGAGCTAAAGCCTCATCTAGTCTTCACTTCTGCTGAGCATCTGAGTATACCTTTAATTCTCTATAAAAAACTATTTCGCAAAGATTTTCTGAATATTGTTAGGCTGCCGACCTTGCCAAGTAATAATTTGGGATCGGGATTCAAAAATGCTGTCTTGAGGTGTGTTAGAACTTTAAATAGTAAGGCAGATTTTGTAATAGCNNTTGAAGGTCCCTAGCGACAGGGCAGTAACTATTCTAAATTTAATTAACCAAGCCCAAATTCGTAAGTTAGCCTCCGATAAGCCGAAAGCATTCGAAGAAGGTAAATTTAACATAGTTGCTGCAGGCACATTATATTCTGTTAAAGGATTTGACCTGCTTCTAAAGGCATTACCAAAGGTGCTATACGCGATACCTAATGCACAATTGCATATTCTCGGTGCTGAGGGTGTTGAGCCTGGATACAAGAAAACTCTAGAGACGATAGTTTCAGAACTGAATTTGCACAATCAGGTCATCTTCCATGGATTTCAGTCGAATCCCTATCCATATCTGAAATTTGCGAATTTGTTCGTGTTATCCTCGAGGAAAGAGGGCTTTCCAAATGTCGTGTTAGAAGCATTGAGCTTGGGGACGCCAGTTGTCGTAACAGATTGCGTAGATTTTACAGGAATCATTGATGTTAATGTAAACGGGTTTGTAGTTAAACGAGAATCTATAGATGATCTTGCAGATGGTATCGTTATGAGTAAAGAACTAAAAGAAGTCTCCTTTGAAAGGACCAACTTCGATTATACAAAGTGGTTTATCAAGATATTAAATGATGGAAAGAAAGATTAAAGTACTGCAAGTAATTACTGGTTTGAAAACCGGGGGGGCGGAAAAACTTCTAGTGGATAGTGTCAAGATATACAAGGAGGCGGGAATTGAAATGGATGTACTCGCAATCGATGGAACTCCTTCACCGTTTCGATCTATATTAGAGAACCAGGTTAACTGTCGTGTTTTTGGACTTACGAAGAAAAGTGTTTATAATCCTTTATTGATTTTTAAAATTATACCATACCTGCATAAGTATGATGTTCTTCATGTGCACCTGTTTCCTGCACTGTATTGGGTAGCTCTCGCTAAGGTATTTTCTTTTTCTAATGTGAAAATGATTTATACTGAGCATAGTACAAGTAATAGGAGGCGCAATTCCAAGATATTTAAGATACTCGATAGAGTTTTGTATAGGTTATATGACAGGATTGTCACTATAGCAAACGAGGTTGATTCTGAATTAAAACGTCATCTAAAGTTCAAAGATGATAGGTTTATATTAATTGAAAATGGGATAGATCTGAATTTTTTCACAAAGGCGAGTTCTTACAACAAGTCTGAATTTTTTTCTGATAGTGATTTGATTCTCATCCAAATTTCAAGTTTCCGGTTTCCAAAAGATCAGCCTACTTTAATTAGATCTTTAACTCGGTTGCCGGATAATATTAAGCTCTTGTTGGTGGGCGACGGGCCGCTTAGGGAGAGCTGTGAGGATTTAGTGGAAGAACTAGGTTTGCAGACCCGAGTTAAGTTCTTAGGCATAAGAATGGATGTTTCCAGACTTTTGAAGACTGTTGACATTGTAGTTCTATCCTCTTTTCATGAAGGACTTTCTCTAGCTAGTATAGAAGGTATGGCGTGTGGCAAGCCTTTTATTGCATCTGATGTACCTGGCCTTCGCGAGATTGTTACGAATGCGGGGTTGTTATTTGAAGCCTCTAATGAACAGCAACTTGCTCAATTGATTTTGAAGTTGGTAAATGATAAATCCTTTTATCAAAATATTATTGACCGATGTCTCAATAAGGCGCATGAGTTTGACATAAAGAAAATGGTTAGCAAGTACGTCAATGTTTATCAAGAATTGCAAGGCAACAGTTAAAAATCAAGTGAATCAGAGATGATCCCGGCTTGAATATTATACACTACAATTCTTAGAAATAAAGTACACACAGCTTCTATGCCGTTTGGAGACTATCCATTAATAGTCATATACTACTTGGCTCTGTAAACTAGCTTAAGTGAAAGGCACAAAGAAATGATGTTTTTGGTCATAAGTAAGGTGTTAAAATCGATTATTGACGTAAGTGTTACCTAAGTTAATTCATTTAGTAAAAGGACTATCTTAAACAAACTAATTGTACAGTTTACGCAAAAATTATATCTTTGAACAAATATGATACCTCCCTTCTCCTGTGAATTAGACTACTTTCCTTCAGCACATTTAAGCCAGCTTTATGTTGGATTTGAAAAGCTTAGAAAAATGGGCATTGTTGATCTGTCCATTCGTCGCTCAAGCGGACGTACTGATATTCCTCTATTAAATGTTAGGGTAAATGGAAAGATCAATGTAGTTTATGACACATTGGACGGATTAAACTGGATCAAAGGGTCTATTGAAGAAAATCTAAAACACTTTAATGAGACGACAACAGCAGATTTCTACTTCAAAAGAAGCTTGAATCAACAGATTCTTGAAAATGCTCCTAAAGATTGTCGGGTTCTTCCACTAGGCTTTAATTACCGTATCAAAGTTAATGGTAATTACCCAGTTGGTTTAATGCAGAAAACAAAGGAGCTAATTAAAGGAAGTGAGTTCTTAGAAAGGTCTCTTGGTTTAAACAAAGTCTTATTTGACGCTGAAGACTACGAGTATTATTCGCTACCATCAAAAAAGCCTAAAATAATGTTTTTAGCGGGATTGTGGAACACCCAAGATGTCAGTTCATTACATTTAAGGGAAGAGCGGGAAGAAATTAACAACACCCGAGTGAAATGCATAAGGGCTTGTAAAACAGAATTCGGAGTCCTTTTTACAGGAGGTGTCCAGAGCGACAACTTTTCAAAGAGGTATGCTCCTGATTTGTTGTTGCCCCTTTCGACAACACGGAAACAGAATTTTTTGAATAACGTTAAAGAACATGACATTTGCATCGCTACCACTGGATTGCATTNNCACGGGCAATAGTGTCCGAACCGCTCAAGTATCAAACGACTGGTGGGTTTAACGATCCTGATAATTACTACACATTTCGTGATGAGGAGGAGTTAATAAATAAAATTCACCTCTTAGCTAGTAATAAAGATTTGATGCATCAAATGATGAACAATAATTATCTATATTACAATAACTTCCTTCGGCCGGATAGGTTGATATACCATACTTTATTAAAGATTAATGAGGAATTTCAGTAGCCTTTGTGTTTTTGAACAGTAGCGGAAAACAGTTCTGTAGCATAAAACTTGACGTATTGAGAACAAACTTCTGGATTTTTAAAAATCTGTGTTGTATGTCTGGCGATTATGAAGTGAATAGGGAAGCAAATTGGTTGCGTTTTCGGTTCGTCTAAACTTTTGCTGACTAGATCGCATTGTTAAAGACCTTTAGAGCAGCCAGCTTTTGGTGAGGTTCTGGAACGTTGTAACAATGAATCTTTTTCCAAGAGTGAAGAACTTAAAAGTAGTTTTTTAAGGTACAGAAATTATGTAGGCTGGGGTATTGCATTGACTGCCGGCCAGCCAAACAGCTGTGAAAAAAAGGGTATTTACATTGGTTAGCTCTTTTTTGGCATCCAAAATCCCTTCCTGGCAGTGCGATAAACCTCGGCGCTTAAACCACAGCAGCCTGTAACTCAGTATTAGTCTGTGGCTTTTAAGGGCATATAGCCGAAGACACAATTGTAGGATACCCGCTTGAAACACTTGAAGATAGAAAACAAGAATTCTAGTGCGTTCATCTCAGCTCGCAGTAAGACATAGTTCAATGTTGTAAATGATCCAACAAGGCAAGAAGCAATTTTTACGCAGGCTCGCCAATTGTGGCTTACAGAAGCCAAAGAATGTTTAAAATGCCTACTTTACCGTACATTTTTCTAGAGACTTTGTTGTATTTTTGTTAAAGGTTGCTCAGCCGTTCAAAATTCTGCTCCAGCTTTGCGCTTGTTGTCGTGGGAATAAAATTAATTAAGTTAAAGTGGCAAAAGGATTTTATCGTTTAGTGAATTCCTTTCAAAAAGATTAAGGGCTATCGACATGAAAACTATATGGAAGGCAAGCTTTTGAGATTGATGGTCGAGAATATCCGTTCAATATTGTATCTAGTGTATTGGAACAGAAGTGAGCGATTTGGAGGGGATCTTCCTCAAGCAACTTTTGATGTCTTAAGTTTGCAANNTATAGGTTGGAGAAAAATTTACCGGAGGGATTTGTTACTGATGGCAGTGTGGATTACTCGTCAGCTGTCCAAGATGCAATAGACAAACATGCTATTTTGCAGTTTCCTCCATTTCCTATTCTCATAAATGAAAAGGGTCTTAAGTTAAAAAGTAATTCAACCATAATCTTCTCTCGTAACTCTAAGATCCTGTTGAAAAGTAATTCATTAACCCACTACTCTGTCTTAAATTTGATTGATCTTGAAAATGTGAATATATTTTATCCAACAATTATAGGCGACCGGAAAAGCCATTTTGGTAATAGCGGTGAATGGGGGATGGGTATTACGATTAAAGGGTCTAAAAACGTCAGGTTGATTTATCCTAATATTAGTTCCTGCTGGGGAGATGGCATTTACATCACTCATTCTAAAAGGAGTTCTAGTGAAAACATCTTAATTGATCATGCGATGTTAGATTATAATAGAAGGAATGGAATAACAATAATCAGCGGTCAGAATGTAAAGATAACAAACGCTATTATATCAAATACTCACGGTACATTACCGATGAGTGGTATTGATATTGAACCAAACGATAATAAATCAACGGTAAACAACGTGCTGATAAAAAGTAGTTATTTATTTAATAACGGAGGTTCTGGCCTTCAACTAGGTTTAAGTAGACTTCCTGGAGTTTCAAGAAAAACAGTAAACGTTCAAATCGAAGACACATTTGTCGAAATGTCTGGGTTTGGAGTTGTCGTAGGGGGCTTTAAGAAAGAATCTATTAACGATGCGAAGGTACAAGGGGTGATAAAACTCGATGGGCTTACCGTATTGAATGCTGACGTGCCGATTAAACTCGGAAACCATAATTCTATTGGACCAGCGGTTCAGTTTAGGAAAGTCAAATTTTTGAATTCAGATTCAAGTGGAAGGATCTTATCCAATTTCAAGGAGATCAAGCTATTTGAGAAAAGGATTAGTAGTAAAGAAAACGTGAGTTTCAGGTGAGTGAGGGTTGGTGTGTATAGGGGGATGACATTTTTGCTTAAATTTTAAAATATGAAAATATTAGTAACCGGTGCGGCCGGTTTTATAGGCTACCATCTGGTGATGCAGTTACTTGCCAATGGGCATCATGTGTTCGGCATAGATAACATCAATGATTATTATGACGTCAACTTGAAACTGGCTAGACTTCGAAAATGTGGTATTGAAAAATCAATGATGACTGAAGACGAACTACTTAACAGTAGTCTTTATCCAAACTATCAATTTCAAAAAGCAGATCTCACTGACCTAAATGTGCTTACTAGTCTCTTTAAAGAATCCAACTTCGATGCCGTGGTAAATTTAGCAGCACAAGCTGGTGTTAGATATTCTTTAGAGAATCCTCATGCGTATGTTGAATCAAATGTAGTTGGGTTTATGAACTTGTTAGAGTGTTGCAGAAATTATAAAATTAAGCATCTTATTTACGCCTCAAGTTCCTCTGTATATGGCATGACTGATAGCGTTCCATTTTCTGAAGATGCTCAAGTTGATCATCCAGTAAGTTTGTATGCAGCTACCAAAAAAAGTAATGAATTGTTTGCTCACACGTATAGTCACTTGTACCAACTGCCTACGACTGGTTTGAGATTCTTCACCGTGTATGGCCCTTGGGGTAGACCTGATATGGCTCCCATGTTATTTGCGGATGCAATTTACTCTGGCAAAGCAATTAAGGTCTTTAACAACGGTGAGATGTTACGGGATTTCACATACGTAGATGATATTGTGAGTGGAATCGTTAAAGTACTTGACAATGTTCCAGATTCATATTGCGAAAAACCGTTCTATCGACTGCTTAACATAGGTAATTCGACCCCCGTGGCGCTGATGGAATTTATTAGATTAATGGAACGTGAAACTGGATTGGATGCAAACTTAGAAATGTATCCAATGCAGCCAGGAGACGTAAAAGTAACCTATGCAGATACAAGTAAGCTAAAGGCATTAACTGGCTACCAACCCGGTACCTCTTTGGAAAAGGGTGTTCAAGAGTTCATTAATTGGTTCAGGAATTATAATGCACAATCGAATACACAAGCGAAGTAAACCGATGAAGAAAACCCTTTTAATAGTTGTTAATGTCGATTGGTTTTTTATTTCCCATCGTTTACAGATAGCTAAAGAAGCGCTGAAAGCAGGCTACGATGTATATGTGGCAGCTGAAGATACTGGCCGGGCTGGTGAAATTACTAAGGAAGGAATCAAATTCATTCATTTCCCGTTTTCTCGATCAGGAACAAATCCATTGAAAGAACTTAGTACTTTAAAAAACTTTTTCGCTCTATACAAGAAGATTCGTCCAGATCTTGTTCATCATATTACGCTGAAACCTGTAATCTATGGATCCATTGCTGCTAAGCTGATGAATATCACTGGCGTGGTAAATGCAATAGCCGGCCTAGGATATAACTTCACTGGCGAGCGTAAGGGCACTGTATTTAGCTTTTTAACTAAACTCATGAAGTTTGGATTTGATCGCAAAAATGTAGCTGTCATTTTTCAGAATACAGATGATCAAAGCGACTTACAAAAAATGGGCATTTTAAATGATGCGCATAAGGTCTATTTTACTAAAGGGTCTGGAATTGATCTTCGTGAATACAGCCATTCGGCAAAGACTGATAAAATAAACCAGAAAGTTAACATTCTTTTTCCGACGCGCATGTTATGGGATAAGGGTGTTAAAGAGCTTAAAGCGGCTTCGTTAATCTTGAAAGATAAATATTATGATAAAATTACTTTCGTCCTTGCAGGCTTGGCAGACGAGCATAACAAGGAAGGGGTACCTGCGAAGTTTCTTAATGAATGGCAAGATGGTGAGTATGTTAAATGGGTAGGATATCAAAAAGGAATGTACAATCTATATGTACAGGCTGATATTGTAACCCTTCCTTCGTATTATAGAGAAGGTGTTCCCANNAGGAATTAGCGGCTTCCTTGGAAAAGTTGGTCCTGGATGCAGATTTAAGATCTCGCATGGGAGCAGCATCAAGGAAGAAAGCAGAACTTGAATTTGATGTTAGTGTAGTGATTGCTAGCCACTTAGAAATTTATAAGACGCTTCTAAATGGATAAAAAAATTAGTATCTCAGGAGCCTCCGGGTTTGTGGGACAAAATCTCGTTCGGCATATAGAGGATAATAGAATTGGTCGCACAGTAAAGTTGGATCTGAGGAAGAAATTGCCGAAAAGCTTAGGTGATGTCAGTGCAGTTATTCACCTCGCGGGCAAGGCCCACGACTTGAGAAAGAATGTAGATGCAAACGAGTACTTTCAGGTAAATACCGAACTTACAAAAGCGTTGTTTGATTTGTTTTTATTATCTGACGCGAAAGATTTTATTTATTTCAGCAGTGTTAAAGCAGTTGCTGATAGCGCCGAGGGTATTCTGACCGAAGACACACAGCCAAATCCTTTTACTCCATATGGGAAATCTAAACTTAAAGCAGAGGAATATCTGTTAAAATCTAAGCTGCCTGCCGGGAAAAGATTATTCATATTGAGACCATGCATGATTCACGGCCCTGGCAATAAAGGTAATTTGAACTTATTGTATCGTGTGGTTGCTAAAGGTTTTCCGTATCCCTTAGCCGCGTTCGACAATCGCAGATCCTTTTTAAGCGTTTCGAATCTCTGTTTTGTGGTTGAAAGATTATTGTCCGATTCTTTAGTTCAGGGCGGTATTTATAACGTTGCTGATGATGAACCTTTATCCACAAACGAAGTCATAAAAGTAATTTCATCTTCAATCGGCCGTAAACCCAAATTATGGCGTATTAACGTGGGGTTAGTTAAGTCACTAGCCCAATTAGGAGACAAACTTCACTTGCCTCTGAATACCGAGCGATTAACAAAACTGACCGAGAGCTATGTTGTTTCAAATACAAGGCTGAAAGCCGCATTAAATATAATCACTTTGCCAACTTCATCGAAAGATGGACTTAGTATAACCGTAAAAAGCTTTAGAGAACAATAGTATGCTTTACTTATTTCTACTACCTATCTTCTTTGCCGTACTTGTGGTTTACTTTAAAATCGCCGCCCACTACAATATAGTTGATAAGCCCAACGAGCGGAGCTCTCATAAAGAGTTAACCATACGCGGTGGCGGGATAATTTATCTGATTGCAGCAATAACTGCAGTTTGCTTAGACCAGACCTTTTGGCTAACAGGTCTCGCGTTGTTGATCATAGGTACAATTAGCTTTATCGATGATAGGGTAACACTTTCAAGCAAAACAAGAATAGTCTTTCATTTATTAGCAGTGACCTTATTGTTTATCTCACTAAACCTTTTTAGCTCCTTTCCGCTATGGGCGATCGTTTTGCTTTTTATCATCGTTATTGGAATCATAAACGCCTATAATTTTATGGATGGAATAAATGGTATAACCGGCACCTATAGCCTGGTTGTACTTGGAGGATTACAGTTTGTTAATTACTATGTGCACCCTTTTGTTAATAGAGATTTAATCTGGTTGCCAATCTTAGCGTCAGTTGTGTTTTTGTTTTTTAATTTCCGGATTAAAGCCAAATGCTTTGCAGGGGACGTAGGAAGTATTACAATTGCCTTATGGATTGTCTTTCTTTTACTATCGTTGGTGATTAAGACCAACAATGTGTCTTACATTCTATTTCTCGGAGTGTATGGAATTGATTCTGTTTTTACAATCATCCACCGGCTGCTTATCCGACAAAATATCTTTGATGCCCACCGCTTGCACTTTTATCAAATCTTAGCCAATGAACAAAGAATGCCACATTTGTTAGTTGCGGTGATCTATGCTGTTATCCAACTAATTATAATATTCGTTGTTGTTTTTTCTGGTTTAGGCTATTTCCAGTTATTTTTGACCGCTATAGTTCCGCTTGGAGTTTTATACATGTTGCTGAAACCGAAGTTGATGAATCCGAAGGTGACGAGTGGATGAATTTCAGGTTAACATCTGAAAAGATCAATAGTCAAATTATATACTTACCAAAAAAAGAATAATGTTCTCTAAAATTGAAATTGTACCAAGATGGATCATCTTCGCCATAGATATATGCCTAAGTGCATTGGCATTATTACTGGCAGAAGTAATATCAAAAAACTTCCTTGTCACCGATATTGACTTTCATGCGCTTTATCGTGCAGCACTAACGGTTATCATTGTAAACGTTGTCGTTTTTTATTTTCTGAAAACCTATGCTGGAATTGTTCGTTACACTTCGGCTCAAGACTCAGTAAAGATCCTGGGTGCAGTCTTGCTAAGTGCATTTCTTACTTTTGTCATTAATGCATTTGTGGTGACCTTTAAAGGTTTACCAATCATAAGTTTTACGACACTTGTGAACTTTACCTTGTTCAGCTTTTTGATTCTAACGGCCTATCGGATGTCGGCTAAGGCCATTTTCCTTTATTTTAAGACCGCTAAACTTGATAAAAGAAGAATAATCATCTATGGTGCCGGGGAGGCTGGTTTGGTCACCAAAAGAACTTTTGATCATGACCCTACAACGAATAAAAAGATCATTGCTTTTGTTGATGATGATGACCGTAAAGTTGGCAAGACTGTTAATGGAATCATCATTAAACCTGCAACAGCATTAGAAGACATAATTAATAAAAAGCAAGTAGACGAAATTATATTTGCCAGTTACTCTATACCAGCTACACGGAAAAACCAGATTGTTGATCTTTGTTTGCAGCAGCGAGTAAGAGTTTTAAATATTCCATCTCCCGATGTTTGGACTAAGCCGAACCTAAGTCCAAAGCTCATTCATAAGATAANNCATTCGGATGGATATGCAGGGCATCGGGAATGAGCTAAAAGGAAAACGTGTTCTGGTCAGCGGTGCTGCAGGCTCCATCGGATCTGAAATTGTGCGCCAATTGATGAAGTTTGATACTGCTCTGATCATTATGCTTGATCAAAGTGAAACCGCACTTCATAACCTGTCTCTAGAAATGGAAGACCATAAATCGGGCCAGAGTGTACATGCATTTATCGGCGATGTTAAAGATGCCGGGCGTATGGAGTTTCTATTTGGTCAATTTAAACCCCAATATGTTTATCATGCAGCCGCATACAAACATGTACCTTTAATGGAAGACAATCCTGCTGAATCTGTAAAGACCAATGTGCTTGGTACAAAGACGATGGCAGACCTTGCTGTAAAGTATAAGGTTGAAAAGTTTGTAATGATCTCTACTGACAAAGCAGTTAATCCTACAAACATTATGGGTGCTTGTAAACGTATCGCAGAGATCTATGTGCAATCGCTAAATAATACGTCTATCGCAACGAGTACTCGTTTTATTACTACTCGTTTTGGAAATGTTTTGGGTTCTAACGGTTCAGTGATTCCGCGTTTCAAACAACAAATTGAAAGGGGTGGGCCAATCACCGTTACACATCCGGAAATTACGAGGTATTTCATGACGATTCCAGAAGCTTGTCAGCTGGTGCTGGAAGCAGGCTTCATGGGACAAGGTGGTGAAATCTTTATTTTCGATATGGGTAAATCCGTGAAGATCGTTGATTTGGCTAAACGAATGATCCAACTCGCGGGAATGGAGCCAAACAGAGATATTCACATTTCATATTCAGGATTACGGCCAGGCGAAAAGCTATACGAGGAGTTACTCAATGACAAAGAGAATACTTTACCTACGCACCATGATAAGATCATGATCGGTAAAGTGCGGGAGTATGTGTTTACGGAAGTGGAAACACAAATACTCAGCTTGATTTCAGATGCCATCATTAATAATAATCGTAATGTGGTGCTCCAGATGAAAAGAATTGTGCCGGAGTTTAAAAGTAAAAACTCTAAGTTTGAGGAACTGGATAACTTGCTGGATAATGAGTCAACAACTCTTGAGTAAGTAGCTAATTTCAAAAACAGAAAAAGTTAGATTCGAATGGAAATTATAAAAACTAGATTAGCCGATTGTGTCATTATTAAGCCGAACATCATTACAGATTCACGGGGATATTTTTTTGAATGCTATAATGATCACCGCTTTAATCAACTTACCGGCTTAAACGTACATTTTGTTCNNTCAATCCTTTTCAACAAATGGAATTCTGAGAGGGCTACATCTCCAAAAGGGAGAATATGCGCAGGCCAAATTGGTTAGGGTTTTAAAAGGAGAGGTATTAGATGTAGCTGTGGACTTACGCAAGGATTCACCTACCTATGGTCAGTATGAAAGTATAATCCTTTCTGAGGAGAACAAGCTTCAGTTCTTTGTTCCCCGTGGGTTTGCTCATGGATTTGTGGTACTTTCTGAAACAGCGGAATTCTTTTATAAAGTGGATAATTACTATCATAAAGACGCTGAAGTCGGAATCCACTATGCTGACCCAACACTAAACATTGATTGGCAGTTACCAGCGGAGCAACTGAAGCTATCAGACAAAGATGCATCTCTGCCTTTTTTAGTAGAAATTGAAGCTTCATTATGAGCAAGGTATTAGTTTTTGGGGCTTCAGGTCAGCTGGGTACTTGTTTGAAGTCGCTTGCTTTGAAACAAGGGCTTGATGATATCATCTTCCCTGAAGAAAATACCGCAAATATCCTGGATCTTGATGGATTGGCTTTGGCTTTTGGCAAAGCACAACCCGCGTATGTGATCAATTGTGCAGCCTATACCGCCGTTGATAAAGCAGAAGATGAATTTGAGCTTGCACGACGCGTAAACCGTGATGGTGCTGCAAATCTTGCGCGTATGTGTAAGATACATGGTGCCACCCTGATTCACATTTCTACTGACTTTGTGTTTGAAGGTAACACACCAAAACTGCTGTCTGAAACAGATCCGGCAAATCCCATATCTGTTTACGGGCTAACCAAGCTGGAAGGTGAACAAGCCATCGCTGCTGAAATGCAGGAATTTTATGTGCTTCGCACCAGCTGGCTCTATTCTGAACATGGAAATAATTTCGTTAAAACCATGTTGAACCTTGGTAGTACCCGCAACGAATTGAAGGTGATTGCCGATCAGGTGGGTACGCCAACCTATGCCATGGATCTGGCGCAGGCCATTTTCCATATCATCCATGCAGATCAGCAGGCATACGGCATTTACCACTTCAGCAATGAAGGAGTGACATCCTGGTATGATTTTGCAAAAGCCATTTTCGACATCAGCGGCTTGTCAACCCGGGTATTGCCGATTCCCGGTACAGAATATCCGACCAAAGCAGCAAGACCTGCTTTCTCCGTAATGGATAAGGCAAAAATCAAAAATACCTTTAACTTAGAAATTCCATACTGGCGCGATAGCCTGGAAATCTGTTTGAAGAATTTAGCATCCAATTAGTACCTCATGAAAGGAATTATATTAGCCGGTGGATCTGGTACCAGATTACACCCTCTAACACTTGCCTGCAGTAAGCAGATGATGCCGGTTTACGATAAACCGATGATCTATTACCCTTTATCTATCCTGATGCTTGCGGGCATTAACGAGATCCTGATTATTTCAACACCTCATGATCTGCCGCAGTTCGAAAAGCTGCTTGGTGATGGCTCCCGTATCGGCTGTAAGTTCTCGTATGCCGTACAGGCTGAACCAAACGGTCTTGCACAGGCATTCGTGATCGGGGAGGAGTTTATTGGTTCGGACAGCGTAGCGCTGATTCTTGGTGATAACATCTTCTATGGTGATGGACTTTCCCGCTTACTACAGGATCTAAAAGAACCTGAAGGCGGTGTGGTCTTCGCTTATCAGGTTGCCGATCCGGAACGTTACGGCGTAGTGGAGTTTGATGAAAACAAGAATGCGGTTTCCATCGAAGAGAAACCTGCGGTGCCAAAATCCAACTATGCGGTTCCCGGCTTGTATTTCTACGACAACTCGGTTGTTGAAATTGCGAAGAATATTCAAATGTCGCCACGTGGTGAATATGAAATTACCGATGTAAACAAAGTTTACCTCGAGCAAGGCAGGTTGAAAGTTGGTGTATTAAGCCGAGGCACAGCCTGGCTGGATACAGGAACCTTTAAATCCTTGATGCAGGCTGGTGAGTTCGTGCAGGTGATTGAAGATCGTCAGGGCCTTAAAATCGGCTGTATCGAAGAAGTCGCTTTCCGTATGGGCTACATCGATGAAGCGCAGCTGAAAGAAATTGCTGCACCATTGGTAAAAAGTGGCTACGGACAATATTTGATGCGGTTAAGTAAGTAAATATTATTCATCATAGTAAACGTTCTCATGCATATTGGAGATAACCTCAAAGAACTTCGACTTAAAAATAACTGGAGCCAGAAAGATGTTGCAAACAGGCTACGTATGAGCCTGATGGACTATTTTAAAATAGAAACCGGATGTACCGATTTAAGCATGACCAGATTGGCAGAGCTTTCGTTGGTATTTGGCGTCCCAATTGTTGATCTCTTATCCTTTGTTGAAGAAGAAGACGAGCCCTAAGCTCAGTACGACTAGCACAAATTGCTGCACCACTTGTCAAGAGTGGCTATGGACCGTATTTGATGCGATTAAGTAAATAAACATCCAAAAGCTATTCATTAGAAATTAAACGCACTCATGCAAAAAGAAGTTGGAACCTACCTGAGAAGTCTTCGACGCAACAATAATTGGAATCAAACCCAGGTGTCTGAAAGGTTAGGAATATCTGTAGCTGCTTACTCGAAACTCGAAGCTGGAGTCACCGCCATTAACTTAACCAGGTTAGTCCAGCTCGCCGAAGTATTCAATATTACTGTGCAAGATATCGTATGCTTTGGAAATTCAGGCACAACAGTTGACGCGGAAGAACTTGCAAATTGCACACAGCAGTTGACGGCTAGTCATAAACAAATTTCCTACATGCAAGTAAAACTCATTAGCTTGTATGAAGAGCTAAGAAATCGAAACTTTGAATATGCAGTTCAATTCACCGAAGAACCTTGAGGCTTAAAGATTGCTGCATCATTAATTAAAAGCGAGTATAGATAGTAGTTGGTTGTTGACGAAATAAAAGAACATGAAAAGGTTCCTGATCGCTATGGCATGTATTGCATGCATGATTGCTGCGAAAGCCCAGCGTCCAGATAATACCAATTATACAGAATCAAAGGTGTTGCCTTATTCACTTCCTGATGTACTGAAGACCACAAAGCAAACGAGCATTCGCAACAAGGCTGACTGGGAACTTAACAGACCGGAATTACTTCGTCTTTTTGAAGATAACATCTATGGGCAAATGCCTAAGCGATTCGATGACATCAAATTCTCGCTGATCAAGGAGGATAAATCTGCTATGCAGGGCCGTGCAACCTTAAAGCAGGTTGAGGTGGAAGTTTTCAATCAGCAGAAATCCGTAAAAATCAATCTCGTTTTATTTGTGCCAAATAACAGGAAGCAGGCGGTGCCTGCTTTTCTATTGATCAATAATCGGGGCAAGGAAAACATGGATCCGACCAGGAAGGAAAAGACTGGTTTTTGGCCGGCTGAGCTTGTTATTGATAGCGGCTATGCTGTTGCTGCTTTTCATGTTTCCGATGCTGCTCCGGATAACAAGGATACTTTCATGAATGGTGTGCTGCGCTTGTACCCAGAACAGTTCGAAGCCGCTAACGGTATGCGGGCAATAGGGGCCTGGGCATGGGCAGCCAGCAGAATCATGGATTACTTTGAAACGGATGCCGACATTGATGCCAAACGTGTAACCGTTGTGGGTCATTCCCGTGCTGGAAAAGCTTCCTTATGGGCTGCGGCACAGGATCAGCGTTTCGCCATCTGTGTGTCCAATTGCTCCGGTAATACTGGTGCAGCGCTTTCCCGCAGGAATTTCGGGGAAAGCATTACGGCCATTAATACCAGCTTTCCGCATTGGTTCAATACCAACTACAAGCAATATAACGATCGGGAACAGGAATTACCAGTGGATCAGCACATGCTGCTTGCCTTAATCGCACCGCGGCCATTGTATGTAACCAATGCTTCAGAAGATCTTTGGGCGGATCCAACCGGAACTTTCCTCGCCCTTAAACATGCAGCGCCGGTGTATGGGCTGTACGGTATCACGAACGAATTACCAGCTAAACCTCCAAAGATCAATCAACCCATCTTAAATACCCATTTGGCATACCACAATCGTGAAGGTATCCATGATCTTACTTCCTATGACTGGCAGCACTTCATCCGCCTTGCGGATTTGCGTTTCAAAAAATAGCTGTTTATAAGGCAAACGTTTGCGCAGTATTAACCCAGCATTATTTCTGTGCTTTTTTCGAAAACTTCTACCTTGTACTGTATAGACATCAGCAAAGAAGATTTTGATATGTTAAGAAGATCGCTTTTTCGTATGCTCCTGGGCAATTCTGAAACTACTGCGCTAACAAAGGAAGTCGCAACGAAAATTGATATTCCCGCATATTTAAAAAGGGAATCCATCAGAACGCTGGTTCAAACGTTCGACGAAATCAAACCGCAGCACGACTTTGAACTGCCGGTATCTACAGCCTTTGCTTTTCGTATCAGCTGGTCTTTCGATGCCTTTGCATTAGGTACTATGATGAGCTTGCAGCTTGGCTTAAAGGAGGGTGATGCCAACATCCAGTTGCCCATCCCATTGGGCATTCATGCGGATGGTCACATTTATATCGGTAGTATTAAAGATAAGCGGGTTTTGACCTTAGCGCAAGGTCAGCAACTTCAGCTGCTGCTGGAGGTTCATCCCCAAGGCGGGAACCTAACTCACGCCAGACTGACGCTGCGGGATGCCTATGGCCTCACCTTAGCCACGGTGAAGAACAGAAACTATGCACCGGCCGATTGGTCAGGTAACCTGTTCAATGCTGGTCCGCACTTAAATGATTTCAAAATAGAAGGCAGCATACAAACATAGATTTAACATAGATAACTGAATATAAAATTATGAATAGAAGAAATTTTGTGAAAACCAGCGGCTTAACCGCTGCAGCACTCGCGGTAATGCCTGGGGAATCGGCCTTCGCCACTGCGGACGAAAAAATTAAAGTGGCCATTATCGGTGTTGGACTAAGGGGACAAAATCACCTGAATTTGCTTTTAAACCGCGCTGATGTTGAAGTCGTGGCAATTTGCGACATTGACGCAGGCATGTTGGAAAGGTCTAAAGCCATCATTACCAAAAGTGGAAAACCCATGCCGAAGATTTATACCGGTAATGAAAACGAATGGAAAAAGATGATCCTGATCAAGGGCCTCAAAGCGGTTGTGATTGCGACACCCTGGGAATGGCACAAACCAATGATCATTGGCTCCGTTGAAGCCGGGATCAAATATGTAGGTTCTGAGGTTGCCATCGGGATTACCTTACAGGATCACTGGGAAGTGGTTCAGGCTGCGGAAAAACATGATGCACAGGTCATGATGCTCGAAAATGTGTGCTATCGCAGGGATGTATTGGCAATATTAAACATGGTCCGCCAAAACGTATTCGGCGAAATTTTACATCTTCAGGGCGGCTACCAGCATGATCTGCGGAGCATTAAATTTAATGATGGAAAAGGGGGCAAGGGCGTCGAGTTTAATGAAAAAGGTTTCTCTGAAGCCAAATGGAGGACCAATCATTCCATTCATAGAAATGGCGATTTGTATCCTACGCATGGCGTCGGGCCGATAGCACAGTGCATTGATATCAACCGTGGAAACCGCTTTGTAAAACTCAGCTCTTATTCGACAAAAGCCCGGGGCCTGCATAAATATATCGTAGATAACGGTGGTGAAAATCATCCAAATGCGAAAGTGAAGTTCCGCTTAGGTGACATTGTAACCACGACAATTGATTGTGCAAATGGAGAAACCATTTTCCTGCAGCATGATACAAACTCTCCACGCCCTTATTCATTAGGGTTCCGCGTGCAGGGCACACAAGGTTTATGGATGGACCTGAACAGCATCATCCATATTGAAGGAATCAGCAAGCCGCACCAATGGGATAAGGCTGAAGAATGGTTTGCAAAGTATGATCACCCACTTTGGAAAAAATATGGTAATGATGCCCAGGGCGCCGGTCATGGAGGAATGGATTTCTTCGTCTTACATGCTTTCATTGAAGCAGCGAAAAGAAATACCACAACGCCGCTGGATGTTTATGATGCTGCTGCCTGGAGTGCCATCACGCCTTTAAGTGAGCAATCCATAGAACTCGGCAATGAAACCATTGATTTCCCAGACTTTACCGGTGGAAAGTGGATGACAAGGAAACCGATTTTTGCCTTAAATGATGAGTACTAGGACGGCGGTTCGAAATTTTCGCCGGATCTCTGTCTTTGCAATATTTATTGCAATTACCGGAATGGGCTTTACATGGAAAGCAGTAACAAAAACAGCTGAACAGCCTTCCATAGATGTGCCGCTTGCCGGAAACACCTGGAAGACCAGCAATGGAAAGATGGGTGGGGTAGTTTCTGACGATGGCATTGTAAATTGGACAGATCAGCAGGCCGCATTCCAAACCTATATCAGGTGCCCAAAGCCAGCAAAGCTGGATGTTTGGCTGAAGTTGAGCGTACCTACAGGGAAAAGCCAGCTAGAAGTTTCTGGCCCGGGAAAGTCCCTGAAGATTGATGTCGAAGGCAGTTCAGCGAAGGAGTATTATACAGGAACCTGGCTTATTACCGATACCGGATACCTTAGTTTTAAGCTTAAAGGTCTTTCCAAAACGGGAGACAAGTTTGCTGACGTTAGCAGTTTGCGGATCCAGGGAGCCAACGTTCAGGACATCAATTTTGTGAAAAATAACGAAGGTAACTTTTTCCATTGGGGAAGAAGAGGGCCTTCTGTTCACCTGAATTATGTCATGCCTGAAGATCTTGAGGCAGAATGGTTCTATAATGAGGTGACCGTACCGGCCGGGAATGACGTGGTTGGCTCCTATTTTATGGCCAATGGCTTTGGAGAGGGCTACTTTGGGATGCAGGTGAATTCAGCTACGGAAAGAAGGATTTTGTTTTCGGTCTGGAGCCCCTTTACGACCGATGATCCTGCTAAAATTCCGGATCTTCAGAAGATCCGGCTTTTAGCCAAAGGGGAAAATGTACATGCAGGTGAATTTGGCAACGAGGGCTCCGGTGGACAAAGTTATTTGAAGTACAGCTGGAAAGCAGGGCTGACGTACAAGTTCTTATTACGTGGCTGCCCGGATGGGGAAAATCACACGACTTATACCGCTTATTTCAAGGACCCGGAAAAGAATGCCTGGATGCTGATTGCCAGTTTCAGCAGACCGGATACCCGGACGTACTTAAAACGTCTGCACTCCTTTTTGGAAAACTTTATCCCGGAACAAGGCAACAAGGAAAAAAAGGTGGAATTTGCCAACCAGTGGGTTAGAAGTCCCGCAGGAAAATGGACCGCACTGAATCAGGCCAAGTTTACCGGAGACAATACCGCAAGAAAGGGTTTTAGAATGGACTATGGAGGGGGTAGTGATCAGGATTCCTTTTACCTGCGTAACTGTGGCTTCTTCAACGATTATACTCCATTAAACAGAGTTTTTGAGATTTCATCAAGTAGCGTAGCACCGGAGATAAACATTCAGGATCTACCGAAATAACAAAACTCAGGTGTGATTTACATCATCCTGAACGATCAAAGGCCGAACGCTAAGCGCATCTTTTCCATGCTTAGGTTCGGCTTTTTTTATTGCGTTTAAAAGATGTATAAAGACAAAATCATCAGATTTCATCCATACTAACAAACGTTTGCGTAGTGTTCGTTCATGCAAGATCCTATTGATAGAGTTACATTAGTTAAACCAAGTATTCATTCATTTCTTTAGAAAAGAAATTCATCAAATTAAGCCCCAAACACATGAACGACAAGTAATCTATACGGAACGAGGCAAATGAAACCTCCAAAAATCAATCCAATGCATTAGGAACAACTATTTAAACCTAAATTTTTTAGTTCAAATGAAGAATATCAATCAAAATCATGCTCCGGTTCAGCGTATACCGAGAAAAAAACGTCTAAACATCTTGTTGGTCACGATGAAGGTTAGCGTAATCTGTTCGGTAGCCTTGTCAACTGCGTATGCAAACCAACCCTTAACCCCAATAAATAAGCCCTCTGATTATACTCTACTTTACAATAATGAAGTTTCCGTGCTGGCCACGGTTACCGGTACAATTAAAGACGCCAAAGGCTCGCCGATCCCAGGTGCATCCGTTAAAGTGCAGGGCATGAACCGCACCGTATCTACCAATGCTGAAGGTTACTTTAGCATAGAAGCAAAAGTTGGGGACGTACTGATCGTAAGTTCCATCAGCTATACCACCAAAGAAGTTACCGTAACAGGTGTTGCTATGGGTAGTATCACACTTACCGAATCAGTAGAGACACTGGACGAACTGGTTGTTGTTGGATACAGCGTTCAGAAAAAAGAAAGCCTTACTGGTGCTTTAAGTACCATCAAAGGCAGCGAACTCAAAAACGTGACTNNGACTTCGCCGAATGTACAGAATATGCTTGCCGGTAAAGCACCTGGACTATTCGTGGCACCAGGTTCAGGAAGACCTGGTGCAGTGGGCGCAGTCGTTATCCGTGGTCAGGCAACCCTGAACGGAACAACAAGTCCGCTTTGGGTGATAGACGGCGTAATTGTTGGATCCAGCCCCGGTGATTTGAATCCGGATGATATCGAAGGCCTTACCGTATTGAAAGATGCTGCTTCAACGGCCATCTACGGTTCCCAGGGCGCCAATGGTGTAGTTATCGTGACCACCAAAAGAGCCAAGTCGGGACAGATGATCATAGATGTGTCTTCAAAGGCTGGTATCAGCACCCTTACCAATGGTAATCTGAAGGTGATGGATGGCGCGCAGCTGTATGATTACTTCGCATCTTTCGAAAATGCAAGTACCATCAATTTCCCACGCTGGAATTCAGAATTACGCAACAGCGACTTCAACTGGTGGGACTTAGCGACCCAGGAGGGCGTTAATCAAAATCATAACATCTCTTTATCTGGCGGAACGGAAAAGCTGCAATCCTTCATGTCCGTAGGTTATTACAAAGAATCCGGCGCGATAAAAGGCTATGATTTCAATCGTTATAACTTCAGATTGAATACCGTTTACAAGCCTTACAGCTGGTTAACCATAAAGCCGACCTTAGTTGGTGCCCGTAGGGGTGTGACAGACAGACAATATTCTGTAACCGCGATGTATTCCAATCTTCCATGGGACAGCCCTTATGATGCGAATGGAAATTTAGTGCCCCACCGTTCCAGTGATTGGGTGAACAGTGTATCAACCAACTACCTGTACGACCTGCAGTGGGACCACTCAGCAAACAACAACTATGAGTTTATGGGGAACTTTGACTTCGATATCAATCTTACAAAACACCTCACCTTTGCTTCAGTAAACAACTATCGTTTCAATACCTATACGGCCAGCGGTTACACCGATCCTCGTTCAAATAGTGGAATAAGTGTTAACGGACGTCTTACCGAATACAGGTCGGAATATACCCGTCGCTATACCAACCAGATCCTGCGTTATTCCAACAACTGGGAGAAACATAGTTTAAATGCTTTGGCAGGTTATGAATTTAACGATTACGGCAGCAAATCCTTAGACGTATACGGTACCGGATTATTACCAGGCTTTGAAGTGCTGGACATTGTGTCGAAACCGGAAAGAACCAAAGGGGACATCAATGAGTGGGCGGTACAATCCTTACTCTTTAACTCCAATTATGCCTATGATGGCAAATATCTGGCGCAGGTATCCTTTAGAAGAGATGGTGCTTCGAACTTCGGTAAGAAGTATGGTAACTTCTTCTCACTGAGCGCCGGATGGAACATCAATCGGGAAAGTTGGTTTAAGGCAGACTACATCAACATGCTAAAACTGCGTGCCACTTACGGTACGGTAGGTAACCGTCCGAGTGCTCTGTACCCGCAGTACAATTTATATTCGGTAAATCCAGCTGCTGGTTATAACGGTACGCCGGGACTGCTGATCAGCCAGATCGGTAACCAGAATCTGACCTGGGAAGAAACCTATACCAGTGGTGTGGGGGTAGATCTTGCAGCATTCGACAACAGACTACGATTGAATGTTGATTATTACATCAAGAACACCGACAACATTCTGTACAACGTACCGATCTCAGGTTTAACCGGCGTGACGAGCATTTGGCAGAATGTCGGTAAAATGCAGAACAGGGGTATAGAGATCGCCTTAGGTGGAGATCTGATTCGTAAGGATAACTTCTTGTGGAGCCTGGATGTAAATGTTGGAACAAACGTGAACAAGCTAACGGACATTTACAAAACCAGGAATCCGGACGGTACCTATACTACAAAGCAGATTATTCGAGATGATAATTCTGGTATCGCTGGTTCTGCAAGCAGGATCCTGCAGATCGGCTTGCCTATTGACACGTATTACATGCGTGAGTGGGCAGGTGTAGACCCGGAAAATGGCTTGCCGCTTTGGTACAAAGTGACCAGAGATGCAAACGGTAACGAACTGGAAAGAACCACGACTTCTAAATATGCGGAAGCGACACAGGAAAAGCTGGACAAGGCCTCACCGGACGTGTTTGGTGGTATTACCACAGCCTTGGTCTGGAAGAAATTTGATTTGAATGCCGTATTCGGATACTCCATTGGTGGCAAAGTTTATAATTACTCGCGTCAGGAGTACGACTCGGACGGTACCTATACGGATAGAAATCAGATGCAGTTGATGGATGGCTGGAACAGATGGCAAAAACCGGGTGATGTGGCAACGCATCCCAGAGCCCGCTACGGTAATCAGGATCTGGGTAACTCGACGTCTTCCCGTTACCTGGAAAGCAATGACTTCTTCAGAATGCGTTCCTTGGCCTTAGGCTATAATTTCGATCTGAAAAAGTATAATGTAAGGAACCTAAGGGTGTTTCTAAGCGGGGAAAACCTGTTTGTACTCACCAAATACTCGGGCGTGGATCCGGAAATACCGGTTAATGATGGAGAAACCATCTTATTCTCAGCAGGACCGGCTGTTTACCCGATGACCAGGAAATTCATGGTAGGACTTAATGTTTCATTCTAAAAAAAGAAAAAATGAAAAGGATATTAGCTATAATCTTTGTTATCATAGCCCTGTCGTCTTGTGAGCTCGACAGGGAACCATTTGGATCAATGGAATCCGGAAGGATCAATCAGAACCCGGAAGAATCTATCGATGGTTTACTTAATGGCGTATATGCCCAGCTAAAAGCCTGGTCAGATCCAATGCACCGTCTTGGCGAGTATGCCGGCGACAACATTATGATCAGAGGCTCTTCGACAGACGCGTTCTATGAATTTATTTCCTACGCCAGAACGCCCAACAACAACAGGTTATCTACATTTTGGGATAGCGGCTACAAGGCTATTGCGCAGGCTTCCAACATCATCAATCTGATTCCTCAAGGTAAAAATGCCGAGCTGGACAGTAAATTGGGCGAATGTTACTTTGTTCGTGGAACCATGTATTTCTATCTGGTGCGCGCCTTTGGCCGTCCATACTATCAAAGTCCAGAAACCAATTTGGGTGTGCCGATTGTTAATGGAACGCCTGACAATGTTATTGATCTGAATTTGCCAGACCGGGCAACGGTTAAGGCAACGTATGAACAGGCGATTGCGGATCTTAAGAAGGCTGAAGAATTGATCAGCACCAATAAGGGTGCGGTCTACGCATCCAAAGAAGCCGCACAGGCCATGCTTTCGAAAGTCTACCTCTATATGAGCGGAACTTATGAGACTCCGAACCGGGATTATTGCCAGCTTGCGATTGATTATGCAAATAAAGTGATCACTTCTAACCAGTACAGTCTGTTGCCAAGAGATCAGTTTATGAAATACAACACCTATTTGCCGGAAATCAATAAAGAAACCATTTTCGCGATCAAACGTGTGGCATCCGAATTCTCTGGTGACGATCATTATTATGGCATCGGCGGTATGTATGCGAACATCGGCGGACAGGGCTGGGGAGAGATGTATGCGAGTGCCAAATACATCAGCTTACTGGATGAAACAGGCCGGAATGATTGGCGCCCGGAGAAATATAAAATTGTAGATGCCAGAGCTGCATTCATTGAACCGACCTATGCAGAAAACAGTACAGGCGCTTATACCGAAGTTTTCCGATTCATTAAGGATGATGCGGGAAATGCGTTCAACTATGTACAGGCAACTACAACGAGAAGCGGAAGTACGATTACCTGTAAAGAAGGTAATGATGTATATACATTGACGCCAGTTGATGCGGCGCAGGAGATTTATAGCATTAATTACAAGAACGGTAAGACCTATACCGGCGTGATCGATTACTTCATCACCTTAAACCGTGCATTCCCTCAATTCTATATTGTTAAAGCTTCCCGTGAAGGCGAAAACTCGCATTTACATTCTCCGGTGCTTAGCAGATTGGGCGAGGTTTACCTGAACCGGGCAGAAGCATTTGCGAAGTTACAGCACTTTGGCGAGGCACTTACCGATCTAAATACCATCCGGACCCGTTCCATTGTAAATGGTGCTTATGCTTCATTAAACGCTTCAAATGCAGGCGCATTGATTGATAAGGAAAGACAACTGGAACTGGCATTCCAGGCAGAGCGCAGCTTTGATGTGTTCCGTAATGGCAAGCCACTTACCAGACAATATCCTGGTCCACAAAGCCAGACGGAAAGTATTGCAGCTACTGACTTCAGAGTTGTTTACTACATTCCGCAGAGTGCGATCAATTCCTATCCAGGGAACCTGACGCAGAATCCAACGAATTAATAGCTATAGCAGCGAGCGGCCAGATGGCTGTTCGCTGCTTTTTTTTTATAACATAGGTTTACCTGGCAGGAGATTGACGATCCCCTCTAGAATTTGCTGAAAACGTTGTTCAGCATTGCAGTAACTATCTAACAATGCAAATTGATTTTTCGCCCTTACCAGATTGTGCCCCGGATAGGTGGTATGGTAATAGACATCACCATTAAGATAATCCGATAAGAATCGTAGGGCTTGCATATAGATCATGAACTTTCCGGCGTAGACAAAATGGTTAAGTTCCATAGTCGTTAGGGTAGCGCCCATTTCTGAAAAGTATCCTTCCACAATTGCTTCAAAAATATCCTCCCGTACACTAATCTTCGCCAGATCCTGTTCCTCCTCATTGTAAGGGGAAAGGTAGGTGCGCATCATATCTCCCACGTCGCTGATGTAATAGCCTGGCATGACCGTATCAAGATCGATCACGCATAGGCCGTTACGGGATTCGTCAAATAAGATGTTGCTGATTTTGGTGTCATGGTGGATAACCCGAAACGGAATGAGCTTATCTTTAACAATGCGCTCATATGTTAAAGCGATATCCTGGTATAGATCTGCTTTTGCGATGGCGTCTTGAGCAATCCGCTTTCGCTCACTGTCCGCTGTTCTTAGTGCCTCCTTAAATTGCTTATAGCGGGTGCTGAGGTCATGGAAACCGCTAAGGGTGTAAGCCAAACGACTTACATCAAAGTCTGCCAGCAGATGGCNNAATGGTGATTGAACCTTTTACATAGGGCGTTAGCCGGTAGTATTCATCATGGTCCTTTACCATATAAAGCCCGTCGGTCGCGGGCAATGGCGCTACGAAAAGATAGTCTGGCTGCTGCAATTGTAGATAGCTACCTATTGCACTGATATTCGCGGCAATGTCTTCCGGTGATTTGAAGACCGTTTTATTGATTTGTTGCAAGATAAAATGCTCAGACTTATCTGCACCAGTTACTTTCCAGGTGCCGTTTATTAAACCGCTTCCAAATTTCTGTATGTGGTAGTTTTCAGGTTCAAGCCCAAACTTGCTTAGGATATTACTTAACATTCAACTGATTTTACGCTGAATCAAACGTAAATAATATATTTCTGAATGCTTTGCACAAGCGTTTGCGCTATTTTTTTTTGTTTTCTACCAGTTGCGACTCTACAATGATCTTGTAATAGCCCTGACGGTCACCATCTTCCTGCTCTTTGGCTGACAATAGATCTAATAGGATGTCTGTGGCCTTTTGTCCTTGAAGATAAGGGAACTGTTCGACTGAAGCGACCGGCATGTGGTCCATATAATTGATGATCGGCAGGTTGGCATAACTTACAAACTGGAGGTCTTTATCCAGATCGATGTTTAGATGACGCGCATGTTTTATGGCATACAAGGCGACATAGTCGTTAAAAGTCACGATAGCGGTAGGATTGCGTTTGTTTGATAGCAACTGATCCAGGGCCATCCTGGTACCTTCTTCTGTTAGATCGCAGCTCACCACCAGTGAAGGATCATATTTCAGCCGGTTTTTAGTCATTGCTTTGATGTATCCTTCTTTTCGTTCTCCGCTGGCGGAAAGCGCTGATGGTCCATTGATGAGTCCGATACTCCGATGGCCCTTCTCCAAAAGGAAGCTTACTGCGTCGATCGNNTACGGAGTGAATGTTCTTGATTGGCGGGATGCGATCGAAAAATACGACTGGAATATTATACCTTCTTAAAAGATCAAAATGCTCAAAGTTTTTAGTGGTTTTTGATACCGAGACCAGCAGCCCATCAACCCGGTGCTTCTTCATCTTTTCGACCAGCTGCTTTTCTTTTTCTTCATTGTCGTGCGACTGCGCCAATAAGACCGTATAATTTCTGCGGTAGGCGGTGTCTTCTATTGCGCTGATGGCTGTGGAAAAAAATGCTTCAGCCAACTCCGGCAGTATGACACCAATGGTAAAGGTCCTGCCTTTCTGAAAAAAGATCGCGGTCTGATTCGGTTCATAATTAAGTTCCTTCGCTAAGGCCTGAACTTTTAATCGCGTTGTCATACCAATACTCGGATNNGATGTTTATGCAGTGCTCTGGAAACAGTAGACACTGAAACATTGAGTATTTTGGCCATGTGTTTAATGGTAGTCGGTTTATCTTCCATGGGAAAGTGTTTCAGAAAGATACAAAGTTAAAATAGAATTGGGGTATGGCGTACTGATTTCAGCCTTAATGAACACGGCCTGAAATTGATATACATGTTGTTTTGTGCAAAGGAAAAGTTGTAGATTCCATGGAGATCCTTCCAAACCCTTAAGCTGCGGTATGATGATGAAAAAGAAATACAGACTTGCTGCACTGGCAGCCTTGCTATTGATGAGCTGCCCGGGCAGCAGTTTTGCGCAATATCAACCCAACTGGGCCTCGCTGGATCAGCGGTAAACACCGCAGTGGTGGAAGGACGCCAAGTTCGGCATCTTCATCCACTGGGGCCTTTACAGTGTGCCGGCCTATGCGCCGGTGCATGAGGTGGAAGGGGTCTATGAAAAATATGCCGAACATTATGCCAATCGCTTGTTAACCAAGAATAAGCTTTTTACGGCGCATCACGAAAAGTATTATGGTGCAGATTTTAAGTATACGGATTTTGTACCCATGTTTAAGGCCGAGTATTTCAATCCGGATCAATGGACGGATCTGTTTGAACGTGCCGGCGCGAAGTATGTGGTGCTGACCTCCAAACATCATGATGGTTTTGCCTTATGGCCCAGCAAGGAGAGTGATGGTTATAACAGCGTGGCGCTTGGCCCTAAACGTGACCTGGCGGGCGAACTTACCGAAGCGGTACGGAAGAAAGGCCTGCATATGGGCTTTTATTACTCTTTGCTGGAGTGGGACCGGCCGCTGTATAGTGCAGCAACCCTCAACCAGTGGGTAGATACCCACATGATTCCGCAGATGAAGGATCTCGTGAACCGCTATAAACCGGAGGTGATCTTCTCGGACGGGGAGTGGGATTATCCCAGTAAGGATCTGAAATCCGAAAGCTTCCTGGCCTGGTTGTATAATGAATCTCCGGTAAAAGAAAATGTGGTGGTGAATGATCGCTGGGGTAAGGAGACGCGCAGCAAACATGGGGATTATTATACCACAGAATACGACCTGGTGCATAATGAAAAGGGTATCGGAGATCAAAAGACCCATCCTTGGGAAGAAAGCAGGGGCATTGGTACATCATACGGTTACAACCAGTTTGAAACTGCGGAAGATTACTTCAGCTCAAAACAGCTGATCGATCTGCTGATTGATAAGGTTAGTAATGGGGGCAACCTGCTGCTGAACATTGGTCCGCAGGCCAATGGCCTGATCCCGGTGGTGATGCAGGAGCGTTTACTGGATATGGGTAAGTGGTTGAAAGTAAACGGCGAAGCGATCTATGGTACGCAGGCCTGGGCCGGTGCTGCAGCGAACAATAACAAGGATCTTGCTTTTACGCAGAAAGGTGATACGCTGTTTGCCCTGCTGAAGCAATGGCCGGTAGCGGGCTTTGAGATTAAAGGCGTTAAAAAGGTCGGTAAAGTGAGCCTGCTTGGTACTGAGGTAAAGGTGCAGCACAAACTCAAAGGAGACCGCCTGCAGATCAGCGTCGCAGCAGCAGATTTTGCGAAGCTGCCAGCGCAGCATGCCTGGGTGTTTAAGATTATGCCACTACCATAGCCGGTTAAGCTTGAATCTTAATATGTGCAATAGATTCCAAAAGTACCAGGAGAGGAAGTTGTCCTTGTAAAATTGACCGTCTGTACCAGATTGCCCGCTTATACGGATCTTATATTTAAATGGCATGTAGGTATAACCTAGCGTTACGGCCTCAAGCACTGCCTTACAGAGTACATGTTCAAAATAGCTTTTTTTCAGGTCATTAACCTGGTCCTGGTACTTTAATAGGATGTCCCGAAAGAAGGATGGAGTGGCAAAAAATATTCTTGAATCCGAATAGTTGAGCTGTTGTCCAAGCAGCACCATGATTTCCTTTTTTTCCGCCACATAGGATGCAAGTAGTTGCTTGATGTTACGAATTTGATATCGCCCGGTAATCTTACACATGAAAGCACTTCTTTGGAAAAATACCGAATTTCTTGTCGCATGATCGAGGATCATCATCTCGCCATAGCCTTTGCCTAACGATCTATCGAAGTTATTGCCCTTGAATGTTAGAAATTCCAGCCTGCCGAGGTCTGGATTACTGTTGAATTCTGCTGAAATGTCAATACCTGAATTCTCCACAAAAAGAATGTGGCAATTGGTCTGCTGCAGATAGTATTGTATGGCTTCGATGTATTGTGATTTCCGCACTTCAATGTCCTGCAGGTTGGTAAAATGCATGCCTGCCGGATCAATGCAGCCTGTCAGCAATATCAATTGCAGCTTGTCTGCTTTTACTTCATCCATATGCCCGTTGCGTTTTGATTTATTAGCTTTTTATATTGTATAATTTCGATGATCCCACAAATAACACACAGGATGGTGGTGGAGAGAATCACACCGGGCGTACCCATCAGCTTTGCCAATAGAATAGCCAGAGGAACATTGAGCAGCCCGGAGATCAGTACCAGGTAAACCTGCAGTTTGATCACGCCAACCCCGTTTAAATAGTAAATAAAAATCGTGCGGAAGGTGTTCCAAATGGTATAGAATGCAAGGATTGCGGAAAGCAGGATTGGAATTTCAATCTGCTGACCCACCCAGAATTTGTAAACATAGGGTGATACCACAACCATAAGGATGCCCACTGGAACCAGGGCCAGACAGATGAGTTGCATTTTCCGTACGGTTACTTTTATCCAACTGTAATCTTTCTTAGTATTGGCTTCTGCAAATGCAGTCCAAAGTGGTGTCATTACGATAGCCGAAAACATGGTAATCACCCCAAAGTATTTGTATGCGATGGCATACGGTGTTACCTCTTTAGGCCCAAGTACCTGCGTAATAACCATGTTGTCTATGTTATAGTACAAGATCAGACCCATTTGAATGATAAAGAATTTTATACCAAGTCCAGCCACATCCTTTAAGCAGCTGAAATCAACAAACTTAATGGAGGGAGCGATTGCACGGAAGCGTTTGTGGTATAAAACGATACTGAAAATACATAAAACCAGAATGGAGCTCAGGCACATCGGCACGGCGAGCTGTAATAGTGTTCCGGTGACATAAAACTTTGTTAAAAAGAATACGGCTGTAATGGTGATCAGGCTGCCCACGAAATTGATCAGCGATCCAACGACCGTATTTTGATTGGCTGCGGCAACGGCAATAATCAGGTTCAGCACAAACTGGAAAGTGAAAGAAATAAAAACAATCCATGCAACAGCGCCGAGTTCAGGAGCATAGGAGGCTGGAGCATTTAAGATCTTTGACCAATCCACAAAAAATTGCATTCCGGAAAACAAGATCAGCAAGAAAACGCTCAGGATTGTCAATGCAGCATAGGTTGTGCTAACGTATGTCTTTCCTTGTTTAAAATCACCTTTTGAAATGGCTTCGGTAAGTTTTGTTTTCAAACCATTACCCAGACCAATATCAAAAAAACTAAACCAGCCAATGATGGAACTTAAAGTGAGCCATAAGCCGTACTGGGTTTCATTAACAAAACGAATGGTTAACGGTATAAGGATAAGACTGATCGCAATGCTGCCGCCTTTAATCATCAAAGAATAGAAAATGTTTTTTTTGACAGTGAGGCTTCTGTTATGTCCTGTAGAAAAAAAACCAGCGATGTATTTGAGCATTGATTGATTGATAGTCCTTTAAAAATGCAAATGTAACTTAATTTATAACAGGTTCCGTACCCCCCCCCGCCGATATAAAGAGGGGAATTACAAATGATTACCATAATTACCGTTGTATTTAATGCTGAAAAAACAATCCGGGACACGATGGAAAGTGTGTGCAATCAGACGCTGCTACCCGATGAGTACCTGATCATCGACGGCTTGTCTACAGATGGAACACTGCGCATTGTACAGGAGTACATGCAGCGTTTTCCCTTTATTAAACTGGTTTCCGAGCAGGACAGTGGCATTTATGATGCCATGAACAAAGGGCTGGACATGGCCAAAGGGGATTTGATTGGCATGATCAACAGTGATGACTGGTATGAACTTAATGCCCTGGAGCAGATGTGGCAAGCCTATAAAGCCAATGGCTCCGGCATCTACTTCGGTATTCTGCGGTATATCAAAGATGAAATGGATTACTATCTGGAACGCACCAGTGAAAAGTTTGCGGGTGAGCGTATGATCCCACATCCGGCGACTTTCGTCAGCCGGGAGATCTATGAACAATATGGTTATTTTAACCTTAACTATAGATATTCAGCTGATTTGGAATGGGTGCTCCGGCTTTCAAAGCAAGAGGTGTCTTTCCGCCATCTCGACCATATCATAGCCAACTTCAGAATCGGCGGCGCTTCGGAATCCTGGAAGGCCAGCCTGGAATCGGAAGGCATATTGAAGGCCTATGGCGTCATCAATACGAAGCAATATGTAATACGGTCGATGATTATTCGACTTAGAATTTTGTTGGCATCAATTCAGGGAAAGCACTGATGAGGAATAAAAAGATACAATACTTTGCGCAGTTTAGTCCGGACACCAATGATGGTGGAGCCTCCAGAAATCATGCTTTTCAGGAGTTCTACAGGAACAGGGGTGCCGAACTTTACAATTTAGATCAGCCAAACAAGTTACGCCGGGTGATTAACCTGTTTAAGGTGCTGGCCATGCTGCTTACTTCAGGTGATAAAATCCTTTTCTTTCATCAGGGAACGATCATGTACCTTTTTCCGCTCGCACTGCTTAAACATTCGCCAATCAGCAGGCTGGTGTTTGCACTGCTACAAAGGGTCGCTTACAACAACCGGCTGATTATAGAAATTAATGACCTGCCCTATGAACAGGCCATTGACCTGGAACTTCCGGTTACACCAGTTGTTGAACATTTCCAGAATTGCCTTTATAGCCTGAAAAACTGCTATTACCTTTTCGCTTCCAGAGAAATGGAACACTACGTAAAGGGTAAATTTGCTATTGACGATGCACATTCGGAGGTGATCCTGAATGGGGGAGATCGGCTAAAAGCCAACGTTGCTCCAACCGGCTTTGAAGCCCCTGTGGGCAAAATCAACTGTGTATATGCAGGGACTTTAAACAAAGGCCGACAGGTGGAGCTGCTCATTGAGCTGTTCAGGGACCTGAAGGCAATGAATTTGATACTATTAGGTGATTGGGGAGAATGGTTGCTGGAGCATGATCTTCCGGAGCATGTGATTTATCTTGGCAATAAGAGCAATGCCATAGCGCAACAGATTGTTGCTGCTTGTGATCTGGGCCTCATCCAGTATGATAGCAGCAGATTCTACTATAATTTATGTTATCCAACAAAGATCTCCTTTTACCTTACTGCAGGAATTCCGGTATTGTCGACACCCCTGAAGGAGCTGATGTTTCATTTCAATCACTCAAACGCGGTCTTCTTCCAGGAAATTAATGAATGGCCGGTTTTTTTGAAGTCGCTGGACGAGGCTGCACTGGAAAAGGCAAAAGTCGCTGTAAAAGCAGAAAGTTCAAGCTATGAATGGTCTTACCTGCTTGCCCAATCTGCCATACTAAAGGTATAGCTATCAGGATCGTGCAGAAACATTTATTTACCTTATCTTTGTGCGCTGCGATTATTGGGCCTGGCCAACGCTGAAGATTATTAAGGTAAAATGGGTATACAAGTACTAAGGGAAGACAATAATAAGGGGGAAATCTCCATCAAAGAAGTTTCAGCTAAGCTGAATTTACTGTATCTCGATCTAAAGTCTAAATGGTTGTTGTTGTTGGCCATTGCCGTAATTGCAGCCATCGCAGGGTACTTCTATGCGAAGTCAAGAGTACCTATTTATACGGCTACGACAACATTTGTGCTGGAGAATCCGGAGGGTAGTTCAGGTTTGGGTCAGTACGCGGGTCTCGCTTCCATGGTTGGCGTGGACCTGGGCGGCGGCGGTGGCGGAATATTTCAGGGCGATAATATCCTGGAACTCTATAAATCGCGTACAATGATTGAAAAAACCTTGTTGAGCGAGGTATCGGATGAGGGTAAAACACAACTTCTAATTGATCGATTTATTGACTTTAATGAACTCAGGAAAACCTGGGCTGAAAAGCCGGCTTTGAAAGACATACAGTTTGTACGTCATGATAAAAGGCAGATTACCCGTGCTACACGTCTGCAGGACAGTGTTCTTGCCGCAATAGCAGGTTCGATCAATAAATCGAATTTGACGGTGGTTAAGCCGGACAAGAATCTGAGTATCATCCGCGTTGATGTGAAAACCAAGGATGAGTTNNATGAGTTCTTTTCCAAGAAATTTAATGATCAGATTGTAAGAAATGTGAATGACTTTTACGTTCAGACAAAAACCAAAAAGTCCCTTCAAAATGTATCCATATTGAAAGAGAAGGTAGATTCAGTGACAAAAGTGATGAACGGGGCAATCTTTACGGTAGCTTCCGTAGCAGATGCGACACCCAACCTGAACCCGACACGACAGTTGCAAAGAACGGCACCGATGCAAAGATCTCAGTTCTCGGCGGAAACAAATAAGGTGATCCTGGCTGAGCTGGTGAAAAACTTAGAACTGTCCAAGATCAGTTTACTTAAAGAAACCCCATTGATCCAGATTGTTGATCAGCCGGAATATCCATTACAACGCGATAAGCTTGGCAATCTGAAGGCCGCTGTGTTCTTTAGCATGGTAGCGCTGGCCCTGGTAGTCTTGTTTCGTTTGCTGCGGCTCATATTCGCTACTGCGTAATGATTATCCTGCTCTGCCTGCTTTTCCTCACGACCATTGTATGCTGTTTTGTTCCCATCAAAGAGAATACAAATGCATTTTTGATGCTTGCAGTGATTGCAATAGGTACGATCCTGATCATTACCTTTCGTGGGGAGCATGTTGACAATGATTACGGCAGTTATAAAGCACTGTTCTATCAGCAGGATTTTGACATCTATATTGAACCGACGTTTTTATTGTTTAAATACATCGCCCGCACATTCATGGGCAACAACTTCATTTATGTGCTCCTGATGTATGCCATTCTTGCGGTAGTTATAAAATATTACAGCATCCTCAGACTTTCTGAGTTTTGGTTCTTTTCTGTGCTGGTTTATCTGTCGAATATTTTCATTCTCCAGGACATGACCCAGATCCGTGCCGGCGTTTGTGCATCCATCTTACTGCTATCCCTAATACCTTTGAAGAACAAAAACCACCTGGCTTTTTTTTCATTGGCAACGCTGGCGACACTCTTCCACTTCTCGGGACTGATCATCTTCTTTTTATGGTTTCTGGATACTGAAAAACTCAACCGTAAATTATGGTATGTCATTATCCCAATTTGCTACTTCGCGTTCTTGTCGGGTTTAAATGTTTCCAACCTGGGCCGACTTATTCCGATCGCCAGTGTGCAAGCCAAGTTGAATGTTTACTTCGCACTTCAAAGGTCCGGCGACACGTTGCAGGTAAACGTCTTTAGTGTGTTGATTCTTGCGCGTGTGCTACTGGTCTATTTGTTCATGTACAAATTGGAACGGCTGTACGCAAATAATCCGTACGCCATCATTTCAACAAAAATTTACCTGTTGTCCGTCGGGGTGCTCGTGATTGTTGCTGATGTGAGTACGCTTGCATTCCGGTTGAACGAACTTTTAAGTGTCATCGAAATTGTTGCGGTGCCACTGTTGATTTATATATTCAAACCCAGGATCATTGGTCAGGTGTTTGTCGCATTATTTGCCCTGATGCTGTTGTTTTTCCATGTCCGGGCCCATACTTTGATGATTTTCTAGATGACTGTTTCTGATATTCAATTTGTTATTGTCCTTTACAAGCAGCAACTGGCTGCCTCAAAAAGTTTCCTTGCTTTAAAGGCCAGCCTGGACAAGCTGCAGGAAAAAGGCCATCTATTTATTTACGACAATAGTCCGGAGCCTCAGGAGGTTCACAACCACACCGCGGATCGGTTTGAGGAAGCTATATATGTACATGATCCGGCAAATGGAGGTTTGAGTCTGGCTTACAACGCGGCGGCGCGGCAGGCCAGGCAAAGTGGCAGAAAGTGGTTGTTCTTATTGGACCAGGATACCAGCTTTCCCGAAGATACCCTGGCGCAGTACCTGCAGGCTATTGAAGTCAATCCGGGATTTCAGCTGTTCGCACCCATACTGCAAATTGCCAATGGGCTGTTCATGTCGCCATGCCGTTATAAGTACAAATGGGGTAAGCTCATGAAGTTCGTTGAACCTGGCCCGCATCGTTTTGCGGATACCGTACCGGTAAATAGTGGCTTATGTGTGAACCTGGATGCTTTTCTCGCAGTAAGGGGCTACAACGAAAGAATCAGGCTGGATGGTGCAGACTACCAGTTCATTGAGCGCTTCAGAAAGCAGTATCCTACTTATATGGTGCTCGACATCCGGTTTCATCAGGATTTTTCCCTGTTCGACACCAATGAAGCAAGTTTAACCAGCCGTTTCGCCCTCTTTCTGGCAGACGTAAGCAATTTCGAAAGGGAATCGTTTATGGATGCCCTGCTTTATGCAAGGCTGGCCTTTGTAAGAATGCTGCACCTGAGCCTACAGACTAAAAAACCGGTCTTTTTGAAAATGTATCTGCAAAGCTTGTTTAGCAAGCCTACCACTAAAACCCAATCCGTATAATGGAAGCAGAAAAAATTGCGATTCTACTAACCACCTATAACAGTTCCAGGTACCTGAAAGTGCAGCTGGACTCCATTATTGCACAGAGCGATGCCAACTGGCACCTATATATCCGTGACGATGGGTCCAAAGATGATACCGTAGCCCTCATCAATACTTATGCTGCCAATCATCCGAATATCTCGTTTTTACAAGATGAACATCCAAACATGGGTGCAATGGCGAGCTTTATGCATTTGCTCGAGGTTGTAGAATCCAGGTACTATATGTTCTGTGATCACGATGACTTCTGGTTGGAAAACAAGGTTGCACTTTCCAGAGCGGAGCTATTGCGATTGGAGCAACTTCATCCAGATACACCGATCGTTGTCCATACGGACCTGATTGTGGTTGATCAGGACTTGAAGACAAAGCATCAGTCTTTCTGGAAGTCCTCTAAAATAAATCCGGTCCTGCTGAGCAACAAAGCCTATATGCAGGTATTTAACTGTGTTACAGGCTGTACAATGATCTTCAATCATGCGGCTAAAAAGGTGTCCTTTCCATATCCGGAGAATGCGCCCATGCACGATTGGTGGGTGGCGTTACGCGTGATCCAAACCGGTATCATCCAACATCTTGATACACCAACAATCCTATACAGACAACATGGGAATAACGAAGTCGGTGCAAGAAACATCAATGGAAGATACTTCTGGAATAAGATCCTGCAGGTCGGCGAAACCCTCAATGGCCATCGTCAGCAGCTTTCTTTTCTAAGGTCCATTAAGGGGCATTCCTTTTTCAAATACTACTATTATAAAATAGCCTATACCATTTTAAGAAACAGATGAGTACAAGTTTAAACAGAGATGCTGCGAAGTTTTGGTTTAAAATAGGCATTGAACTGCTGCTGTTGCCGATCCTGTATGCTTATGAGGGCTTTAAAAAGTTAGTTAGTTCCGATAAGAAGCTGATTACCCGAAAGCAAAGGTTACCTGTGGTAAGTGATAAAATTCATGTCTCGGTACATGAATGGGGCGGGTATGAACTCGAACGTCAAAAGACCATTAAACATGGCAGCACCTTCGTGTGTGGGTTGAAACATCAGCTCAGCCGATTCAAACAGCCAGTCCCGAACTTTGAGGTTGATCTGACGGTTACCATTTCAGATCTGGAAAGACACGGGCAGTTGGATTACATTCAGGCAAATGCCAACCGGGTGATTGGTGTTTCCAATGCGGGTATGGATTTCTCGGGTTATGCAACACAGTATAGCCGCATCAAACACCTGCCGAATGCCTATGTAATCCTGAGCAATTCTTCCGTTGAAAAAGATCAGCAAAGTTTTCTGGAAGGCTACATTGACTACATGGAAGCACACCCGGAGGTAGGCATTATGGGTGTATCTTATTGCACAAAGATTTACCAGAGCCTGGTGAGAAATAACTTCAATCCGCATATTCAAAGTTTCTTCTACCTAACCACAATTGAGGTGCTGTCTGAAATTGTAAAACGGAATGGCGGTAGCTTTCCAGGACAGAACATTACGCACAAGCTGCTGCTGATCAGGGAAGCTGAAGTAAAAGTTTCTCAGCTTGCCTTAAAGCTTGGGTATCAACTTGCCGTGGTACAGGAAAATGGGGAGGTCTATCAATTTGGGAAGAACCATGCCTGGGATAATGGTTTCCGCAATTGGAAGCTTCCATATGGAGATGTCCGGCAGATCAATCAATGGCCAAACAGGATCAATAAAATAAAAAATGCCGGCTGATTGCAGCCGGCATTTTCATGATGTCTTCCAAAGAATCTATTCAAACTGATTTTTGACTTCGTAACCTGCTGCTTTAAGCATACGTTCCTTCTGGAAGTTTTCGACATCGGATTTCATCATATCATTTACTAGTGCAGCAAGATCATACTTTGGTGTCCAGCCTAGTTTTGCCTTGCATTTTGATGGGTCACCAATTAACAGATCAACCTCAGTAGGGCGGAAGTAACGGGCATCTACGGCCACGACCACTTTGCCCGTCTCTATCTGGAAGTCTGGATTGCTGCAGGATACAACATAGCCTTTTTCGTCTACGCCTTCACCTTTAAATTCAAGCGTAATGCCAACTTCGCCGAAGGCCATTCTGATGAAGTCCCGTACCGTGGTGGTTACCCCGGTTGCAATTACAAAGTCTTCTGGTTTTTCCTGTTGCAGAATTAACCACATGGCCTCGACATAGTCTTTGGCATGACCCCAGTCTCTTCTGGCGTCCAGGTTACCCAGATACAGCTTGTCCTGCATGCCCAAAGCGATCTTTGCGGTTCCACGGGTGATCTTTCTGGTCACGAAAGTTTCGCCGCGTAATGGGCTTTCATGGTTGAACAGGATGCCGTTACAGGCAAACATACCATAAGCCTCGCGATAGTTTACCGTGATCCAGTAAGCATATAGTTTAGCGACTGCATAAGGCGAGCGGGGGTAGAAAGGCGTTGTTTCGGATTGCGGCACAGCTTGTACTAATCCGTAAAGTTCTGAAGTAGAAGCTTGGTAAACTTTAGTTTTGTTAGCCAAACCCAGGATACGGATCGCTTCCAGGATCCTTAAAGTGCCGATGCCATCTGCATTGGCGGNNTTGTAGATCTCATCAGGCTGTACCTGTTGGATGATCCGGATTAGGTTGGTCGAATCACTCAGGTCGCCGTAATGCAGTACAAACCGTCGATTGCGCTCATGCGGATCCTGGTACAGGTGGTCAATACGGTCTGTATTAAATAAAGATGAACGACGTTTAATACCGTGAACTTCGTAACCTTTTTTGAGTAACAGATCCGCAAGATAGGCGCCATCCTGTCCGGTTATGCCTGTGATTAAAGCTTTTTTCATGAAAATTGCAGTTTAAGATTTTAATATGTCGTATGCAGCTCAGCTGCAACAGATGAAGCAAATATCTGCTGTTGTTAACTCAAATATACACGTCTTTCCTAAAATTTATGCCCCTATCGTGGATTGTGCAAGTTTTTATGTAGTACATTCGGAAAAGCGCTTGCCTCGGTTCCTGTTTGAGCATTGTATGGTGCAAAGCTGTGCAATCACGTGATTAGTTCGGAAGCTTCAGAATATGAGGGGACTCCGCTGAAGGGTAACAAAATTCTTGAGCAGCTTCACAAACGTATACACATTCACAACCCCAGAGAAGGGTTTTTTTGGCGATAACAGATTTTAGAAATACCTTAGCTTGATTTTAACACAATCAGCTAAAACGTTATTTAATAAACGCAATTATAAACAATGAAGAACATTACGAAAATATGCTGCATTGGTGCAGGTTATGTAGGTGGTCCGACGATGGCAGTAATTGCCAAGCAGTGCCCGCACATTACCGTGACCGTTGTAGATTTAAACGAGGCACGTATTGCCGCATGGAATGACGAGAACACGGAAAACATCCCGGTGTATGAACCCGGATTAAGTGATGTAGTTGCAGAAGCACGTGGCAGAAACCTGTTTTTTTCTACAGCAGTAGATCAAGCCATTGATGAAGCAGATATGATCTTCATTTCTGTAAATACCCCAACTAAAACTTATGGCGCCGGTAAAGGTATGGGTGCCGATTTAAAATATATTGAGCTTTGTGCCCGTCAGATCGCCAGAGTTGCAAAACAGGATAAAATTGTTGTCGAGAAATCTACCCTTCCGGTACGTACCGCAGAAGCGCTTCGCGACATCCTGCACAATACCGGTAACGGTGTGAAGTTCCAGATCCTTTCTAATCCGGAGTTCCTTGCAGAAGGTACCGCGGTAGAAGATCTATTGAGCCCGGATCGCGTGTTGATTGGTGGAGATACTACTGAAGAAGGCCAAGAAGCTGTTGAAGCCCTGGTTTCGATCTATGCAAACTGGATTCCGCGCGAGCGTATTCTGACCACCAATGTTTGGTCTTCCGAACTTTCTAAATTGGTGGCCAATGCAATGCTTGCGCAAAGGATTTCATCCATGAACTCCATCTCTGAGCTTTGTGAGAAAACGGAAGCGGATGTAACGGAAGTTGCACGTGCCATTGGTTCGGATAGTCGTATTGGTCCGAAGTTCCTGAAAGCTTCTGTAGGCTTTGGAGGTTCTTGTTTTCAAAAAGATATCCTGAACCTGGTTTACATCTCCCGCTCTTTCGGCTTACAGGAGGTTGCGGATTACTGGGAACAGGTGATCATTATGAATGATCATCAGAAAAGACGTTTCGCGGAGAATATTGTCCGTAAATTATACAATACCGTATCTGGTAAGAAAATTACCTTCCTGGGCTGGGCCTTTAAAAAGGATACCAATGATACCCGGGAGTCTGCAGCCATTTATGTAGCCGATATGCTGTTAAATGAGCAGGCTGGAATTAAGGTTTACGATCCAAAAGTGGAGGAGAAGCAGGTACATGCTGACCTGGATTATCTGAACACCCGTCCATCTGAAGAAAACCATCAATCAGTAACCGTTTTTGAAGATCCATACGAAGCTTGTAAAGATACCCATGCAATTGCCGTACTTACCGAATGGGATGAGTTTAAAGATTATGACTGGCAACGCATTTATGATAATATGCTGAAGCCGGCAAAGATTTTTGATGGTCGAAATCTGCTGGATGTAAAAAAATTACGTGCGATCGGATTTACCGTTCAAGCCATTGGTTCATAGGAATTAAGGCCCGGAAATACCATTAAAGGCAGCTTTTTGAAGCTGCCTTTTTTTTGTGCCTAAGTATTTGAATGAGGTAAATACTGTTTGTTGCGTCAAAGCACATTTTTTATTTTTTTTATACAAGTATTAATAACATCTTTGTATATAATCGTGAAAGGAATTCTACATAAGTTCCCACTAAACAAAAACTTCTCGCATAAAGCGGTTGTTGATAGTGTAAGAAATGCCGAGTTCCAGACCTTTAAATTGAGGGAATTATGAAAGTATTAGTAACAGGTACCGCATGCGAATTAGGAAAACAGGTAATTAACTGGTTTTCGGAGTATTATACTGAGTACAAGCTGGTAGAGATGAATGATCTTTCGGACTACGGCGCAATAAACAGCCTTTTTGAAAGCCAGAACTTTGATTCGGTGATTCATATTGCAGCAAACACGGCGCAAAGTACGCAAGGCACACGTAACTTGCTACAGGCGGCAAATACCTGTTGGGCGGGTAATCAGGATGCACACCGCTTCTTACTAATCACTGCTGATGCTTTTGAAGCAGAACTCATCCTGCGTGAATACCACGACGCCCAGGGTATGAATCTTCTGGTAAGCTCCTTTGAAGAAACCTACGCTACTCCGGATTTTCCTTTTGTATTCTCGGCGATTGCACAACAGCAAATTTCTGCTAAAAACAACATACCACTTTATACTAAAGGACAGGCCGTTCCGGAATGGTCATGGGTAGAAGAACCGGCTTGTGCCGTTGACATTCTTTTTCACCAGGCAGAAGCTGGTAAAGCTTACAGCATTGGCGGTATGAACGCCTGGAAACGCAGTGATCTGGAGTACAATCCGATCATTCAGCCGATGGAGCACCGCTACTCGACTGTGAACGCACGATAAGCTACACAACCGTACCGGAGTCACTTTTCTGACTCAAATTTTTTGCTATAATTGCACGACGCTCAAAAATCGCGGGAGACCGCGCTTTTAATTAATAGTCTACTTTTATGGCCATACAGACCCGGTACAATTACCTGTTGCGTTATATTTTGCTGATTACCGATGTAATCATGCTGAATGTTGTTTATTACCTTTCTTATTTTATCACCGAACGTCTTGGTAAGCATCTTGTCGATGAACTGGATGCAAGTTATGTGATCGTATGTAACTTAATCTGGTTCTTTTGTTCACTGTTCTGTGGCTTATACAGCCTTTATGGCATCCGCAGGCTGGAGCGCATCTATCGGGAAACCTGGCGCAGCATCGCCTTCCACTTTATGCTGTTTACCTTGTTCCTGCTTTTCTCCAGAAACAGTGAATTCTCCAGAACCTTTCTGCTAATATTTTATAGTCTGATGTGTCTGAGCTTTCTGCTCAACCGCTTTCTGGGGACCGCTTTCCAGTATGTACTGCTTGCAAAGTTTAATGCCGCCAAGAAGGTGGCGGTAATGGGATCCAATGCCACGGCTATGCGAATCTCTGACTATCTGCAAAAACAAAAAACGCTGAGCTTTTATGGTTTTGTGGGTGATGATGAAAGCATATATAATGAGGAGGGTGGCATTGTCTCTGATCTGGTGTCGCAGAAATTCAGTGAAGCTGCTGCTGCCGGCGTACAGGATGTGTACGTTGCGGTGTCGCCACATCGAATGACTGAAGTGAGTGCACTCGTTGATGAAGCCGACCGGCAATGCATCCGTTTAAAATTTATTCCCGACCTGGGCGGATCCCTGGCCTCTCCATATACCATTGATTACCTGGGTGGGGAATTTCCAATCATAACGCTCCGTGTGGAGCCATTGGAGGAAATGAAGAACCGCTTTAAAAAGCGTCTTTTCGACCTGGTGTTCAGTTCACTTGTTATTATTTTTGTCCTGAGCTGGCTTTATCCTTTGATCGCGATCTTGATCAAATGGGAAAGTAAAGGTCCTGTACTTTTCAAGCAACTCCGCTCGGGCAGGAACGATACGCCTTTCTGGTGTTATAAGTTCCGCAGTATGACGGTAAATTCAGACAGTGATAAGGTGCAAGCGACGAAAAACGATGCACGTATCACAAAGATCGGCGCTTTCCTGCGACGAACCAGTCTGGACGAGATGCCACAGTTTCTGAACGTGTTTATTGGAAATATGAGTGTAGTTGGTCCAAGGCCCCACATGCTTAAACATACGGAAGAATACAAGAAGATTATTTCCAAGTTTATGGTGCGCCACTTTATGAAACCTGGTATTACCGGCTGGGCGCAGGTAAACGGTTTCCGTGGCGAAACCAGGTTGTTGGAAGATATGGACAACCGGGTAAAATACGACATCTATTACCTTGAAAACTGGACGACTGCCCTGGATGTACGCATCATTTTTATGACAATTATCAATGCAATTCGCGGTGAGGAGAATGCTTACTAATCTGCAATTTTAATAGATATCAGGTTTATTGTCATATATTTGTAGCCATAATCGGTAAAATTCGCTACCTATAATTGATTTATGGATATAAAAAAAGCCCTGGCACTGTTATTTTTTCTGGTGCTATTAGNNTAGCATTTTCTCCGGCTGTGTTCGCTCAAAGCAGCTACGCTGATGTTAAAGTTGATGATCTGACGGATGCACAAATCAGGCAGATGATTCAACGGGCGGAATCCATAGGATACAGTGATGCGCAGTTGGAACAGATGGCGGCCGCACAGGGCATGCCGCAAACAGAAATCCAAAAGCTCAGGGTTCGGGTGCAAAAGGTCCGGAATAATCAAAGCAGCAATACCGAAAACAAGACCAGCAATCCGCAGACTGGCAACCTCAATGATCCAAACGCCCGCGATGCCCGATCCGGCAGAATTTACGGCGGTGACGAATATAACAATCCACAATACAAGTCCCGCAATCCAGATAGTCTGGCCATGAATGGCAGGAGTCTAGAACTGCAACGTCAGCGCGAGATCCAGGCCATGTTCGAAAGCCTGAAGCCGAAGATCTTCGGCGCGGAGCTGTTTAAAAACGCTAATCTTACTTTTGAACCTAACCTTCGCATGGCCACACCGAAAAGCTATGTGATTGGTCCGGATGATGAATTGCTGGTAGATCTTACCGGCGACAACGAAGCAAATTACCGCTTACCAGTGAGTCCGGACGGAACCATCAGGCTGCAATATGTCGGGATCGTCTCTGTTGGCGGGCTGAGCATTGAACAAGCGACCTCGAAACTCCGTTCAGCAATGGCAAAAACATATCCGGCGCTTCGTACGGGCCGCTCTAATATCGCCGTAAACCTGGGTAACATCCGTGGGATTAAGGTGGTCCTGACCGGAGATGTTGTGAAGCCAGGTACCTATACCTTGCCATCTTTGGCAACAGTTTTCAATGCTTTATACGCTTCAGGCGGTCCTGCTGAGAATGGCTCCTTCCGTAAGATCCAGGTGATCCGCAACAATCGTGTGGTGAGTACCATTGATACTTACGATTTTCTGGTAAATGGTATTCAAAAGGGTAATGTCCGTTTGCAGGATCAGGATGTGATCCATGTTCCGGTTTATGAAATGCGTGTTGAAGTAGCCGGCGAGGTGAAACGACCCGCGCTTTTTGAAGCGTTACGGGGCGACAACATTCAGGATGTGCTGAATTTTGCCGGCGGGGTTAACACCCGTGCGTATACCGGTCGCATCAAAGTGCTTCAAAACACGGAAAAAGAACGCCGTATTACAGATATAGCCTCTACAGAATTTGCCACCTATGCACCAAAGAATGGGGATAAATATATTGTAGAAGAAATTNNGCGTTGAAATTACCGGTGCGGTATTCCGCCCAGGCTTATATGAGCTGGATAAAGGACTTACCCTTCGGGCGCTGATCAACAAAGCAGAAGGATTGAAGGAAGATGCCTTCCTGAACCGCGGTTACATTAACCGTTTGAACATGGACAATACTTTGTCCCTGATCTCTTTTGATGTTTCTAAAATTATTGCAGGCACTACCGCCGACATCCCCTTGCAAAGGGAAGATAAAGTAACGATCTCTTCACTATTCGACCTGCGTGATGAGTACAGGGTAATGATTCAGGGTGAAGTGCGGGATTCTGGAACTTATGAATATGCGGATAACATGAGCCTGGAGGATTTGATTCAAATGGCCGGTGGCTTCCGTGAAGGTGCTACACCAAACCGCATTGAGATTTCCCGCCGCATCAAAAACAGTGATGCCATGTCTGCTTCAGCGATTACGGCTGAGGTATTCACCGTAAACATAGACCAAAACCTTAAACTTTCTGATCAGACCTTTGTACTTAAGCCATTTGACGTGATCTCCGTAAGAAGCTCGGAAGGTTATCAGGTGCAGCGTCAGGTAACCCTGGAAGGGGAGGTGCTTTATCCCGGAACGTATACCATTACCCGTAAAGATGAGCGGATCTCTGACCTGATTAAACGTGCGGGTGGTTTAACACCTACAGGTTATGCAGAAGGTGCTTCATTAAAGCGCCCGGGCCCTAAGCCGATATTAAGTGAAAAGAATAAAAACTCCATCAGTAATGAGGATGAAGAGGCGAAAAAATTCCTGAACCTGAAACGGGTACAGCAAGCGGGTGTTAAAGATACTTTGAGCACAGACGTGGAGCAGAAGTTAATTCAGTCTGACCTGGTAGGTATTGAACTGGCCAGCATCCTGAAAAACCCACGTTCTAAAGGGGATTTGATTGTGGAGGATGGCGATGTGATCCGCGTGCCGAAGCAATTACAGACCGTGAAGGTTACAGGTGAGGTCCTTAATCCAAACAACATCGTATTCTCTACAGGGAAGGGCTTCAAACAATATGTGAACGGTGCAGGTGGGTTTACCAGCACAGCGTTACGCCGGGGCGCATANNTACCATAACGGAGATGAAATATGGGACTGCATCAACGCGATCCTGTCTTCAACACTAGACCTCAGATTGTTCCTGATCGATAATTCAGAGACCGATGCACTCAAAGGATTAGCGACCGATCCACGTATAGTTTACATTTTTAATAATGCCAACATAGGCTATGGCTCCGGGCACAACATTGCGATGCAGCGTAGCCTGGATGAGAAAGCCAAATACCATCTGGTGATGAATCCGGATATCAATTTCCAATCCGGTACACTGGAGCACATTTACAACTACATGGAAGGTCATCCTAAGGTAGGTTCGCTAATGCCGAAGGTGTATTACGAGGATGGTTCGGTGCAACGGCTTTGCAAGCTGCTGCCTACACCTTTTAACCTGATTGGCAGGAGATTTTTCGGTGAGGCACCATGGGCACAGCAAAAAAATGCTGCTTATGAACTGCATCACTTTGATTATAACAGTACACTGAATACACCTTCGCTCTCTGGTTGTTTCATGTTTATCCGAACCAGTGTACTCCGGAAAACAGGGTTATTTGATCCCCAATTCTTTATGTACCTGGAGGACTACGATCTGAACCGGCGTATTCATCGTGTAGCACGAACAGAATTTTACCCGGAGGTTTCGGTGGTGCACGGCCACAAACAGGAATCTTATAAGAATGGAAAGCTGCTAAAAATTCATGTCCAGTCGGCCATTAAATATTTCAATAAATGGGGTTGGCTGCGGGATGAGGAACGCGATGTGCTGAACAGCAGGGTACTTGAATTAATAGACGAATCCGTAAACGAATAAATATACATCGGGGGGATTGAGGTTACCCGGCCAACAATACGTTTTCTACAACGCTCAAAAACAAACGTTATGCAATCATCTTTAATCTTTCTGACCAGTTACCTGCTGGTATTCTTTAGTATCCCAATGATCATCAAAGTCGCTTTCCAGAAGCGCCTGTTTGATGAACCACTGGAACTGCGTAAGATCCATAAAAAAATTGTCCCGAATTTAGGCGGGATTGCCATCTTTAGTGCCTTCGTATTTTCATCCTCGCTCTTTATTCCCCAGCGCTACTTGCCGGAAGGAAACCTGATGATGGCCGCAGGTTTGGTGATCTTCATGACCGGGCTGAAAGATGATATCGTTGGGCTTTCACCGACCATAAAGTTTGTAGCGCAATTCTTAAGTGCCATTATTGTAGCTGTGGTAGCCGACATCCGGATTGAAAACCTTCATGGCCTGTTAGGCTACTTTGAATTACATTATTATACCAGCATCATCCTGACTGTATTTTTCATGGTTGGGGTAATGAATGCCTTTAATCTTATTGATGGCATAGATGGACTCGCCGGAACCCTGGCCTTGATCTGCAGTTTAACCTATGCTTTCCTGTTCTTTAAAGCCGGCCAAACGGGATGGTTTATGATGTCCTTGTCTCTCGCTGGTGGATTGCTGGGCTTCCTTTATTTCAATATTACCCCGGCAAAGATTTTTATGGGCGACAGTGGTTCGCTGGTACTCGGCTACGTGGCATCGATCTTCAGCCTGAAATTTCTTTCCCTGGAATCGCTGTTACATGTGCGTGTTGGTGCGTTTAACCTGAACTACGCCTCGGGTATTGTACTGGCTATTTTGATCATCCCGATCTTTGATACCTTGCGGGTATTCACACTGAGAATACTGAAAAATAAATCGCCCTTTACGGCCGACGCCAATCACCTTCACCATCGCTTGCTGTTTATCGGATTGAGTCATATACAAGCTACCTTCATCCTGGGTCTTTGCAACCTGCTGTTTATTCTACTGGCTTTATCTATGCAGGACTTCAGTCCCGGACAAACCGTAGCTGCCATCACTTTAGTAGCCTTGTTCGCCAATGGCTGTCTATCGGTATACATTGAAAGTTACAAGCGCAGACTATTTTCCCCCATTAAGACGGAAACGTCAGACTATGATTCAAAGCGGCTGAGTAAACGTCCGGTTGTAGAAGAGGTGCTGGATAAATATTCGGAAAACTAAACCACAGCAAACAGCAGCAATTGCCCGGATCAGTATAGGGCATCGTATCCCGGGTTTTTACCTGTATTACGATGAAGATTTGTAGAATATACCTGAATATGACTGACCTTGTCGAGATTCGATGCTGATTTCATTCTTGCTTGCTTAATTTACAGGCTTTTACGTAAATTCAAACATTGGCCAATTCCCGGATGTTTTGGCCTTGACTTGAATCAAAGTTAGACGCCCATATGAGTCAGGAAAATCTGCAACTTTCAAATACTGGAAACCCGGAGATCTCGCTTAAAGAGATCTTTCAAATCTTCGGAAAGTACTACAGATTTCTCCTATCTAAAAAACTGCTGATCTTTGCTATCGCCTTGCTGGGTGGTTTACTCGGACTTGCCTACGCCTTCTGGAAAAAACCGGTCTTCACCGCGACGACGACCTTTGTGCTGGAAAGTGGAGACAGTCCAGGGAATCTGGGTCAGTATGCTGGGATAGCCTCCATGATTGGCCTGGATCTGAATACCGGCGGTGGCATTTTTCAGGGCAACAACATCCTGGAGCTTTACCGCTCCCGGACCATGATCGAAAAGACCTTGCTTTCTGAAGTGCCCTATCGGGGTAAAAAGATCCTGCTGATCGATCGCTATGTTGACATGAACGAGCTTCGGGAAGAATGGGCGGAGAAAAAGCACCTGCGAAAGGTAAAGTTCCAGGCCGACTGGCTGAGCCTGCCAGAAGCACAAATGCGTTTGCAGGATAGCCTGCTGCAAGAGATCGCTGCCGACATCAACAANNACCTGGTGGTGAATAAGCCCGATAAGAACAGCATTATCCGCGTGGATGTAAATGCCAAAGACGAGTTCTTCGCGAAGGCTTTCAATGATCGGATTGTGGCTAATGTGAATGACTTTTACGTACAAACCAAAACGCGTAAATCGCTGTCGAACGTCAGGATCCTGCAGGCTAAAACGGATTCCATCCGCCAGAACATGAACCGGGAGATCTATAGTGCGGCGGCAGTGGCTGATGCGACGCCCAACTTAAATCCCACACGGCAAATACAGCGGAATGCACCCATTCAGCGCTCGCAGTTCAGCGCGGAGACCAACCGGGCCATTCTGGGGGAGCTGGTTAAAAACCTGGGACTTTCCAAGATGAGCCTGCTGCGGGAAACACCGCTGATCCAGGTGGTCGACTATCCGAAATTTCCCTTATACCGCGCCATTCCCGGCAAGATCAGCAGCTTCATCAAAGGCATGATCCTGTTTGGCTTTCTTGCGGTAATGGGCGTATTTGCTAAAAAGATGTTTCAGGACATTATGGCTTAACCGCGCTTATGAAGTACCAGCTCCGGATGTATTATGCAGATGCACTGAACCAGACAGCGGGTTCCAAAGCTACGCGCGACTGCAGTGAAATTCTTTCGGAGTTGGGCTACCGGCACTTTGATGTGCCGGTTTACAGCAATAGAAACCGGCTCTGGAATTTATGCACCCTGGTGAAACATGTGTTTGAACTGTATCGATTGCTGAAGCCAGGTGATCAGGTGCTGCTGCAATATCCGCTGCTGGGCATCAATCAATGGCTAAGATACCTGGTAGCGCTGTTGCGCCGTAAAGGCTGTCGGATGATTTGCCTCTTGCATGACCTGGATTCTTTGCGGCAGGTACATCATGCCTGGACCCTGGAGCAGGAGGTGTCGCGACTGGAAGCTTTTGACCTTCTAATTGTGCATAATGAGCGGATGAAAGCGCTTTTGCAGGCGCAAGGCTTGAAGCTGGAGATGCGTACACTTGATTTGTTTGATTATCTGGTGCCGGAAAGGGTTTGGCAGGCTATGGCGCAGGGGCAAGGCACTGCGGTTTCGAATTTGAAGATCGCCTTTGCCGGAAACCTCGGAAAGAGTGTTTTCCTGCAGCAGCTGGATCAGCTGCCCGGTATTTCATTTAGGCTTTATGGTCCGGGTTACGAAACATTGCCTGCAAGGCCCGGGATGGAATGGGCTGGCAGCTTTGATGCGGATGAGTTGCCCGCTAAGCTCGACGCCGCTTTTGGCCTGATCTGGGATGGTGATACCATAGATGGCTGCACAGGGTACATGGGCACTTACCTGCAATACAATAATCCTCATAAAGCTTCCTTATATCTGCTGGCTGGTTTGCCACTCATTGCACCAGAACAATCTGCCATCGGCGACTTCATCCGCAGGGAAGGAGTAGGTGTTACCATTAATGACCTCCGTGAACTGCCCGAGCTGCTGGAACACTTGACCCAGGCAGACTACCTCCGCATGAAGGCGGCTACCGTACCAATTGCACGCGCCCTTGCATCTGGTTCCTTTCTGAAGCAGGCACTGGAAGGCGAGTAGTTTTACTACCTGCACAGGGTGGTAGATTTACCTTTACATTGCGTCTATTTTCGTTTATGGCGGGTGTAAGTGCCTGAATGTTAAGTTTTTGTTACTTTTAGAGGTGTTATGCGTTTTCTTTGTAAGTATTCGATTCCCAGTCTGCTTACAGCTAAACTTCCCTGCGATGACCCTATGCTACGACAACCTGGTTTATAGCCTGCAGCCTTTTGGTGGAATTTCAACCTACTGGTATGAACTTACCCAGCGTATGCTGAAGGTAAAAGAGCTCGATCTTCGCTTTTATGAAACCGGGAGAGAGCATCAAAATGTTTGTCGCAAGAAGCTGAATATTGCCTCACAGCAAGTGATCCGCAGTAACCGGGCTGGCATTATCGTGGAACGCTTCCTGAAGCTACCGGCCTATCCGGATCCACATCTTTTTCACTCCAGCTACTTCCGTCTTCCAGAAAAGCGACGTAATGCACGTGTGGTGACCACGGTGCATGATTTCATTCACGACATCTACTTTTCCGGTCCGAGGGTATGGCTGCATAACCGGATGAAACGATCTGCGATACTGGGCAGCGACCTGATCATTACGGTTTCCGAACATACCAAAAAGGACCTGCTGCATTTCTATCCGCACCTGGATGAGGCTAAGGTAAAGGTGATCTATAATGGTGTTTCGGAAAATTACCACAGGCTTGCAGCACCCATGGAGGTGAAGCGCCCTTACTTCCTGTTTCTGGGGTTACGGGATGTTTACAAGAACTTCGACTTTGCCCTCGATGTGGTTGCCGATCAGCCCGGCTATATGCTCTATGTGCTTGGCCCGCCATTAAACGCGCAGGAACGCGCCATGCTGGAGCAAAAGCTGCCCGGCCGCTACAAGGTGTTCACCGCTGTGGATGAGGCCATGTTGAACGAGCTGTATAATGCCGCTTTCTGCCTGTTGTACCCCTCGGAATACGAAGGCTTCGGTATTCCAATCCTGGAAGCCATGCGCGCTGGCTGTCCCTTCATTGCGTTGCACAAATCGGCCATCCCGGAGGTTGCCGGTGATGCGGGAATCCTGCTCGAAGCCGCTGATCTGGAGCTCGCCCGTGNNGATCGAAGACAATCGCCCGGCGCTGGTTAACCGTGGCTTGCAGCAATCGCAACGCTTCTCCTGGGAACGCTGCTTCGAGCAAACCTATCAAGCTTATCAAAGCCTGCAGTCATGAAGATCAGCATCATTACCGTGGTTTATAATAATGAGTGTATTGCTACGGCAATTGAGTCTGTACTGCGGCAGGACTATCCCTGGATAGAGTACATTGTGGTGGATGGAGGCTCCACTGACCGGACACTGGACATTATTGGCGCGTACCGGAACAGGATACAGCGGGTGGTGTCGGAACCCGACCTGGGGATTTATGACGCCATTAACAAGGGAATAAAACTTGCGACCGGTGATGTGCTGGGCCTGCTGCATTCGGATGACTTCCTGGCCGATGATGGCGTGATCAGCAGGATCGCGGAGATCTTCCGCCACCATCCGGGTATTAACGGCACCTACGCAGATGTGATCTTCACCGACCGGGAGGACCTCAACAAGGTCACCCGCTATTATTCCTCCAGGCACTTCAAACCCTGGATGTTTAAGTTCGGCTTTCAGCCTGCCCATCCGACCTTTTATGCCAGAAGGGAGCTGTTTAAGCAATATGGACTGTACAGCACCCAGTATAAGATTGCCGGGGATTTTGAACTTTTAATGCGCTTTTTGTATATTCATAAAGTTAAAGCTTTATACGTAAGGGATGTATGGGTGAAGATGCGTATGGGCGGGGTCAGTACCTCCGGCCTAAAAAGCCTGATGAAATTAAATGGGGAGATCCTGCAGGCCTGCAAAAGTAACGCGGTTTATACCAACAGCCTGATGATCTATTCGAAATATATGGTAAAATGGTGGGGATTTTGTTTCAAGAAAACGTAGTTGTAGTTGTGCCCGGCCATGATTAAGAAGATTCTCTATAATCCAAACTTCGTTTACATCCTGGCTTTCATTGTACCTTTTATCTTTTATTCCTTCGAATGGTCTACGCTTTACCCTCGCTTGGGCTTGCCACTCTTTCTATTTTACTTGTTTACTTTTCTGGTTTGTATTGGCGCCGGATTGCTGATCCAGTTTTGCAGGCCTTTCAGCTATAAACCGATTGGGGAGGCGAGGGGCAACATTGCGGTGATGCTGACAATTTACCTGCTGTACGGGGCGGAAGTGCTCTATTCAGGCACCTTGCCCATCTATGCCCTGCTGCAGGGTAACTTCAACTATGCGGAGGATGCCTTCGGTTTGCCGGTGATCCATACTTTTCTGGTTTCTTTCAATACCTTTTACGCGATCTTTTTGTTCCATCAGTATGTCTCCACGCGCCGGCGCCGGCTACTCTGGCTATTTCTTTNNATCCTGCTGGTTTACCGCTCCAGTATCCTCAATGTGTTGCTTGGTGCACTGATCGTGTTCCTCTTTCACAAGGCGGTTATTCCCTTCAAGCTGATCCTGAAGACCATTGCAGGGGTACTGTTTGTGTTTTTTCTCTTTGGCTTTATGGGGAATTTGCGCTCGGCCAATGGCGATGCAACGTACATCCCCAGATCTTCGGGGGCCACCGAAGAGTTTCTGAATAGCCGTATCCCCAAAGAGTTTTACTGGTCCTACCTGTATGTGGCATCGCCGGTGGCAAACCTGCAGAACAACATCAATATGGTGAAAAGCCCGGAGGGTAACTATAAGGATCTGGTGATGCAGGAATTTCTCCCGGCCTTTGTGACCAAGTTCATTGTGCAACCTGAAGAAAAAAGGTTTCATCAGATTAACCCTTTCCTGAATGTGGGCACCATTTACGTGTACAGCTTTTCTTACCTGCGCTGGCCGGGCATGATCCTGATGTTCTTTTATTTCCTGATGCTGTTTAATGGGTACTATCTGCTGATCCGGAAATCCGACACCTATAAGGTAACGGGTCTGGCGATTTTGTTCAACATGATCATCTTTGCGAACTTTCACAATACGATCGCCTATTCCGCCTCCAGCTTACAGCTAATTTACCCGGTACTGTTCTCCATGCTGACCTATTTTATAAACCAGCAGAAGCAGCGAATGGCTGCAGGACGACTGGTTAAAGCAGAGTAACTGCACAATTTTCATTTTTTCAGACTTTGCGCGGGATACAAATCTGCCGGGGTTGGGGCTTTATTTTGTGAATCAAAACGTGAAATTGCACACCATTCCGCCGGGCGGCACCAATATTATAATTCGTAGATTACACTGCAAATCAAAATTTTATATGCCGGCGCTCCGGTCATTTTGCGCTTTCCGGCTTGCTTCACATCGCAGTTAAAGCTTCCGGAACAGGGCTTAATATTTGATGATGGCTGTTGAATGATGAAGAAATAAACGATCATATATATGGAGTTTGAGGTTTATCTGAGGGCCTTTAAGCCTGAAGACGCTGTTTTTATAAATGAACTACGTAAGAATAGAACAATAGAGGAGAAGATTGGTGGTGTAACGAAATTTGTGTCACTGGAAAGGGAGCAGAAATGGGTGAACGACATCATCTATAATGATGATCCTAAAAATGGCTGGCTGGCGGTATGTGAGGTTGGTGGTAACGATGAGATCATCGGCTATGCTTCGGTGAACGATATCGACTACCGCAATGGTACTTGCATTGGTGGCGGCATTAAGGTGATTTCGCCTACACCCGGTAAGTTTTACGGTTTACAGGTGCTGCTGCTGGGCATGCGACATGCTTTTGAGGAGCTGCGCATGGTACGTTTTGCGGTTTACGTGATGGAGGAGAACAAGGGTTCACTGCGCATCATGGAACGTGCAGGGCTGAAACGTGAAGGTTTCCTTCGTAAATACATCTATAAAAATGGCAAGCACCGCAACTGCTGGTTGCTGAGCATCACCGACGAGGAATATCTTGAGACCAAACAAAAATTCAACATATGATCCCCATTACCAAACCGTTTATGCCTCCACAGGAGGAATATGCACACTATTTGAAAGGGATCTGGCAACGCCAGTGGATCACCAACATGGGGCCGCTTTCGAGTAACCTGGAGCTGATCATTAAGGATTACCTGAAGGTGAACCACCTGCTGTTTGTAACCAACGGCACGGTGGCTTTGGAGATGGCCATGAAAGGGCTGGAGCTGCAGGGTGAAGTGATTACCACGGCTTTTTCTTTCGTAGCCACCACCAGCAGCATTGTCTGGGCTGGCTGTCAGCCGGTGTTTGTAGATATTGACAATGACTCCCTGAATATCGATCCTTCAAAAATCGAAGCGGCCATTACGGATAAAACCTGCGCCATTCTGGCCACCCATGTGTACGGAAATCCATGTGATGTGGAGGCCATCGATGCGATTGCCAAAAAACATAATCTTAAAGTGATTTACGACGGTGCCCATGCTTTTGGGGTTCAGGTTAACGGTCAGTCCATCTTTAACTATGGCGACGTTTCCATCTGCAGTCTGCATGCCACCAAACTTTACCACTCCATAGAAGGAGGCCTGATCATGACCAATGATCCGGAATTCCTGAAAAAGCTGGCGCTGATGCGCAATTTCGGCTTCAATGGTCCGGAAGCTTTTGCCGAGCTGGGCATCAACGGCAAGAACTCGGAATTTCATGCTGCCATGGGTTTGGTGAACATTACCCACCTGCCGGAGATCATGGAGAAGCGGAAGATCATCAACGACCGCTACGACCAGAACCTGCAGGGACTGCGTGCCCGCAAGCCGAAATGGCATGAAGCATCGGCCAATAATTACGCCTATTATCCACTGGTTTTTGACGACGTACAGCTGATGCTGAATTGTATGGAGTACCTGAAGGTGAATGAGATCTTTACACGCCGGTATTTCTATCCATCACTGGCCAGCTCACTGCCTTATATGGCCTATAAAAAGCTGGATGTGACGGAGGATATCTCCAGCAGGGTACTTTGTTTACCTTTGTACTGCGATCTGACCACGGAAGAAGTGGATCTGATTAGTCGTTTGATGCTGCGGGTGCAGAATAATTAATGCCCTTTTTGCCTGAATAAAATAAAATGAAAGTTTCCGTTTGTATCATTACTTATAATCACGAAGCCTATATAGAGGCTTGTCTGGAAGGTGCTGTAAGCCAGGTGCTGAATTGTGATTACGAGATCGTTATTGGCGAAGATCTTTCTTCGGATGGCACACTTGCAATCTGCAAGAAATATGCAGCAGCTTATCCCCAGCTGATTAAATTGATTTCGGGTCCGGTGAACGTTGGCATGACCAACAATGGCCTGCGTACCTTTGGAGCTTGTACGGGTGATTACCTGGCGATTTGTGAGGGGGATGACTACTGGACAGATCCGTATAAGCTGCAGCGCCAAGTCGACTTCCTGGAAGCACACCCGGACTACAGCATGGTTGCTGAAAACGGTCTGGTGCTGGATACCCGTAAAGGAACGGAACAGCCTTTCAACAATATGGAGGAGCGTGACCTGGAGATCCATCACCTGCTGGCCAAGCGCCAGTTTCCGACAGCCTCCGTGCTGCTGCGCCGCAATATGCTGGATGCTTCCCTGTTGAACTATAAATTCAGCGCAGATACTTTTCTCTGGTGCTTCCTGGCCCGTAAGGGGAAAATCCGCTACTTTCCGGTGATCTCTTCCGTGTACCGCAAGGGGGAGCATGGTATGGTGCTATCAACGGATAAGCTGGAATGGGCTTTTCTGATGGAGAAGTGGAACAACGACATCGCTCAGATCCTGCCCAAAGGCTTTGATCAGCAAATTCTGAAACGCCGGAACTTCCAGGAATTCCTCAAAGTGTTTTTCTTCTGTGCCAATAAAAGGGAGTTTAAAAAGGCTTTTCTTTCCCTGAAAAAGTGTTTTCATTATCAACCTTTCCGCACCACGCAAGCGGTGTCTAAGTTTCTGGTTAAAAAACTTCGGGTTTCGTTGAAGTAAGACGGATTGGTATTTGTATTTCTGTTGGCGGGCTGCTTTTCCGCGCCACTCTTGCGATATCTAAGTTTCTGATTAAAAGCTGCGTATGGCCTTGAAGTAAGGCACACTGGTGTTTCTGTTGGCAGCATCAGTTAAGGTGTTAGGGCTTAAAGCGAATAGCTGAAAATAAGTACTGCCAAAATTTCAAGAATATATGCTGGAGGCTTGGGTAAATTTTGATATTTATCTTAATTTACATGTCCAAATAAATCTAAGCAGACCGTATGAAATCTTCCCGAATTTTAGCATTTGTATTGATGTTTTTCGCCTTTCAATCCGCACAGGCACAGCAAAATGATGACTGGCCGAATCTGAAAAAGTATCGTGAGGCAAATGCGGCGCTGGGCTTACCGGCTGCAAACGAGCAGCGGGTGGTATTTATGGGGAACTCCATTACAGAAGGCTGGATCAATAAGTCACCGGAATTCTTCAAAGGACGTCCTTACATCAATCGTGGTATCGGGGGACAGACGACGCCACAGATGCTGATCCGTTTCCGCGCAGATGTGGTTGCGCTGAAGCCTAAAGTGGTGGTATTACTTTGCGGGATCAACGATATTGCCGGAAATACCGGCCCCTCAACCCTGGAGATGATACAGGATAACATCGCTTCCATGACTGAAATTGCCCTGGCAAACAACATCAAAGTGGTCTTATCTTCCGTACTTCCTGCATACGACTTCCCTTGGCGCCCAAATATGGAGCCTGCACCTAAAGTGATTGCGCTGAATAAATGGATCAAGGCCTATGCTGCGCAAAAGAAAGTGGTTTACCTGGATTATTTTTCTGCAATGGTGGATGAACGAAATGGTATGAAGTCAATATATCATACCGATGAAGTGCATCCGAATAAACTTGGCTATTCGGTGATGGAACCTTTGGTTGAGCAGGCGATTAAAACGGCATTGAAAAAATAAAAACGCATGTAAAGCTGCTGTCTTGATGATAAGTAGCTTTTTTCTTTCATTCCTTGGCCATGATTTTGTGGATATGGATTTTTTAGAATTTAATGTTGTAATTTAGTATCTTAAATGCTGTTGTGACGCTCTACATAAATCAAAAACCTAAACGTCTTCTACTATAATGACAGAATTTCCAAGGCCACAAGACGGGGCGAGGCTGCATGCTGCGGTGCTTGAACTGGAAATTCTGAACTCACCCGAGGAGCCTGAATTCGACCAGATTACTTTGCTGGCCAGTATGCTGACGGAGACGCCGGTCGCTATGATCGGCTTCTACCATAATGGGCTTGTCTGGTATAAAAGTCGCCTGGGCTTCGCTGGCTACCAGGAGAACCCTGCTTCAGCATTAAACCTGGAGTTGCAAAATGCTTTGGTGCTGGAAAATGCCACTACCGATCCGCGTACCGCTGGGCACCCCATGGTTCAGGAACTTGGTATTCACAGTATGGCGCTTGTGCCCGTACTTAGTCCGGAAGGCTTGAATATCGGTTATCTTGCAGTTGCAGATACGAAATCGCGTGCCTTTACTGATAAACAGCAGCACGGGCTCAACCTTTTGGCGGTACAGCTGTGCAATTTGTTGCAACTTCGCCTGGCTAAAATGCAGGAACAGGCTGGTACGCTACTGAAGAAAGATGATATTAATGAAGTGATTGCCTTATTGGAGCACAACGTTGATGCCTATCTGATCGCAGACGCTTCACGGGTAATCTGCGGATGGAATGCGCGGGCTGCAGATCTTTTCGGGGTTTCGTCTTCACAGGCGCTGGGTATGATGGTGCATCAAGCCATTGTTTCGGAACGAAACTATGATGCTTTTCTCCGACTTCAGGATCAGCATCTAAAAGAGGGCATGCCCAAGCAGAACTACGATGTTATGGTAAAACGTAGCGATAATTCGGAGTTCATTGCGACGCTTGGCGTGTCACCAACAGAAATAAACGGGCAGATCTACATCATCGTTTCCATTCGCGAACTTTCCGACCGAAAAATCGTGAATCGTGAATTGGAAAAGCAGAAGTCCTTCTACGAAAATATATTAAACAAAATACCAACGGACATAGCCGTGTTTGATCTCGACCATCGTTATGTGTTCGTGAATCCAGGAGCGATCCGCGATCCGGAACTGCGCAAAAAAATCATCGGTATGGATGATTTCGAATATGCACGTTTCAGGGGCAGGGATGAAGGCGTAGCACGTAAGCGCCGCGAGCAGTTCCTGGAAGCAAAAAACACGGGGAAAGTCGTGCGTTATGAAGATAGTATCAAAAATCCGCAGGGACAGACGGTCACCGTGCTGAGAAGGATTTTTCCGGTAAACGATGAGGATGGGAAACTTAGCCTCTTCATCGGTTTCGGTATTGACATCACGGAACGAAAATTATTGGAAGAAAAGCAGTCGGTTATGATGAAGCAGCTTTCTGCTCAGAATACCCAACTGCTTGACTTCTGCAATATTGTTTCTCATAATTTAAGAGGCCCGCTCACCAATATGGCCATGCTGGTCGAATTTATTAATGAGAGCGAAGATTTTGAGGAGATCAAATTGCTGACTTCCAAACTTACTCCAGTGATTGACAGTCTTAACACGACCTTCAATGAACTGGTGGAATCAATACAGGTGCGTCAGGATATGGAAATTGCTTCCGAGCCGATTGTCCTTCAGGAGTATCTTCAACGCACGTTAGATGGCCTTAAGGTGGAGATTAACAAGAATGAAGCGGAGATCATCGTGGATTTTAAGGCTGCTCCGGTGGTGGTTTATCCTCCGAAATACCTGAACAGCATTTTACATAACCTGGTGAGCAATGCTCTGAAGTACCGCTCACCTTTGCGCAAGCCGAGGATTGAATTAACCACCCGGAAGAACAAAGATTCTATTTTGTTAATGGTGCGCGACAATGGATTGGGTATTGACCTGACCAAACACATGGATAACGTTTTCAAAATTGGAAAGGTGTTCCATAAACATCCAAATGCTAAGGGTCTCGGCTTATATATGACTAAGACACAGATTGAAGCAATGAATGGTAAGATCTGGGTGGAAAGTTCTCCGGATCAGGGTGCCGTATTTTATGTCGTTTTTAATAATCAACACTAAGTAAATGAAACACGTTTGGTTGATCGATGATGATGAGGTTTTTGTATTCTTAACTAAAAAGTTGATTGCAAGATCGGAACAGGATGTATTGGTAGAAACCTACATCAACGGGCAGGAAGCTATAGAACAGCTGCAGCGACTGGCTCATGACGAAAATGCTTTGCCGGATCTGGTTCTGCTTGACCTGAATATGCCGGTAATGGATGGCTGGGAGTTCCTGAAAGCCTATGAAGAAATCTCCTTCAGCAATCCAGATAAAATTCACCTGTACATCGTAACTTCTTCAATTTCGCCCTACGAGGTGGAACGTGCCAAGCAGATTCCTTCGGTAGCGGAATTTATTGTTAAGCCTATGGTAAAAGACAAGTTTATAGACTTAATTGCCGCTTTATAATCCAGATACATGTTTGAAAACCACACCATAAACTTTGACATTTTAAGACAACGCGCTTTCAATTTGCGCTGGGCTACTGTTCCTGAAGGTGTAATTCCTTTAACTGCTGCAGATCCCGATTTTCCAAGTGCACCGGAAATTGCGGAAGCCATCATCCGATTTACGAAAGACCGCTATCTTTCCTACGGGCCTCCTGCAGGTTTGCCGGAGTTTAAAGAAAGTGTAGCACGTTTTTTCCAGGAGAAACGCCAGATACCGACCTCAGCAGAGCTGCTTTTTCCCGTTGACAGTGCTGCTTTCGGCATTTATGTGATCTGCAGGGCTTTTCTCAAAGGCGGCGATGAAGCGATCGTCTTTGATCCGGTGGATTTCCTGTTCCGCTATTCCGTGGAAAATGTAGGTGCAACAGCGATACCTTTCGCCATTCCGCCTACAGATACACCAGTGGTTTTTGATCGTTTGGAGCAGCTGATCGGTAAGAACACCAAAATGATCTGTCTGTGTAACCCATTAAATCCTACTGGAAAGGTGTTCACCAGGGAAGAGCTGACCCGCATTGGTGAACTGGCGGTAAGGCATAACCTGATCATCCTTTCTGACGAGATCTGGAGTGATATTGTATTCCAACCGCATGTTTTCACCAGCATTGCCTCCATCAATGATGAAATTCGCAACCAGACCGTCACTGTAACGGGTTACAGCAAGTCGTATGGCCTGGCTGGATTACGCATCGGGACGGTTGTGGCATCAAACACCGCGCATTATGAACGCTTGTTTGAAGCTTCGTTGCATACTTCAACCATTCATGGTGCCAACGTACTTTCGCAGGTTGCCGTTGTGGCGGCGCTAGATGAATGTGGCTACTGGCTGGATGGCTTCGTTTCGCACCTGCAAAGGATGCGTGACCTGATTACCACAGGTCTGAACAGCGTAGAGGGTTTCAATTGCAGAACTCCGGAAGGCTGTTACGTCGCTTTTACCGATATTAAAGGTACNNGAGCTTCGAGTGTCGATCTTGCCGCGCGCTTGTTTAATGAAGCGAAGGTAGCTGTGGTTCCCGGTTCCAAACAGTGGTTCGGTGAGGGTGCTGAAGGATACATCCGGATGAGCTTTGCTACATCAGAGGAAGTGATCACAGAAGCAATTAGCCGGATTAAGCAAACCTTAAACGGTTGATTGAAGTTTTATAATACAGCGCTTCATCAGGAATCGATGCTGAAGCGCTAAGGAATTGACCTTGCAAATGATGCTGCTGCGTTGGGGCATTAGAAATCATCAACTAATTAATTTTATAGCAGAATGAAAATTGTAATTATCGGTGGCGGCATTGCTGGCTTGACCCTCGCGAGTTTTTTGCAGGATGAGCGATTTCAAGTCGTCGTGAACGAGCGTGCGATTGGCGCTATTGGTGGTGGGCACGCATTTTTGATGCATAGCGATGGCTTGTCGGTATTGCAGGAAATAGCAGCTGGTAAGAAGCTTCCTGCATCGCTGGACGCTGCATCGCTGGACGCTTCATCGATGGACTTGCATGTGGATGCTGACAGCGGATTGCAGATGCCGGCAGCGGCCGATTTGCCCGGACAGCTGGTAGGACGCTTCATCCTGCGACGCCCAGATGGCCAGGAAGTGCAACATCTGCCGCTGGATAATTGGCGATGCATTAAGCGCACCGAGCTGACACAATTTCTCCACTCCAAATTGCCAAAAGGGACCGTGCGGGATAACCGACGGTTTGAACGTTTCATTTATGATGGCGACCGCATCGTTGCAGCAGCTTTTGAGAACGGCGACGTGGAATATGGCGACCTTTTTATCGGCGCTGACGGTGGTTTTTCCAGGGTCCGCCAGGCATTATGGGGACCTACCACATTCATCCCCGGCAGGGTTAAAGAAGTGGTTGGTGTGGCTTCCAATTCTGAACTCGCAGAAAAATACCGCGGTACCTTCACCAAATTTCAACAGGCCGACCGTGGCCTCGCCTTTGGGATGATTCCTTCTTCTGGCGACGAACTGGTGTGGTTCATGCAGTATGATCCGGAAATATCCGATGTGGAGTCAAAGAATTCTACGTCAGAACTGGAGGCTTTCTGTCATGCAATGATGGTTGATTTCCCCCCAATGGTGAAGGAGATTTTGAATAGTAATGATTTCATAACCAGCTACATCTGGAAGACCCGGGACTTCGAAGTTTTGTCTGCCTTTTCTCATAATAACGTGGCGCTGATTGGTGATGCTGCCCATCTTGCGCTGCCTTTTACGAGTGCAGGAACGACCAATGCGATGGTGGACGCAAGAATGCTTGCCACGAATCTGAAGCAAATGGATTATCCGCAGGCCTTTCAATCCTACTATGAACAGCGTTCTACAGAGGTTGCAGCACATTTGAAGCTCGGACGGGCCTTACGTGATGTGTTTCTAACGCCTTCCGCGTTGCCCGATGAGCAAGTTCAAATTCCCTTAATCGCTGATAAACTGAGAAGTAGATAAAGCAGATTGGGTATTTTCGTACAATAGTCTGCACCCGATTTTTCTTATTTTTGCGTTATAATATTGTTACTGACCAAGGATCACTTTCTTCAGGAATTCAGTTTTCGATGAAAGGAGCCGGTCAGCGAACATCATACTGCTGCTAACTACAAAAGGAATATCTTGAGGCCAAAAATTATAATCGCGCTGGTATTGGCATGCTGTGCTTTACTACTTGCCTGGGGCGTGAGCAAGGTGGCATTCACGGAAATGCTCAATACCGTCGCAAACATTACCGCACCCAATGAACGTTTAAGGATTGTACATAAACTAGCTGGAAATATTTCGGCAATGGACCAGCTACAGAAAAAGCAGGCCATCAACGATCCTGGAAATTACGAACAGTTTTACGCACAATCTAAACAGCTCCGCTCCGTGCTGGATACATTACGTGCGCTATACGGTGGTGATTCTGTACAGCAGGTACGTATTGCATCCATCAATGCACTGCTTACGGAGCGTGATGAGCAATTTGTGACTTACCTGAAGGTGCGGGAGCAACTGGTGAACGATGGCGTGATTAAACGACAGGTGAAGCGCGTGAATGCGCTTGTAGCGAAAAATGCTCAAAAACAAGACAGTACCGTAGTCACCTCTGAACAGAAAACGCTGACAACCACGGTTGTACCGCCGGAGGAAGAGGATAGTCGTGGCTTTCTAGGGAAAATTTTCAAACGTAGAAAGCCTGAAGAAGCAAAATCTTTCAAGATTGTAAATGAAGAGAACGTAAAACGTGATACCCTTTCCATCATCAATGATGTGAAAATTGCGAAAGATGTAAACCGCTCCCTGCTCGCGATACAAAGTGCACAAAAACTCAAAAGTCAGGCTTTCATTGAGAAAGAAGCAGAGCTGGCGAATGCAAATACCAAACTTATTGGGGAGATGCTCAACATATTGCGGAAGGTTGAGGATGAAGCGGTTAACCAGATCGAACAAAGTAGTGTGCGTGCAAGAGCAGTCGTGAATACGGGTATTTCGCGCATCAGCACCATCATGTTGGTATTCTTCGGAATCACCATCGTCTTGCTATACCTCATCCTGACTGACATCACTAAGAGTATCCGCTACCGGAAAGCACTGGAGGCCGCCCGCGATCTCGCTGAATTCCATGGTAGAGCCAAACAGCGGTTCCTCTCGAACATGAGCCACGAAATCCGTACGCCTTTACAGTCCATCATCGGCTATGCCGAGCTTATTAAACAGCAGATCTATCCGCAACGCAAGGACATTGACGCGATCTATTATTCCTCGGAACACCTGCTGCAGATCGTTAACGAGGTGCTGGACTACAACAGGATCGTATCTGGTAAGTTTACCTTTTCTGAAGACACTTTCTCCCTTAAAGCCCTGCTGAAGGAGGTTATCATGATCCTGAAGCCGCAGGCGGAAAAGAAAAACTTACAGCTAAATACAGACTTTCAGCTGGGTGATGTCGAGTACATCTCGGGAGATGCTTTCCGTTTAAGGCAGATCCTGCTGAACCTCGTCGGAAATGCCATTAAATTTACGACAGAAGGAGAAGTGCTGCTGACGGTTTACTATAAGCGAAAAGGCGACGATCTGCATTTTACGTTTGTGGTGAAAGACACGGGTGTAGGCTTTACGGATGAGGAAGCGGTACATATTTTTGGCGAGTTTGAACAGTCGGAGACAACCGCTACTATGGCCAAGGAAGGATCTGGCCTGGGACTTACAATTGTAAAGGCCCTGGTTGATGGTCAGGGTGGCCGGATTTATGCTAAAAGTAAGAAAGGCGAGGGCAGTAGTTTTATGGTATACTTGAGGTTTAAGTATGCTGCTGCGCCGCCCGTTACACAATCATTAACGCCAAAGCTAGAAAACGGGATGGAAGTATGGGTAATAGATGATGATAAGTTGATACTGGAACTTTGCAGTCTCCTCTTACAGCGTCACAATATAAAATACAGGTGTTTCGACTCACCTAAAGAAATGCTCGAGACACCGGTGACTGATCAGGTGAAATACATTTTGATGGACCTGAGGATGCCGGAAATGTCGGGCAGCGAACTTTTCAAATTAATGAAGCCAAGATTGAATCCAGATGTTCAGGTTTACTCGGTAACCGCTCAGGTATTACCGGAGGAACGGGCCAAACTGATGGAGATGGGTTTTGATGGCGTGGTGATGAAGCCTTTCCGTGAGCAGGAACTGCTGGGTTTACTCCGCAATGGAGAAGTTCAAGGCACGGAGACCGCTTCAAGGACGGATATCACCTTTGACCCTTCGTACCTGGAGAAGATGACCTTTGGTGATGAAGAGCAGCTGTTTAAAATCCTGAAGCGTTTTAGCGAGGATTGTGTGCAGGATATTGAAGACCTGACGAAAAGCATGGAAAGTAACAACGTAAGCCAGTTTTCACTGCTGGTGCATCGCCTTGCCGGCAGGATTGCGCAGATTGGTTCAAGTGAGCTTGCTGCGGACTTCAGGAAGCTGGAAATTGAAGTAATGGGCTGTACAGAAATCAACCCAAAACTTAAAGCAGAAGCAGACCGTTTAATACCAGGCTTATATCACCTGGTAGATCTGGTAAACGACTATTCAATTTCATAACGCTCCATTTTACTGTAAAGCGTTTTACGATCGATATTTAGCAGCTTAGCCGCTTGTGATTTGTTGTACTTAACTTTCACGAGTGTCTCAATGATCAGCGCCTTTTCATTCGCCTCGTTGATGGCTTTCAGGTCAGATCCACCAGGTTTTGGTGTGGTATGCCGAATTGCAAGGATCATCTCATCTGGTAATGCAGAGACTTCAGCAGTATCTGTTGGGCTTAGCAGAACCATGCGTTTCACCACATTCTTCAGTTCACGTAGATTTCCCGGCCAATCGTACTGATTCAGCAATGCTTTTGCCTCTTCAGAAATGTACTGTACATTCCGGCCGAGTTCCTTATTGGAAAGCTTCACGAAATGCTCTATGAACAATTCCAGATCTTTTCCGCGTTCGCGCAACGGCGGAAGCTGGATCTTAAACTCATTTATACGGTGGTAAAGGTCTTCACGAAAGCTACCATTGGCAACTGAATTCGCAAGATCATCGTTTGTAGCGGCAATGATGCGGACGTTTACAGAAATAGATTTTGTACTGCCCAGCGGTTGGATGACGCGTTCTTGCAGGGCACGAAGCAGCTTGATTTGCACTTCGTAGCTGAGGTTACCGACTTCGTCGAGGAATAAGGTTCCGCCATTGGCAGCTTCAAATTGCCCTTGCTTATCGCTGATAGCACCTGTGAAGGCACCTTTAACATGGCCGAAGAGTTCACTTGCAGCAAGATCTTTGGATAGCGCACCGCAGTCAATAGCGATGAACGGCTTTGAAGAGCGTTTACTTTGTTTATGTAGAGCTCTTGCAGCATATTCTTTTCCGGTACCACTTTCACCCTGGATAATCACCGAAATATCGGTTGGTGCAACCAGGCTGATGTGTTCGTAAAGTTTGTCGGCAGAGGGGCTGTGCCCTTTGATGGTTTCGTCGTCCGACGCAGTTTTGGCAATGTCTTCTTCCTTCCCTTTCTCCAAGGCATTCTTCACGATCATCAGTAATTCATCCGGATTTACCGGCTTGGTGATGTAGTCGGAGGCACCTTGTTGAATGGACTTCACAGCAGTTCTAACGTCATTGAAGCTCGTCATGATCACCAAAGGCAGATTCAGCCCCTGAGCATTCACATAGGAGAGAATATCAAGACCGGTACCATCAGGAAGGCGGTAATCTACAAGTAGAAGATCGTATTCTTTCTGATCAAGTGCGCGGTAAGCATTCTTGATGTTGTGAACGACGGTTGGCTCGTGCTGGTGCTTTTTAAAAAAGCCCTCTAGTAATTGAGAAAAGGTAAGGTCATCTTCAACAATTAGTATTTTTGCCATATTTGTGTGTTAAGATAACAAAAATACAAAAGCCGGAGGACTTCCGGCTTTTATGATTTAGATTTTATATAAATAAGGGTTTATTCTACTACTACACCATCTTTTCCAATTTTCAAAGATGCTGTTTGTCCTTCTTTAGCTAATTCTACAAGATACCATTCAGATTTGTTCGCTGCGGTAACCAGGTAAGCTGCACTTGGCGTGAAGTCTTTGTACTTGTCTGACTGTAGGGTTGTTTTTACTGCATCAGGTAATTCTTCAAGCTTTACCGGAACTTTAGTAGTACTATCTTGTTGGATTGCAATTACTGGTGATTTAACTTCACTTGCTTTTACAGTAGTCAGGCCTGCGAATGCTAGGAATGCTGCTGATAAAATCATCTTTTTCATGTTATTTAGTTTTAAGTTTAAATGATTGTGGTTACTATTACTAGTATACACAACTGTGCCAATGGCAACTTAAACCCTAAATATGTCTGTAATAGAGGTTTAGCAATTTTTCTTGTGAAAAAATGTGTGGAGCTATGCCACATATTGCTGTATTATGAAGCGATTGTTTTCGTTGTTCTGCTTACCGCTACCTTACGGATGGTGTCCATAATAGCTGTGCTATCGAAGCCACAGATCGCCCAAAGTTCTGCTTGCTCACCATGTTCAATCACCTCATCCGGTATACCCAGACGGATTACGTTAGATTTGTACTGATGATCTGCCATGAATTCCAATACCGCTGAACCCATGCCACCCTGCAAACAACCGTCTTCAACGGTAATTACCGTTTGATAACGTTTAAATACATCATGAAGCAGGGCTTCATCAAGCGGCTTTACAAAGCGCAAATCATAATGAGCAGGGTAGATGCCTTCGCTGTTCAGCTCTTTACAGGCTTCAACAGCAAAATTACCTACATGACCAATAGTTAGGATAGCAACATCCTCACCATCGCAGATTTTACGGCCTTTTCCGACCTGCAGCTCCTTGAAACTCCGTTTCCAATCCACTAAAACTCCGTTTCCTCTTGGATAACGGATCGAGAATGGTCCCTTATTTTCAAGCTGCGCAGTATACATCATGTTCCGCAGTTCCTCCTCATTCATCGGAGCGGCTACAGTCATGTTTGGAATGCAACGCATGTATGCAATGTCATAAGCCCCGTGATGCGTGGCACCATCAGCACCTGCCAGGCCAGCACGGTCAAGGCAGAATACAACATTCAGGTTCTGTATCGCAACGTCATGTACCACCTGGTCAAATGCCCGTTGCATAAAGCTGGAGTAGATGTTACAGAAAGGTACCAGCCCTTGCGAGGCTAATCCTGCAGAGAAAGTTACGGCATGCTGTTCCGCGATACCTACGTCAAAAGCACGGTTCGGCATAGCTTTCATCATGATGTTCATAGAGGAACCTGAAGGCATTGCCGGGGTGATACCCACAATATTCTTATTGCTTTCCGCAAGTTCTACCAATGTATGTCCGAAAACATCCTGATATTTTGGTGGCTGCGGCTTTTCAGATACCGATTTTTTAATCTCCCCTGTAATTTTGTCGAACAAACCTGGCGCGTGCCACTTGGTTTGATCCTTTTCCGCAAGTGCGAAACCTTTACCTTTTACGGTGATGCAGTGCAGGAGCTTAGGACCAGGTATAGCTGTAAGGTCCTTGATCACGGATGCCAGCTTCTTAACATCATGGCCGTCAACCGGTCCAAAGTAGCGGAAGTTTAGGGATTCAAAAAGATTACTTTGTTTCAGTAAAGTGCCTTTAATGCTCTTTTCAATCTTCTTGACGAAATTGTGTGCATTCGGCCCCAGTTCAGAGAGTTTAATCAGCGCATTGGAGATGTCGTCTCTGAAACGGTTGTATGATTTTGAAGTAGAGATACTGGTTAAATACTCTTTTAATGCACCAACGTTCGGGTCGATCGACATACAGTTGTCGTTTAAAATAACCAGAAGGTTGGAGTTTTCTATACCTGCATGATTTAAACCCTCAAAGGCAAGTCCTGCAGTCATTGCACCATCACCAATTACAGCAACATGCTGGCGATCTTTTTCGCCTTTATAGTGTGCGGCAACCGCCATACCCAGCGCTGCAGAGATAGAGGTGGAGGAGTGTCCTACGCCAAAGGTGTCGTATTCACTTTCACTGATCTTTGGAAATCCACTAATACCATGCAGAATGCGGTTGGTATGAAATACGTCCTTGCGGCCGGTAAGTATCTTGTGGCCATAGGCTTGATGGCCTACATCCCAAACCAGTTTGTCATAAGGGGTATTTAAAACGTAGTGCAGTGCCACAGTTAATTCAACTACACCAAGGCTTGCCCCGAAGTGGCCGCCATTTACACTAACAACATCAATGATATACTGACGAAGTTCCTGGCTGATCTGTTCTAGATCATCTTCTGTATACTGCTTTAAATCAGCGGGATAGTTGATGTTTGGTAGCAGTGGATGGGCGTTTTCTTCCATGTAGTTTTTTATAGAAAAGATGTACAAAGTACGTCATTTTGTTTTAATATATGATGTAAAAAAATACCTAACACCCTGATTTGCTCGGTAAGTACGCAGAAAAAACATTATTTTTACCAAAATATACTTCGATACATGGAAAGAGATAATTTGATATTCGACCTAATAGACAGGGAATTAGACAGGCAGGAAAATGGTCTGGAACTTATTGCTTCAGAAAACTTTGTTAGCAAACAAGTGATGGAAGCTGCAGGTTCAGTGCTAACCAACAAATACGCCGAAGGCTTGCCTGGTAAGCGTTATTATGGCGGATGTCAGGTTGTTGATGAGGTAGAGAATATCGCGATTTCACGTGCTAAACAATTGTTCAATGCCGAATGGGTGAACGTACAGCCGCATTCTGGCGCACAGGCTAACGCAGCAGTAATGCTAGCGGTAATTAAGCCGGGCGACAAGATCCTTGGTTTCGACCTTTCACATGGTGGTCACCTTACCCACGGTTCTCCAGTAAACTTCTCCGGTAAACTATACCAGCCATTATTTTATGGTGTAAAACAGGAAACCGGATTGATCGATTACGAGAAACTAGAAGAGATCGCATTGGCGGAGAAACCAAAGTTGATCATCTGCGGTGCTTCGGCATACTCCAGAGAATGGGATTATGCCTTTATCAGAAAGGTTGCAGATCAGATTGGTGCCTTGGTATTGGCAGATATTTCACACCCGGCAGGCATGATTGCTCGTGGTTTGTTGAATAACCCACTTCCACATTGTCATATTGTAACCACTACCACACATAAAACCCTTCGTGGTCCACGTGGTGGAATGATCATGATTGGTAAAGATTTTGAAAACCCGTTTGGATTGAAAACACCGAAAGGTGAAACCCGTATGATGTCCTCAGTTCTTGACATGGCGGTTTTCCCCGGCACACAAGGTGGACCATTGGAGCACATTATCGCAGCTAAGGCAATTGCCTTTGGAGAAGCCTTGAGCGATGATTATTTAACTTACATCACACAGGTTAGAGCGAATGCACAAGCTATGGCGAAAGCCTTTGTAGACAGAGGTTATGGTATCATCTCAGGAGGTACTGATAATCACATGATGCTTATCGACCTGCGCAATAAAAATATCACTGGTAAAGATGCAGAGCAGGCGCTAGGAAAGGCTGACATTACCGTAAACAAAAACATGGTTCCTTTCGATGATAAGTCGCCGTTTGTGACTTCGGGAATTCGTGTGGGTACTGCAGCGATTACCACCAGAGGTTACAAAGAATCGGAGATGGAAGAAATTGTTTCTCTGATCGATCAGGTGCTAAGCAATCCTGCTGATGAAGAGAACCTTGCTGAAGTTAAAAGTAAGGTCATTGCTTTAAGCGCACTATACCCGCTCTATAAATAAGAATGTACATGTCAGAAGCCCGAAAGACATTGCGGTCCGATGTTGAAGAGGACCGCTTAACTGCGCTTTATGAATATGACATACTGGATTCACCAAAAGAGGCCGGTTTTGATAACCTGACCAAATTGGCGAAACAAATATTTAACCTTCCCTATGCCTTTATCACATTCGTGGACAGGCATAGGGTCTGGTTCAAATCCGCTATCGGCATTGATACCCAGGAAGTACCCAGGGGTGCTTCATTCTGTGAGCACACCATCCGGCAATCGGATATCCATGAAGTGCTCGATGCGAGGGCTGACGAACGTCTCCTTAAAAATCCACTCGTAACCGGTCCACCGCATTTCCGCTATTATGTTGGCGTACCGCTGGTTGATGAAAATGGCTTTGCGCTTGGTGCTTTGTGCCTGTTGGATACAGTGCCGCAGAAGCTGAATGATCAACAGCGTGAAATGTTGAAGACCATTAGCACAGAGGTGATGATGCACTTGTCGAACCGCAAAAAAGCCCGTGCACTCGAACATGAGACACAGCGGTTGGAAGCCATGCTCAACATTTCTGCTTTCTCTCCCGAGATCCACGCGATGCTTGATTTCAAAGGGAAAATCCTATTCATCAACGGTGCCATAACAACGCTGCTTGGCTATACGGTGGAGGAAGCATTGAACCTGAACCTTTGGGATATCTGCTATAAGGAAGATATGCAACTGGTGCTTGATACGGTGCATGAGGGGCTGGAGGCTGGTAAATGCCAGTTCGAGATTTTATTCCGTATCCTGAGTAAGGATGGTTCACTGCGCTGGTTTAGCTGGAGCCTGGTTACAAAAAACCGTACCTGGTATGCTTATGGGCGAGACCATACGGAGAGAAGGAACGTACAAAGTGAGTTAATGAAACTTTCGCTTGTTGCCAGCAAGGTGAACAATGCCGTGGTAATCAATGATCCTAATAACGAGGTGGTCTGGATCAATGAGGCTTTTGAAAAGATCACCGGGTTTAACCTGGATGATATCCGGGGACAAAGATTAGGTGATCTGCTTGCCGGACCTGGAACCGACATGGCTCTTGTTCAGAATGCCAGAGCGCTATCTCGCCAAAATCAGTCTTTCACGATGGATGTACTTGGCTACCGGAAGGATAAAAAACCAATCTGGCTGTCTGTGTACAATACCGTGGTGCTTGATGAACGGGGGAAAGTGGAGATGGAAGTGGAAATCATCATTGACATTACCGAAAAGAAGCTTGCTGAACGCGAATTGCTTGATGCTAAAGAAAAAGCTTTAGAGTTAAGTGCCTCTAAGGAAATGTTCCTTTCTGTGATGAGTCACGAGATCCGGAACCCCTTGAATGCCGTAATCGGGATGACACATTTACTGCTAGAAAATGACCCTAAGCCTTCCCAAATTGAAGACCTTAAGATTCTGAAATTCTCTGGAGAAAACCTTATCCACATCATTAATGATGTACTTGATTTTACCAAAATCGAAACCGGAAACCTGCAGCTGGAGCACATTCCCCTTAGTTTAAAAACGTTGGCAAACGATATCCTGACGTCATTGCAGATTAATGGGATTAAAAATAATAATCTTTTAAAGCTGGAGTATGACAACTCCATTCCAGAGCAAGTTTTAGGCGATAAAACCAGGCTATACCAGATCCTGATGAACTTGTTGAGTAATGCCATTAAGTTCACGCAGAATGGAACAATAGTCCTGAAAATCGGAATTTCCGAGACCCAGCTGCTGCATGATATCCAAGTTCAGAACCAATCGCCGAAACACGATCTTTACGCAGCACCTGAAATAATGATTGACTTTACCGTTAGCGACACCGGTATAGGCATTCCTGAAGATAAACAAGCTTATATCTTTGAATCTTTTACGCAGGCGCGAACCGACATTTCCAGGAAATACGGAGGTACTGGACTGGGTCTGGCGATTACTAAAAAGCTTTTGAAATTATTTAAGTCGGATATACAAGTGCAAAGCAAGGAAGGTGAGGGGACTACGTTCTTTTTCAGAATTGGATTCGCAAAAGTTGATCNNACTTGACGCCGATTTAAAGCAAGTCAGTACTGCATTTAAAGGTAAAAAGGTGCTGATTGTAGATGATAATGAAATTAATATTCTCATTGTGAAACGTATTCTAACCACCTGGGGACTTGAGAACGATGTAGCAGCAAATGGGGAAGAGGCAATCAGCAAAGTGATGGAAGTTGATTACGATCTGATCCTGATGGACATCAACATGCCTGGCATTGATGGTTTTGAAACTACCAGTATCATTCGGGAGCTTGATGGCGAGTATTTCCAGAAGGTTCCAGTTGTTGCACTTACTGCATCTACCGAGCATCACGACAGCAGTAAGATTGCTGCCAGCGGGATGAATGGCTATCTGCTCAAACCGTTCAACCACGATAAAGTGAAGTCTGTATTGTCGGAATTTTTAGGTGTCCAGAAAACCTATTAGCTTTTCAAGCGATAAAATGCAGTTCATAACAGCCACTTTCAATGCCTAAAAATAGTGAAGGGCCGATAATCTTGTGACTATCGACCCTTACCATCTAAATTAACNNTCTCGAATACTTAAACGCCCTGGGATGCGAAATGTTTTAAAAAGTTTAAATTTATTTTGTGTAGGCAATCGCAGCTATGCTCAAAGTTGCAATACCCGCAAGATTAAGTGCTGATGCACAAGTTTCTATGGTGGCGCCTGTCGTAATCACATCATCTACAAGAAGTATGTGTTTTCCCTTAATTTCAGCATTATTCACAATGCTAAAGGCCGACTTCAGGTTTTCATAACGGCTAAATCGTCCTTTTTTCGTCTGACTGGAGGTGGCACTCCGTTTAACCAACACGTTCTTATAAACTGGACATTTCAACCCGGTAGCTAATCCCTGTGCAATACACAAGCTTTGATTGTAACCTCTTAGCCTTTCCCGCTTTTTATGTAGTGGTACTGGCAGTATCAAGTCAACATTCCAGGGGGTGTTGCTTTGCAGTATGGTATCTGCAAGCAGTTCTCCCAGCAGAACGCCCAGCTCTTGCTTTCCTTTATACTTCATGCCATGCAGGAGCTGCTGCACCCGGCCGCCCTTCTTAAAGTATAACATTGCTGTAGCGTGCTCAAATGTCATACGACCCCATAGCTGCTTTGCCACCGGATTATCAGCGTATAAATGAAAGTCGGTATAGGGAAGGTCAAACCGGCAGGTTAAGCAGATCAGTTGTTCTGATTTCACAAGCGGCTGGCCACAAGCATTACAAAGGTTTGGGAAAAGCAGCTGAAGGAGTTCGGCTGCAAGGGTTTTGAGTTGCTGCATGTTGCCAGTTTATGTCAACATGCAGCAGAAGTATCAATGTTTTAAATTGCGCGGTATCAATTGAAGCTATCTCAGCAAACAAGTATCAATAACCTTAAAATGGATTAAGCCTGTTCTTTCACTGCAAGCTGCCCACAGGCAGCATCAATATCTTTTCCGCGGCTGCGTCTGATGTTTGTATTAATACCCTGACTTTTTAGGTAATTTGCAAAAGCATCAATCTTATCACCTTCGGCATTAATGAAATCCGCAAACTGAATAGGATTATACTCAATCAGGTTTACCTTACATGGTACATGCTTACAGAACCTCGCAAGCTCCATCGCATCCTGAATTTCATCGTTGAAGTGGTTGAATACAATGTATTCGTATGTAACCGGATTTTTAGTTTTGGAGAAATAGTATTTTAAAGCTTCTGCTAGTGCCGAGAGCGAGTTGTGCTCGCTGATTGGCATAATTTCGTTCCGTTTTTTATCGTTTGCAGCATGCAATGAAAGCGCAAGGTTGAATTTCACGTTATCATCACCAAGCTTCTTGATCATTTTAGCAATACCTGCAGTAGAAACCGTGATACGTTTCGAGGCCATGTTAAGCCCGTCAGGTGCCGTAATGCGCTCAATAGATTTCATCACGTTGGCATAGTTCAGCAAAGGCTCACCCATACCCATATACACGATGTTGCTAAGTGGCGCATTGTAGTTCTGCTTGGCCTGCTGATCAATCAGCACTACCTGATCATAGATCTCGTCTGCATTAAGGTTACGCTTGCGGTCCATATAACCAGTAGCGCAGAACTTGCAGGTAAGGCTGCAACCCACCTGAGAACTTACACAAGCAGTCATCCTTTCTTCCATCGGAATCAGCACCCCCTCCACAATGTTTCCATCATACAACCTGAAAGCACTCTTAATGGTACGGTCACTGCTGACCTGTGCATTGTTCACTTCCACCACATTAATGGCGAAATGCTCATCGAGTTTCTTTCTAAGGTCTTTCGACAGATTGCTCATTTCCGCAAAGCTGCGGGCAGCCTTTTCCCATAACCACTGGTAAACCTGTTTCGCACGGTAGGCGGGTTCATTAATGGAAGTGAAATGTTCCTGTAACTGACTTAAACTCAGTGCCCGAATGTCTGTTTTTTTTGTGTAAACCATTTAGGCACAAAGGTAACCAAAAATTTTAGTGTTTTCCACCGCGGCTTTTACCCGGAGCTCCAGATTTACCTTTAGATGGCTTTACTGGTCTTTTCGCCGGGCCATTGCTCTTGTTCCAATCACTGCTGGAAGCAGCACTTGCAGATCTTCCTGGTGAACGACGTTTGTCTTCATTGGCGCCTCTTGCAGGACGGCCACTTGCAGAACCTCTGCCTGCTCCGGCAGATTTACCAAATGGCTTACCGGTGCCACCTCGTTTACCAGTCGATTCAAAAGGCGTAAATTGATCACCAAAACCTTGTTCCTTAGCTTTAGAAGGGCTTGTCTTCGGTTTTGGAGCCGGTGCATTCGCACTAGACTTCTCCACCATTTTGTAGATCTCAGTCTGCTCCTCAGGCGTAAGTTCACGCCATTCACCCACAGGAATTCCTTTCAGGCTGATGTTCATGATTCTGGTGCGCTCCAGTCTGGTCACCTCATAACCCAAATGCTCGCACATTCTGCGGATCTGGCGATTAAGTCCCTGGATCAGAGTAATTTTGAAAACGAACGTGCTTTCCTGTGAAATTTTACATTTCTTGGTCATTACACCCAGGATGGGAACACCTTTCGACATCTTCTCCAGAAATGCAGTGGTGATGGGCTTGTTGACGGTAACCAGGTATTCTTTCTCATGATTGTTACCCGCTCTTAAGATTTTATTTACCAGATCACCGTTATTGGTCAGGAAGATCAAACCCTGAGAATCTTTATCCAAACGGCCGATCGGGAACACCCTTTCGCTATGGTTCACGTAATCTACAATGTTGCTTGGAACACCTGCTTCGGTTGTACTGGTAATGCCAACTGGCTTATTGAATGCAATCAGAACAGAATTTTCAACTGCTTTTGGTTCAATGGTCTGGCCATTCACCGTCACCACATCCCCAAAAATTACCTTATCGCCTACTTTGGCTTTCTTGCCATTGATATACACATTTCCCTGCTCTATATACCGGTCAGCTGCTCTTCTGGAGCATAAACCACTCTCACTTATGTATTTATTTAATCTTGTAGACGAATCAGTCATGTGTTGAAAAATTTATTACGAACTGCAAAGGAATAGATTTATACCCATATAAACTATCAAAATATGATATTGGAACCATCAAAACCAGATAATAGTCCAATCACTTAGCGGTTAATGCTGCCGGAACCCAGCCGGTTTCCGCTTCCGTATCTCTAACGAGTAGAAAATCCTCAAACCTTCCAATCAAATTTACCGTGGCGCCGCTATCCAATGTTTTCTTCACCGGCGCAACAGCAGTGGGTTGCTCATATAGGGCGAGTTGCTGCGGATTCAATTTTAGACTCCTTAAGCCCGATTTCACCGCACTCAGGCTTTTGCTGGGTATATAACCAGTGCTGCCATCGGGGAGTTTTGCTTTGTACCAGGAGTCTGTTGCAGCCTCAACAAGCACGATCGTGGAAGGCTCCAGCTTTTTTATGCTGAGAGATTTGGCATCAGGACCTTCCCGCAGTTCGGTCTTACCGCTACTTCTAAGCATGGCGTTGAGGTTTGCCGTCGCTGCAGTAATTGCTTTTGGCTGCCGTACCTCCGGGTTAACAAAGGGCAGGGGATCTATGGCTCCACTGCCGGTGTAGATGCCGAAATGCAGGTGCGGCGGGGTAGTCCTCGCATTTCCAGTATTGCCCATCAATCCAAGCGTGTCTCCAATCTTCACCTCCTGACCTTCAATCGCCAGCTGCTTATCGAGATGCGCATAGTATAAGGTGAAGTTCTTGTCGTTGGGTCGCATCATGACCACCAATCCGCCAAGATTATTTTCGCCTACCCTGGTCACTACACCGTCTGCACTGGCCAGCACCGGCGTATGTTTCGCACCAAAGATATCAATCCCTTCATGCCTGCGCGTATTCGCATCTCTGCCCACGCCAAACAAACTTTCAATCCGCTTCCGGCCGTCACCTTTTACCGGAAAGGCCAGGGACGGTCCGCTTAAAATTTCCAGCGTATAAGAACCACTCTTCAATAGTTCTGGCTGCAGGCGCAGCAGGTATTCTGCATTTTCATCCACATCAACGGTAATACTAGCGTTCAATGTATCCGCAGAAGCCACGACCTTAGGTGTATTCCCCTCCCGAAAAGACCACAAATCCATATAGACCATGAAATTCGTTGCCGGCGTTTTCTCCAGCCGGATGTTCAAGCGCTGACCACGAACCACATCAAATCTAAAAGCAGTAGCTGCTACACGCTCTGCCGGAAAATAGCCTTGTTCCTTGTAGGGCAGCTTTACGCGAAGTGCCTTCGTTATACTTTCCTGCCCCGCATTAATCCAGGCTTTGCCCATGGCGGTTTTATCCAGCCCCGCCGTACTAAGCTTGCGCTGGTACAACTCATAAGGGCTAGCGGTTTTAAAAAGATTGACAGGCCCGGTTTTACAGGAACTTATAACAAGGCAAAGTAGCGCGCAGGATGACAAGACAAGATTTAAGGATTTCATGCTGTGGTGTTTACTCTAATACGATCCACTACGGTAAAAAGTTTTGAGCATTCCTTTTAAACCCCTAAAGCCAATTTGGTTCAATGGCGCATATACGCGTACTTTGCCCCATGCTAACATACCTATCAGCATCCACCATATATCCCGTTTCAAAACCTCCCATTAATCATGGTGTAATAGCCCTCGACGAGCAGGGCTGTGTTAAGGGACTATATACCTCGCAGGAGGCCGAAGCATTAGGCCTTCAGGTAAACCAGCACCACGCCGGCGCACTGGTACCAGGCTTCATCAATACGCACTGCCATCTGGAGCTCTCGCACCTGCGCGGTAAGATCAGCCAGCATACCGGACTGTTCAAGTTTGTATCCGAAGTGATGAAAAACCGCTCTGCAGATGCACACGAGATTTTAAAAGCAATGGAAGATGCTGATGAAGAAATGTACCAGAACGGCATCGTAGCCGTAGGCGATATTTCCAATCAGCCGGTGTCCGCAAGCATAAAACAAAAAAGTAAACTATACTACCACACTTTCGTAGAAGCCATGGGCTTCAATCCAGAACAAGCTTCGTCAATCATTAGAAAAGCAAAGGAAACCTTGGAAAGCTTCGNNAGACACCACTAAAGCTTCCATTGTACCGCACGCACCGTACTCTGTGTCGGACGAGCTTTTTGCCGAGATTGCTTCCATTAGCCAGGATCAAATAAACCTATTAAGCATACATAATCAGGAAACGCCCGCAGAAAACGAGTTTTTTCAGCATAAAACCGGAGCATTCCTCGAACTCTATAAAATGCTGGGGCTGAATTTGGAATTTTATCAGCCTAGTGGCAAAACCGCCTTGCAAACCACTTTACCTAAATTGCCGAAAAGCAGAACGCTGCTCGTTCACAACACCCAAACCAGTAAGGACGACGTCGACTTCGCGAAAACACAACACCCGGATCTTTACTGGTGCCTTTGTCCGAATGCTAACCGCTACATCGAGAATACACTGCCCGATGTGGGCATGCTGAAAAACGAAGGATTGCGCATTACGTTAGGTACAGATAGCCTGGCGAGCAATCAGCAGCTGAGCATTCTGAGAGAGATGCAGGTACTGCAAGAGCAAAAACAAGTAAGTTTTCAAACACTACTGGACTGGGCCACGCTAAACGGTGCCAGATTTCTGGGCATTGAAGATGGCTACGGAAGTTTCGAGATAGGCAAAAAGCCAGGTGTACTACTACTGGAAAACCTGGTAGATGAGCAGTTATCGAGTGCAACCCGGATCAAAAGATTATTTTAAGTACATGGCGAATAGAATTACGCAACTCTTTGGTATAGATTTTCCGATCATTCAGGCTGGTATGGTCTGGTGCAGCGGCTGGAGACTTGCCGCGGCAGTATCAAATGCAGGTGGACTCGGCATCATCGGTGCGGGCTCCATGTACCCTGAGGTATTCCGTAAGCATGTGCAGAAATGCCGGGCTGCTACCGATAAACCTTTCGCGGTTAACGTACCCTTGCTGTATTCGGATATCAAAGAGATCTTCAACATCATTGTGGAAGAGCAAGTAAAGATCGTTTTTACCTCTGCCGGAAATCCAGCTACCTGGACGAGCTTTCTGAAAACACATGGCATCACCGTGGTACATGTTATCGCAAATACGAAATTTGCACTAAAGGCACAAGCCGCAGGTGTAGATGCGATCGTTGCAGAAGGCTTTGAAGCCGGCGGCCACAATGGTCGCGAGGAAACCACAACTTTCTGCCTCATTCCCATGATTGCAGCGGCGGTTAGCATTCCGGTCATTGCTGCAGGCGGCATTGCTAGTGGCAAGGCCATGCTGGCATGCTTTGCCCTCGGTGCAGAAGCTGTGCAGATTGGTTCAGCCTTCGCAGTGGCGGAAGAATCTTCCGCCCACCCCGCATTTAAACAACGGATAATCGATGCTGCCGAAGGCGATACCGCATTGCGCATGAAAAAGCTGGTGCCAGTAAGGCTATTGAAGAATACCTTTGCAGACGCCATCGCTGTTGCAGAAGCGGAAGGTGCCAGTCCGGAGCAGTTGCAGCAAATGCTCGGCCGTGCGAGAGCAAAAGCCGGTATGTTCGAGGGCGATATGGAAGAAGGTGAACTGGAAATCGGCCAGGTGGCAGCAATGATCCGGGAGATTAAACCTGCAGCGGAGATCCTTCAGCAGATCTGGACCGAATTTTTGAAAGAAAAAGAAAGATTAACATTAATATAAATGATCATTGGCCTACGGCACAACGCAATGATCACATCAGGAGCACAAAAGTATAACAGATGAAAAAACATTTAGATATTAGAATAACTGGCAAAGTACAAGGCGTTTCTTTTCGTGCAACAACGAAGTATGTCGCCGATCAAATGGGGGTTCGTGGATTCGTTCGGAATGAGAAAGACGGATCACTGTTTATTGAAGCGGAGGCAGACGATGTCACGTTGGAAGTTTTTCTGGAATGGTGCCACGAAGGCTCCGACCGTTCGCGGGTTGAAGAAGTAACGGTGACGCCCGGTGAATTGAAAGGTTACCAGAACTTTGAAATCGTAAAGAAATAGGATGTCTGTCATAAAGAAATTCCTCGGTGATACCGCCATCTATGGCTTTAGTACCATCATCTCCAGGCTCTTCAACTTCATCTTAACACCCATATTCACTACGGTCTTTGCACCTTCCGTATATGGTATCTTCACCAAGATGTACAGCTATGTTTCCATTGTCAATGCGGTGCTCGCATTTGGAATGGAAACTACCTATTTCAGGTATTTGAATAAACATGAGGATCGTAAGCAGGAGGTCTACAACAATGCATTTCTAACCATTCTGATGCTTGCCAGCTTATTTCTGGCTACGGGATTATACTGGGCGGAAGACATTGCCAGGATGATGTTGAACGCCGATATCAGTGCGCTTAAAGATCAAACCAGGTACGTACAGTATTTTGTCTGGCTTTCTTTTTTAGATGCCGTCGCCGTTATCCCGTTCTCCAGGTTGCGTGCAGATGGGCGGCCAATAAAATACAGCATCATCAAGTTTGTGAATATCGGAACCTTCATTGCCATCAACCTGATCTTCCTGTTTCTAATTCCAGGCATCATATCTAACGGTGGCCCTGGTGCCGAATGGTTGCAAAGCTGGTATCGCCCGCATTGGGTAGGGTATGTGTTCATCGCCAATCTGGCTGCCAGTGGTGCTGCATTACTTTTGCTAATGCCGGAGATCCTGCAGGTACAATTCCGGATGAACCGCCAGATGTTAAGGAATATGTTCTCCTATAGCTGGCCAATACTCGTTGCAAACCTTTCCTTTATTGTCAATGAGAATCTGGACAAGATCATGCTCGGACACTACCTGCCGGAAAGCATTGCAGACCGGGATACCGGAATTTACGGTGCCGTAGCAAAAATCGCCGTATTCCTGAGCATCTTTATCCAGGCTTTCAGGCTCGGTGCCGAACCTTTCTTTTTTAGTCACGCCAAACAGGCAAACGCGCGACAAACCTATGCCATCATCCTCCAGTACTTCGTCATTGCACTTACCATAATCTTTGTTGGGTTAGTTGCAAATATTGAGATCCTGAAACATTTCATCCACGGTAAAAACGAACAGGAACGACTGCTGTATTGGTCGGGCCTGCCCGCTGTTCCGCTGCTACTGCTCGGTTACATGTGCCTTGGTATATACATGAATCTTTCCATCTGGTACCGCTTGTCAGATCAAACCCGATACGGGCTCTACATTTCTGCTGCAGGGGCCATTCTAACAATTGTCTTAAACATTGTGCTTATCCCGAGGTTCAGCTATATGGGCTCGGCATTTGTTTCCATGCTGGCCTACTCGGTTATGATGGTAACATCCTATGTCCTGGGGCAGAAATACTATCCAATTCCCTATAAGTTAAAAAGGATCCTTGCGTATCTGCTTGTTTCCTGTATACTGGTAAGCTTATCTTTTTACGTATTCGATCGAAATATTTACATCGGCAACGCCATGTTGCTGCTTTTTATGGGCGGTATTTTCTACTTCGAAAAAGATCAGCTCAAATTTATATTGTCTAAAAAATAACCCACAAATTTTATCAGAATGAAGATTAACATCATCAACAAATCAGGCCATGAATTACCGAAATACGAAACTGCACACGCTGCGGGTATGGACCTTCGTGCACATACCGACATCCAGATCGTGATCAAACCCATGCAACGTATATTGGTGCCTACTGGTCTGCATATTGAACTTCCTGTAGGTTATGAAGCGCAGATCCGCCCAAGAAGTGGCCTGGCTTACAAACATGGCATCAGCATTGTGAACGCTCCGGGTACCATCGATGCCGACTATCGCGGTGAGATTAAAGTCTTGCTGATTAATCTTTCGGACACCGATTTCGTCATAAACAATGGAGACCGTATTGCACAGATGGTTATTGCGAAACATGAAACCATAAACTGGGAGCCTGTAGAACAGTTAAACGAAACTGCAAGGGGCGATGGTGGGTACGGTCATACCGGAAAATAAAAACATATCAATGAAGAAAAGTTTCATAAAAGCAATGGTCATGCTAAGCCTGATTTCGGTGGCGATGGCATGTAAGAGTAAAAGAGCGATTGTTGCCACCACACCAGCGGCAAAACCAGCACCAATCGTAACGGATAAGAAGGAAGAGAACATCAAACTTTTAAGAAGCAAGAACATCAACTTCAATACGCTTTCCATGAAGGGGAAAGCAAACCTTCGTTTACCGGGAAATGAAAATACCGTTACGGTGAATGTGCGCATTCAGCGGGATCAGAAGATCTGGATGAGCATCACGGCACTACTGGGCATTGAGGTGGCCCGGGCAGTGATTACCCCAGACAGCATCATGGTATTAAATAAATTACAAAACACCTATGTCCGTCAGCCATTCAGCTATATTTACCGCTACACCAGCAAGCAGGTGAACTTCAGGATGCTGCAGGATGTGTTAACGGGGAATACCATCAATACGCTCTTCAATCCTGCCGCTATACTCGAGCAAAACACGCAAGGACTTTGGGTGCTAAAGGGAAATGAAGGCTCATTAGGCTATAACCTCAACTTTAACACCTTGCAGAAGCCAGGTCAGCTAAACCTGAATGATGCCAAAACGGCTCAGGCACTCAAGGTTGCTTATGGCAATTACCAAAAGGTGAACGAGTTTATGGCACCTGCACAAATTGCAATTAATTCATTATCTGGAAATAAACGTGTGGACATCGACTTTGATTTTTCAAAGATCGAGAGTAATGTTCAGCTTGATTTTCCGTTTAGAGTTCCGAAGGGCTACGAGTTAATAAACTAAAATTTATACTTTTGATTGAATGAAGTTCTACAAACTAATACTATTCCTTTTCCTGCTCACATTTGGTACCACCGCTTTTGCACAAAGCAGTGCTCAATTGAAGCGAAAAAAGGAAGCCTTGCAGCGCGAGATTAATTTGTTACAGAAGAATCTGACCAAAACCGCAACCAGCAAAAAGCTTACGCAAAGCGAAATCAGAGCGCTGAACACCAAGATCAGTCTGATGCAGGATAAAATAGGTGTGATCAACTCCGAGATCAGAAACCTGGACGGTCAAATCCACGAAAATACCAATGCGGTACTATCCCTGAAAGAGCAACTTGCACAGTTGAAGAAGGAGTATGCGGCCATGATTCGTTTTGCACAACGCAACAGAAATGCATACGACAAAATGATGTTCATCTTCGCGGCAAAAGATTTCAATCAGGCCTACAAACGCGTTAAATATCTCCAGCAATTCAGTCAATACCGTAAAAAGCAGGCAGATTACATTAATGGAACCCAGAAAAACCTGAGCTATAAAATTGTAGTACTGGATAAAAGCTTGAAGGAAAAGAGTAATCTTTTAAAAGAGCAGGAATCTGAAAAGGAGAAATTAGGGAAGAACAAATCTGAACAATCCAAGGTACTGAACCGGTACAGTCAGCAGGAACGCAAATATTCAAGGGACATTGCTGCACGTAAAAAGCAACAGGCAAAGATTGACCGCGACATTCGTAATGCAATTCAACGGGAGATTGCCTTGGCGAAGCGTAGAGCTGAAGAAGCGGCAAGAGCAGCTGCTGCGAAAGCGAAAGCCGAGAATAAAGCAGCACCTGCAGCACCAACGGCAGCAGCGAAAACCAACTCTGGATACCTGAATGCAACCCCTGAAGCAGCTAAGCTTTCTGCGGCCTTTATAAACAACCGTGGTTCATTGCCATGGCCAGTGGCAACAGGCTCAATTACAGAGCGTTTTGGGCGTCACCGTGTAGATCAGGCGAACATCGATCAGAACGGTGTGAAGATCGCCACAGCAGCAGGTGCAGCGGTACGTGCCGTGTTTAATGGAAAAGTTACAACCGTCAGCAACTCTATGGGTAAATATTTCGTACTTATAAAACATGGGGAATATTTTACTGTTTATCAGAACCTTGCGACTGTGAACGTGTCTGTAGGACAGGAAGTTACAACCAAGCAGACAATTGGGGTAGTTTCCGGGTCGGATGGCATGCCCGAAATTGATTTCCAAATCTGGAGAGGCGCATCGCCTCAAAATCCTGAAGCCTGGATTTCCAAATAATTTTAAAAATTAAATACGTTATATTTGCAATAGCTAATTAACAAGAAATAAAAACGATACATATAAATTCCAGACAATGTATACAGGAACATTATTAGAATTCTTAAATATGGGCGGCGGGGAGATCATGATTATCCTGGTTGTCGTTTTACTTTTATTTGGAGGTAAAAAACTTCCTGAGCTTGCCCGTGGACTGGGTAAAGGTATCCGTGACTTCAAAGACGCTTCCGAAGGTGTAAAAAGAGAAATTCACAGAAATATCAATGCAGTGGATATAGTTGACGATGTAAAGAGTACCTTTAATGATACTTTGAGCAGTACCAATAGCTATTCTTCAACAAGTAGCAGCACTGCAACAACAAACAGCAGCACAGAATCACCTGTTGTGGAATCAACAGCAAGTACTGTTGACGTAAGTCAGCAGGTAACGGACACAACAGAAAAGACTGAATTAGAAAAAAACAATATTTAACTTAACGATTATGTTAAACACAACCCTATTAGCTGCTCTAGGTGGCACCGAAATCGCAATTATTCTTGTTATCGTATTACTTCTTTTTGGTGGTAAAAAGATCCCTGAATTGATGCGTGGATTAGGAAAAGGCATGAAAGAATTTAAAGATGGTAAAGATGGTATTGATGATACCGACAACTTAGGTCGTGATCGCTCAAACACTCAAAAACCACTATAAATAGTCGCTAACCCTTATTATCTAGTTTGAAGAAATATACCGCATTAGCAGAAATTCAATCCCTGATTGCACAGCAAGCGCTGCGTCTGACTGACCTGCTGGAATACTATTTTCAACAAATAGAAGATCACAAACACCTCAATGCATTCAATGAGGTGTTTTTTTTGTCTGCAAAAAAACAGGCCGAAATTATCCAGAAAAAGATTGATGAAGGAACCGCCGGTAAGCTTGCCGGAATGGTTATCGGCATTAAGGATAATATCTGCTATCAGGATCACCTGGTAACGGCCTCCTCCCGTATGCTGGAGCATTTTGTGGCACCATACAATGCAACGGTGGTCGAACGCCTGCTTGCAGAAGATGCCATCATCATCGGTCGCCTGAACTGTGATGAATTCGCTATGGGCGGTTCCAATGAGACTTCTTATTTTGGCCCGGTTCGCAATGCTGCAGATCCGGAACGCGTTGCCGGTGGCTCTTCCGGTGGTTCCGCTGTTGCAGTTCAGGCAGACATGTGTTTGGCTGCACTTGGTACCGACACCGGTGGATCCGTTAGACAGCCTGCGGCATTCTGCGGCTGCATCGGACTGAAGCCTACCTATGGACGAATCTCCCGTTATGGCGTCATTGCTTATGCCTCCTCCTTTGATCAGGTGGGTACCATCACCTCTTCTGTTGATGATGCCGCGCTACTGCTTGAAGTACTCGCAGGTGCTGATGAACATGATAGTACGGTTTCTGAACAACCTGTTCCAGCTTATAGTCAGACCTTGGTCCCTGCGAACAAACAGAAAATTGCCGTACTGCAGGAAACCCTGGAGAGTGAAGCGCTCGATCCGGAGATCCGTGAAGCCATCGTCAAGGGAATAGAGAAGCTGAAGGCAGATGGTCACGAAATTGAATACGTGTCCTTTGATCTACTGGACTACCTGGTACCTGCTTATTACGTCCTAACGGCTGCGGAAGCATCCTCAAACCTTTCCCGCTATGATGGTGTACATTATGGCTATAGAAATAAGGATGCAAAAGAACTTAATGAGCTTTATAAGCATAGCAGGGCAGAAGGTTTTGGACCCGAAGTTAAAAGGCGCATCATGCTGGGTACATTTATTCTGAGTGCTGGATACTATGATGCTTATTATCAAAAAGCACAAAAAGTTCGCCGACTGATCCGTGATAAAATTGAAAGTTTACTAGCAAACTATGATGCGATCCTATTACCGGTAACGCCTACACCAGCTTTTCAAATTGGCGAGAACATTAAAGATCCTTTAGTAATGTATATGGAGGATATATTTACCGTACTGGCCTCATTATCTGGAGTTCCTGCAATATCTTTGCCTCTTGGCAATAATAAGGCTGGTTTGCCGTTAGGTATACAGCTGATGGCCGGGCATTTTCACGAAAATACCCTTTTAAATTTGTCAAATAGTTTTTTAAAATAGCCTATTGATAAGATAGAAATATATTAAATCTGCGAGTTGCAGTTCTTTGCCTATGAAATTAAAATTACGTTTTAAAACCGTATTAGTCCTGACGACAATAGCTTTTTCAGGTTATGCGCAGCAAAAAAATGCAAAATTAGATTCCATACCTGCCTCTCCATTTGCATTCCCCAATACTTTCGAAACTGATACGACGGCCGTTCCCCTGGTCGATGAAAGTTTGGCTTTTTACAACTACAACTTCGTTCATAAAAAACGCCTGGATTCCATCAGGAATGTAATTCCTATGGATTACAATGAATATGTACAGAAATATATTGACGTATATACCGGGCGAAAGAATATGATGGGCAAGATGCTTGGCCTATCGAGTTACTACTTTCCAATTTTTGAAAAGGCACTTAAAGCTTACGATATTCCGGATGAGTTGAAGTACCTGCCGATCATCGAATCGGCAATGAACCCACATGCGGTATCCCGTGTTGGTGCAACGGGTCTTTGGCAATTCATGTTTACCACGGCAAAAGGTTATGGCTTAAATATGGACAACTTCGTGGATGAGCGGAAAGATCCTGTACAAGCCAGTTATGCTGCGGCCGCTTACTTCCGCGACGCGTATGAGCGCCTTGGCGATTGGTTACTTGCCATTGCGGCCTACAACTGTGGTGCGGGAAATGTAAACCGTGCCATAGAAAAAGCCAATTCCCGTGATTTCTGGGCAATTCGTCCTTACCTGCCTCAAGAAACCCGGAACTATGTTCCAGCATTTATTGCAGCAGTATATGTAATGAATTATGCCAAGAGCCATCAGATCATGGCACAGAAGTCACCTTTCACGGAGAAGACCGATACCGTACAAGTGAACCGTTTCGTGTCGCTTACTGCGCTTTCGGAAGCGCTGGATCTGGAAACAGATGCTTTATTTGTACTGAATCCTTCCTATAAGAAGAAGATTGTAAATGGTACGGATGAATCGCCAAAGCGAATCATCATGCCTTCAGCACAGGTTACCAATTTCGCGAAGGTTTATGAAGTGCTTAACAATATGTCTGTAGACGTAGATACCCGAGTATATCTCGCTGCTAACGATGATAAAAGATTACTTAACAAATCGAAATCGAAAAGCAGCAGGTCAGCTGCGCCTGCAAGTACGACTTACCATCGGGTAAAGAGTGGTCAAAATCTAAGTACCATTGCCGCACAGTACCGCGTAGAGGTTCAGGATCTGAAAGTCTGGAACAACTTAAAAGGCAGTACCTTGGTGCCAGGCCAACGTTTAATCATTTCGGCGAAAGCTGCGCCCCAGAAGAAATCGCCGGTACGTTCCAAAACTTATATCTCTTATAAGAGCAAACGTAATAATGAAGGTTCCGGAAAGATTTAATTCCAGAACCTTCATCCAATTCAATCGCAATTTACGGCTATCCTTGATCATTTGTTAAGCAAGCCCTCGAAGGTTACTGCTGCATAATACAGGGCACCAATAGTTGGTCCACCGGCATATTGCAGAAATGGCTTGTTGAAAATATTGGTGCCTCCAACTTTAATGCTTCCATTTACGGCTGGTAGTTTATAGCTGATTTGTGCATCGAAGGTGTGGATGGGGGAGATCTGGCCAGTTACCAACGGACTTTCCCATAAAAAGGCATTCTGCCATTTATATACTACACTAAAGCCAAGGTTCCTGGCAATCTCTCTATTGCCCATCGTCAGATTTGTTGCCCATTCTGGTGTGTTGAAGCCCGTAACAAAGATGTCGTTCTGCTCGTTTGACTTAATCTTGTTGTAACTGACATTTCCGGCAACGGTGTATTTCTTGTAGAAGTTGAAAGTCAGCCCCAGCGCCGAGCCATAATTGCGGTATTTGTTTTTAGCGTTGGTGTATACGCGATAGCGGTCCTGGCCTGCGTCCCGGTTTATATCCAGCATGGCGAGTACTGCCGCATCGCTACCTACCGTCGCACCGCGTGGTACATCCACCTGAACCTGGCCGAGAAATCCGGTATAGGTGTTGGTGTAAGCATCAATGTCGAGGTAAAGTCTATTGTCTAGAAAAACGCTTTTGTAACCGAACTCCAGGGAGTTGATCCGCTCCGGTGCTGCTTTCGGCAGATCCGCTTGAACCAACAAGCCTCGATTTTCCAGGGCAGCTGCATTCCGGTCTGCACCATTTGCAACAGCAGCGTTTACGGCTGCATTAAACAGTACACCAGATGCTCGGGTGTAGCTGTTATCCAGGTAGCCCAGGCCCTCATTTATATAAGACAAACTTCCGACGCGTTTAACCCGACCATTGTTTACATAGGACAGGGCTTCGAACAAACCGGGAAAGCGGTAGCCCTGTTGATAGGTGATTCTGAAGTTATGGTGCTGATCGGGTGAGTAAACCGCTGCAATTCTGGGGGTAAGTTTTGGATCGAACTCCGGGTTGTAGTCGTAACGTACCGAACCGAAAACCTTTAGCTTCTCCTGGAACAAGGTTTTCGTAAGCTGCGTAAAAGCACCGATTTTTTTGTAGTGGATGTTATCGCCAAAAGATCCATCCGGTAAGGGTATGCCTCGGTCGGCGATGGCTCTGCTGAAATCAACAAAGCTGTTCCCATCCGGTACGATCTCGTAGAGTCTGGCGTCGGCGCCAACAAGCAGGTCAAAGTAAGGGATCTTGCCAGAGAAGTCATACAGCCCTTCCACATGGTACATACGACTTTTCTGTACCAGTGCTGCACCACCCGTCTCCGGGGCATTAGGTATTGTTGATGATTTAATATCCCAATTATTAATTCCAATGATGGTGTTTTTCAAAGTCTCAAATGCTGGTGTGCCCGGCTCGGCACGTCCGGCATCTGCCTGTTGCCGGGCGTAAGCAGTTGCTGCGGCTAGGTTCGCTTCAGTTAGGGTGCCTCCGTTTGCTACTGCAAATTCACTCAGCNNCGCGTTTTTATATTTGGTACCCCAGGCATTGCCACTGCCACCACTAGCAAGGTCCATGTTGTCGGCCAGTGGCTTTACGTTATAGGAATCACCAGAGTTTTCTATAGATACGTAAGAGCGTAGCAGATAATTGCGCCCCTTTAATTCCAGCTTGTGGTTTTGAATAATGACGTTGTCAAGTTGAATCTTATTTCCGCGTTGAAAAACGCCGTCCATCTTACCGATCCGGTAATCGTACGATAGTTCTGCAGTTTCGCCCAGGCGGTAGTGTAGCGCCGCATCGAACTTCAGGTTATCAACATTCGGATTTACCAGGTCTTTCTCCCAGTATCCGGTTCTCGCCACGTTTAAGGTTTGGTTTGGCTGCCCATTGATGTTGAGCCCAGTTACGGAAATGGTATTGCTGCCGGCAAGCACATCATCGCCATACTTATTCCAGCCGTCAAAAGCGATATTGCTAGGGCCATTCAGCGCGGGGTAGGTAGGGTTTGCACTTTTCAGGCTATTTGGGTTTTGGTCGCTGCGGGTGTTCGAAAGCCAGTCTGTACCTCGAAGGTAGCTCAGGTTCACTTTAAAGGCGAACTTATTGTTGAACGCTTTGGCGTATCGAACGGCAGTTTCGGTAAGGTTACTAAGATCCCGACCAGTACCACCAAGATGGTTTAATCCTGCCTTTTGATAAAAACTCAGGCCTTGGTAGTAGAAAGGGCTTTTCGTCATTAGGTTGGACATGCCGTTGATGGCATTCATGCCGTATAGCGCAGAAGCCGCACCGGGGGTGATTTCGATGCTGGCGATATCCAGTTCTGTTGGGCCGATTGCATTACCCAGGGGGACGCCTAAAGTGGCAGCTTGCATGTCGATCCCATCTACAAGCTGCATAAACCGGTAGTTGCTCGGAATGTTGAAGCCCCGGGTATTCGGTATTTTGAATGTTAAGCTGGAGGTGGTCATCTGTACGCCTTTAACATTCTCCAGTGCGTCATAAAAACTGGGGGCAGGTGATTCCCGGATGGCCCGGATATCGAGCTTTTCAATTGCCACAGGCGATTTGAGGATACTTTCCTGTACCCGGGATGCGGTTATAACGACTTCATTAGCCAAAACCGTTTGACTGGCGAGTTCGATGTTCAGGTTATTTCCAATATCTCGAACTTCAAATTCCTGAGTTTTAAAGCCAATACTGCTGAAGACCAGTTTAAACGGAAACTTTAGACGGGAACGCAGCTTGAATTTGCCGGTTCGATCTGTTGTGGTGCCGGTTAGGGCGCCCTTAATCACGACGCTGACACCTGCAAGCGGGGTTTTCTGTTCCTGGTCAGTAACGGTTCCAGTAATTTCAATNNGCTTTGCAGTGCAATGATGCATAGTAAGGTTAAGAGGAGGATAGCGGTTGGTTTGAAGTAGCTTTTAGACATAGATAGGAAAGAATATTAATGAAAGGAATAGGAGTTTTGCGTATCTCTTTTAGCAATCTTCATGGATTGGGAAATAGATTGATCCTCGTGAAAAGAATAACAATCTACTATTAAAAGTATCCCTAAATAAAGTCTACTAAATTGGTAGACAAATGTAGATGATGGGTCTCACATTGCCAAATAAATTCGGCAATGTGGTATATTTATTTTCCTGGGGTCCAGTCTGCTAAGGTGGAGATGACCTGCTGGTCTTAGCTTCCACTGATCTTATTGAAACTGCTGGGCGTGCAGCGATCGAGCAAGTTCCGGTGCCGGAACGCGGATACGCTCTTACTGGTAAAGGAGTCTGACTAGACCTTCGCGTGTAGTATATATGGTAGGTGCAATGACTTGTCGAGGTAAAAGAGGTGTTTCTTGACCGGCTTTTGTTCGCCTCTTAACCGCCTA
>DDAD01000107.1 GCA_002333205.1 Pedobacter sp. UBA2067
TGCTTTGCTGAAATTTACCAACTGTTCTTTAATCAAGTGTGGCGGAGAAATTGGAACATTGCCATCCACCACGAAATCCAGCACTGTCGGACGGTCTGCCTGCAAAGCTTCTCTTAGCGAAGCTTCAATGCCTTCTGGCTTTTCGATCCTTATTCCCTTCAAGCCCAATAATTCAGCGAATTTAGAATACGGTACATCCGGAATGTCCTGCGATGCTTCAAACTTGGGTTCCCCAGCCAGCATCCGTTGCTCCCATGTAACCATATTTAAATCCCGGTTATTTAGTACAATAATGAGGAACACGGGGTTGGCCCAGGTTTTCCAGTACTTCGAAATCGTGATTAACTCATTCATACCGAGCATCTGCATCGCCCCATCACCTACGATCGCAATAGGCACCCGGTCGGGATAGGCAAACTTTGCGGCCACCGCATACGGCACAGCCGGGCACATCGTAGCAAGGTTTCCTGACAGGGACGCCAGCATACCTTCCCGTATGCGGATGTTTCTGGCATACCAAAACGCAGAAGTACCAGAATCAGCCGTCAAAATACAATTATCAGGAAGCATCGGCGAGAGCTCCTGCAAAATACGTTGCGGGTTAATAGGATCTGCCGCTTGTGCCGACCGATCTGCCACCGTTTCCCACCATTCCGAAACATTCCTTTCAATAGTCTCACGCCAGCTTCGGTCTTCTTTTTGTTTAAGCAGTGGAATTAGTGCCTGCAACGTCTCCTTACTGTGACCAAGCAGGTTCACTTCCATTGGGTAGCGGATACTAAGCATCCGGCCATCGACATCAATCTGCACGCCTCTTGCTTTCCCCGGTTCAGGAAGGTATTCCGCATATGGAAAACTGCTCCCAACCATAAGCAATGTATCACAACCATCCATAAGCGCCCAGCTCGGCTTGGTCCCCAGCATTCCGATGGAGCCGGTAACATAAGGCAGATCATCAGGCAGTACGGCTTTTCCGAGCAGCGCTTTAGCAACGCCTGCACCAAGAAGTTCCGCCACTTGCTTCACTTCCTCTGCAGCGCCATAAGCACCTGCACCAATTAGAATAGCAACACGTTTCCCAGCATTCAGTAGCTCAGCGGCAGCTTGAATGTCTCTTTCCGCAGGCAACAGCCGACTGCTGGAGTGACCGATTCCAGACACCACATTTCCGTGTTCGCGTGGCGGTTCGGTTACAGCATCTTCTTCCTGAACATCGTTCGGAAGGATCACACAAGTAACTGTCCGCGAAGCTTTGGCGATACGGAATGCACGGTCAATGACCTGCCTAACCTGTGTTGGATCGGTTACCATCTGTACATACTCAGAAGCGACATCCTTGTAAAGGGAAACCAAATCTATCTCCTGTTGATAGCTGCTGCCAAGGGTGCTGCGTTTTTGCTGTCCAACAATGGCTACCACAGGTTGATGATCAAGCTTTGCATCATAAAGACCATTCAACAAGTGTATCGCGCCAGGGCCTGATGTCGCGAGGCAAACACCAACTTCACCCGTGAATTTAGCATGCGCGCAAGCCATAAAGGCTGCCATCTCCTCATGGCGCGTCTGAATAAACTTAATCTTGCCGGAACGATTCAGGGCTCCTAAAAGTCCGTTAATACCATCTCCCGGATAACCGAATATACTTTTAACGTCCCAGTCAGACAAGCGTTGAATAATGAAATCACTTACATTCATACCATATTGGTTTAAGATTTAACTAGAGCAACTTATCCATTGTAAAGGGCAAATCCCGCAGTCTTTTACCGGTAGCATTGTAGATGGCGTTTGAAATTGCGGCAGGTACACCGACGATACCGATCTCGCCGAGCCCTTTAACACCCAGCGGGTTCACAACCTCATCTTCCTCTTCCACGAAAATTACTTCGAGATCCTGAACGTCTGCATTGACGGCGACATGATATTCTGCCAAATCGTGATTGATGAAGCGGCCATATTGCTTATCCATAATCGACTCTTCTTCTAGCGCCATACTGATCCCCCATACTACACCACCAAGCACCTGACTGCGTGCGGTCTTCGGATTAAGGATCCTTCCTCCAGCTACACCTACAACAACCCTGCTCACCTGCACGTTCCCCAGGTCCGCATCCACCTTAACCTCAACAAACACCGCAGCGTGAGTGTACTTTCCAAATTGGCTTTGTTTGGGATTAGGTGTTGAGGCGGTTTCGTACTCCAAAACCGGAACTGAGCGCTGCCTCATTACCTCGGTGATCAATATGGAGACTCTTGGATCATCCTTCAAATACATCATACCGTCAGAGAAGAACACCTCATCGTCTTTAGCACCTTTCAACCCGGAGTTCGACAACTTACCAGCTTCTTTCAACAGCATAGATTTTATACCCTCACAAACTGCGAGCACGGCAGGGCCCACAGAACTGGCGGTCCAGGAACCACCCTGCAGCGGCGCCATTGGCAGGTCAGAATCGCCAAGCAAGAAAGTAACATCTTCCAGCGGCAATCCAAGTGTGTCCGCAGCAATTTGAGTCATCACCGTATACGTACCGGTGCCAATATCAGCGGTTCCACAGCTAACCTGAAGCTTTCCATCTGGCGATAACTGCGCTTTAGCCATTACAGGTTGCTGCTGCGCTTCCCATACGCCAGTAGCCAATCCATAGCCAACAAGATGATTCCCCTCCCGCATTTGTCCGGGCACACTCTGCCGTTTATCCCAGCCAAATTTTGACGCTGCCTGCNNGAAAGGCACCTTCTCATTCTGTTCTGTATGAGCATAGTTTCGAATACGAAATTCAAGCGGATCTATTTCAGCCTTACAGGCGAGTTCATCAATAGCAGCCTCAAAGGCATACAAACCTGTCGCTCCTCCGGGTGCCCGCATGTCCAATGGCGTATACGTGTCTAGTTTAACAAGCTTATAGCTAAGATCCACATCAGCACAATCATACAACATACCAGACCAGTTTACCACATTCTCCGTATAGTTCTCGAACATGGAAGTTTCGGCAATTGCCTGATGCTTAATCCCCAGCAACTTTCCCTCACCAGAGGAACCTAACACGAGCTGCTGACTGGTCATCGGCCGGTGGCCGAAAGAAAACATCTGCTGCCTGGTAAGCACCACACGAACGGAACGTTTCAATGCCTTCGCGGCTAGAACGGCCATAAAAAGCTGGTATTGCGGACGCAAGCCAGAGCCGAAAGCACCTCCAACGAACGGTGCTTTAACATGTACCTCTTCTTTAGACAAGCCAAAAACTTTGGTTATATATTGTTGAGAATTGAACACGCCCTGCGTTTTGTCATATACGGTAAAAGTGCCGTTCTTTTCAACCACCACTGTACTTGCATGCAGTTCCAGCGGATTGTGATGCTCCGCAGGATGAAAGTAAGTCGCCTCAATGACGACATCTGCTTTTTTCAACGCTTTTGTAGCATTTCCCCTCGGCTTTGGCGGCTTCCAACCACTCTTTCCCTTTTTCACTTCAAAAGCATCATCCAGGTGTGCGTTGATGTCCACCGTAAATTTTTCAGCCTTGTAACTAACCTCAACCAGGGATGCAGCATACCGTGCAAGCTCAAAGCTTTCTGCTACAACAAGCGCAACAGGCTGCATGTTGAACTGTATCTCGGAACTATAAAATGGCCTAAATGGAGACCCTGGTGGCTGATCCTCATCTTTATAGTTTTTGTCGAACCACGGCAAACTCGTACGGTTCTCATGGCTAAACACCTGAAGTACACCCTCCAAAGCCATGGCTTTGGAGGCATCAATGGCTTTGATTTTGCCGCGGGGAATCGAAGAAGAAATCACCACCCCGAAACATAAATTATCTGTCTGATATTCTGAGGCGTATTTAGCTTCGCCTTTGACTTTTAAATTGCCATCAACCCGGTTAACTGATACCCCTATATAGTTTGTTCTCATGATTCTGCTTGCTTGTTTACAGCCTGCTCCAACGCACGCACAATCGCACGCTTTGCAAGTTCAATTTTGAAATTGTTATGTCCATATCCTTGGGCACCCTCCAGGAGCATCTCTGCAGTTTCCCTAAAAATATCAGCAGCTGCCAGCTTTCCTTCAAGCCTTACCTCTACTTCTGGCATCCTCCAGGGCTTGTGCGCTACCCCTCCAAGAGCGATCCGGGCTTTAAGGATCTTGTGATTAGTATCAAGTTCCAGTGCCGCAGCAACAGACACCAACGCGAAAGCATAGGAAGGCCGGTCACGAAGCTTCAAATAACTATAGTGCTTTGAAAACCCTGATGGAGGCAACTTTATTCCAGTAATGATTTCATCTGGTCCCAGATTATTATCAATATGCGGATCTTCGCCCGGAAGACGGTAAAAAGACGTTATAGGTATTTCACGTGCTGAACCTGGTCCGGAAACACAAACTACCGCATCTAGGGCAGTGAGGGCTACTGCCATGTCTGAAGGATGCACAGCGATGCATTGCGCCGAGTTACCAAGAATTGCATGCATCCGGTTAAAACCATCAATAGCTGCGCATCCTGATCCAGGCTTCCGCTTATTACAGGGCATAGCCGTGTCATAGAAGTAGTAGCAACGGGTGCGCTGCATCAGATTACCGCCATTGGTGGCCATATTTCTCAACTGTGCTGAAGCCGCTGACAACATTGCTTCGGAAAGTAGTGGATACTGCCTGACGACCGCTTCATGGTAAGCGGTATCGGCATTGGTCACCATCGCGCCCAGGTTCAACCAACCATTCGCTTCGGCAGTAATGGTGTTAAACCCAATATGGTTAACATCAATCAGGTGATCTGGCTGCATCACATTGATCTTCATTAAGTCCAATAGGTTCGTTCCGCCAGCTATCAATTTCGCATTGTTAATAATGCCGAGTTGATGTACAGCATCGTCTACATCCTGCGCACGTGAGTAGGTGATCCGATTCATAAACTACCCTCCTTTGCAATTCCCATAACCTCAGCTATTGCCGCATTGATATTGGTATAAGCTGCACAGCGGCAAATGTTACCACTCATAAGATCCTGAACATCCGCCATTGTCTTCGCCTGGCCTTCATTCATCAGGCCAATAGCCGAGCATAGCTGACCGGGCGTGCAATACCCACACTGGAAAGCATCATGATCGATAAAGGCCTGCTGCAAAGGATGAAGCTCATCCCCTTTTGCCAGGCCTTCAACTGTCGTTATCTCGGCGCCATCCCGCATAACTGCAAGTGTCATACAGGAATTGATTCGCTTGCCATTTACCAATACGGTACACGCACCGCATTGCCCATGATCACAGCCCTTTTTTGTCCCTGTTAGCCCAATGTGATCACGGAGTGCATCCAAAAGACTCACCCAAGGCTCCACCTGCAATGTACACGGCTGGCCGTTTATGGTGAATTGAACATCCACCAGTTGAATTCTATCTTGTCTTACATTTTCCATGAAGCCATGTTTATTTAAAGTAACTTTAGCTATTGCCTTTTGTTTAATTTTTATACGTTTCGTCGGGCACACCCTTCTAACACGGCTTAGAATAATCAAACTTTAATCTGCCTTGACTCGTTATACAAGCATGGAAAATCAGAACAACAAAGTAATCCTGATCACCGGGGGAAGTAAAGGTATCGGGTTTGGAGTCGCAGAAGCACTTTTAAAACAAGGACACAAAGTTGCCATTACCAGCCGTTCGCAGGATGCTGCTGATAGTGCTGTGGAGCAGCTGAAATCTTCCGGTGATATCCTGGGTATTGCTGCAGACGTAAAGAGTCTTCAATCACAACAGGCAGCTGTACAGAAAATCATAGACAAATGGGGGAAACTGGATGTCCTGGTAGCAAATGCTGGCGTAGGCCACTTCGCTCCCATTGATGAACTGGATGAAGATTCATGGCTGGATACGATTGACACCAACCTAACCGGTGTATTTTACAGTGTAAAAGCAACCGTAGAACACATTAAAGCTGCGCAGGGCTATATCTTTACCATTTCCAGTTTAGCAGGCACTAATTTCTTTGCAGGCGGTGCAGCATACAATGCCAGTAAATTCGGACTTACCGGTTTTACCCAGGCAATGATGCTGGATCTAAGAAAGTATAATGTTAAGGTAAGTACGATTATGCCAGGATCAGTGGCAACCCATTTCAACGAGCATAAACCAGACCAGGAGAAAGACGCCTGGAAAATTCAGCCAGAAGACATCGGCAAGTTGGTTGTCGACATGTTAGATATGCATGAGCGAACCTTACCTAGTAAAATCGAGATCAGGCCTACTCTGCCAAAATAAGACCCTGATTGCTCATACGATTGCCACAAAGCGAAGTATTTATGATGATAAGCCCTTAATGTTGCCCCTGGGTTAACTTTTTGGGCTTTTTACTGTTTAATAGATACCGGTCATGAACACCGGAAACCCCGCTATGAATTTACGCTATAGATTACTGATCTACTTTCTGCTGTTTTTTCCAGCAATCGCCCTCGCACAGAATGCTAATACCATCATTCCACAAGAGGAACAAGAATTGAAAGACACTGCCAGGCAGACCGACTTAATTGATATTGGAAAAGCATTCTTTAAAATAAAACCGAAGAAAGTTGAAACCAGAACAGACAAAAGGGTCACATTTTCTTTTCTCCCTTTCGGTACAAATGTTCCCGGCGGTACTGGCCGGGCTTTGGTAACCAGCACCACCGCAGGGATTTATTTTGGTCCGCGGAACACAACCAATATTTCAACAGCATCCTTTGCCCCGTACTGGAACTTTGGCAGGCGTTTTGGATTGCCATTAAGAACCAGTATCTGGTTGCCAGACAACGCCTGGACCATACAAGGTGATACCCGCTTTTTGGTATACCCACAGTTTACCTGGGGATTGGGTAATAACCAGGCAGACCGGAGATCACTGGAGAACTACAAATACATCCGATTCTACCAGACCGCCCTGAAACGAATTAAACCTTATTTGTATGCCGGCTTAGGCTACAATCTGGACTATCATTTCAATATAAAGAGTGATGAACCAAATATAAATCTTCCAGATTTTACAGACTACCCAGTTGGAACCGACGGCAATTCGTTTGCTTCAGGTGTTAGCTTAAATGTATTATACGATACCAGGAATAACTCTATTAATCCTTTGCCGGGTGCATATTTCAATGCGGTCTATCGGATAAACCCAACATTTCTCGGAAGCAATCAGGATTGGCGATCACTATATCTGGATGCCAGAAAGTACGTTTACATGAGTCCAAACAAAAAAAATCAACAGAATACTTTAGCTTTCTGGTCTTACTTCTGGACGACCTTTGAAGGCGACGCACCTTATCTGGATTTACCGAGTGTCGGTTGGGATCCTAACAACCGCTCTGGAAGAGGTATTGACCAAAATAGGTACCGTGGTAAAAGCCTAATGTACCTGGAGTCGGAATATCGACGTGACATCACCAACAATGGTCTACTGGGCTTTGTGGTCTTTGCGAATGCAACATCTGTAAGTGGAAGTGGCAACTTTCTTACCTCCTGGCATCCAGCTGCGGGAACAGGTCTGCGTGTTAAGTTCAACAAAGCATCGAACACTAATATTGGTATTGACTATGGTGTGAGCAAAGGCTTTAGTGCGATATTTCTGAATCTTGGTGAAGCTTTCTAACACACAGAATTGAAACTTGCCTACCCTCAACTGCAAAATAAAAATGCCTTCAGCGTAACCCAATTGATTACACTGAAGGCAATTCCGGTTCAAACCGAAAATCTTTTCTAAATTAAGCTACTTCCAGCTGATTTACTGCTGCTGCTTCAAAGGCTTTCAATGCAACTGCAAAAGTCTCACGCTCCGCTGCATCTTCAATCTGCATGCAGTTTTCTACGAAGTCGGCACCTCCAAACTTGTCCTTTACCAAACAAATGAACTTTGCAAGTTCTGCTTTTCTTGTCAGATCAGCCTCAACGTATAATATCTTCTCTGACGGACATTGACTAGATAGATCCCGAGATGCAGATTTGAGTTCGTGACGATCGTTACCAACTAATAGTACTCGGTTATATTGATGTATAAGGTTTTTAGCAGCGTTCATGCCTTGTGTAGAACTCCCGTTCAATACAACAGCTAATGTGTTTTTTTCTAAAATCATGTTGTTACAAATATTTTTGTTGAACAATGAGACAAAGATATGTGTTAACTACTTGTATTAGAAAGNNATCCCTTTTCTAACCAAATATAAACCTGTATGAACGGGTTATTTCTTAAATCTCCTGCATCAGCGACCGCTGAATTGCTTCGTATTTTTATTTTTTACGGTTTCTATTACATCAACAACCAGAGCGCATGCAGGCAGGGTTTTAAACGGCTGCGCATGCTGTTGTTTGATGATACAAATATATATAATTATTTGTTAGTGTACCAAATACACTTACAAATAATTACAAAATTTTAACAACTTCTTAACACAAAAACCTAAGATTAGATCACAAACACTCAAAATATTGAATAAACACCAAGACATACATGATATTGCGAGCGAAACACCAATATCAGACACATAATTACCTGTAAAAGTCAAAAATATGATAAGCTAATGGACTTTTTTACGACAAATCATCTATATTCTAATGATTTCCGTGTGGATCTTTTTCTTTTAGATCAAAAACATGCAATAATGATGGAAATAGTGAATACATATACTCTCTTACGGCATTTTCCGACCCAGGAAAGGTTATCACCATGGTCTGGCTTACGAAACCAGCTATTCCTCTGGAAAGCATTGCAAAAGGTGTTCTTAATTGCCCATAATTCCTTGCAGTTTCCATAATACCAGGAATGTTACGGTCAATTAAAGGTGTAAGCGCCTCTGGTGTGACGTCCCTTAAAGACAGGCCGGTACCGCCCGTAAATATGACCAGATCGAATTCTTGATCCACATAACTTAAAGCAATCTGCTGTATTTGCTCCATTTCGTCCGGAACAATCTCATAGGATGAACACTCCAGACCATACTTCGGCAGCGCCGATACAATGAATTTGCCAGCGGTGTCCTGCTTCTCCCCTGCCGATACCCGGTCAGAACAAACCACCACAGCAACTTTCAATGGTAGATTTGTAGATTTAAGGTCTGACTTGCCACCAGTTTTCTGTTCCAGGTGAACCTGCTCAATCACTACGCCTTTATCTATAGGCTTCAACATATCGTACATGACTAAGGCTGCTACGGAAGCACCGTGCATCGCCTCCACTTCTACCCCGGTTTTGTAAATTGTATGCACCTCTACACGTATCACAATGTCCAGCTCCGAAATATGATATGTTATAGAAGCAAATTCAATAGGTAAAGGATGACAGTCCGGAATAGNNGCTTTTCGCAGGGTCGAATTTTTATGTGTGATATCTACCATTATTATTGATTTGTTTTCCAGATGAAACTATCATCCTCAAATATTTCCTTAGCCCAAACCGGCAATTCAGACTTTATCAATTCAACAAGTTCGGAACAGCCTTCAATGGCCAACTTACGATGTTTTGAGGAAGTAAAGACAAACAGGCAGATTTCACCTGCTGCAACTGAACCCAGGCTATGATATACATGCATGCAAGTCAAGTCGTATTTTGCAAATATCGTTTCCCTGATTTCATGCATCTTTTCCAATGCCATCTCTTTATAACTCGTGTATTCTATAGCGGCCACCTTGCGTGCTCCAAGTTCATCTGCCCTAACCTGTCCGAGGAAAATGTTATGTGCCCCGATGTCTGTTTTCGTATGATGTTTCTGAATTTGCTCCGCTATGAAGCTTGCTGAAATTGCACCGTCAACAAAAATGTCCTTGATTTTTCTTTCTTTCATATGTTACCTACAAATTGAGGATACCACCTTTGAGGCTATAAACCTCCTGATGGGCTTTTGATTTTTCTTTAATCAGTGCCGCGGCCTGCAAACTTCTTTTACCGGACTGGCAAAACACGAGGATTTTAGACTCCTCAAATTCTGGGGTATCCTGAAGGATTACTGAAAGCGGGATTTGTTCATGATCAAAGTACGCTTTTGGGTATTCACCGAATTCCCGCACATCGATCACCCGGACATTCTCCAGTTCTGCCAGTTCTTCAAATGCCTCAGGTTCCAGCTCATCAACCAGCTTGCGCCTTGCGTCACAGAACCATTCGTAATTTGTATTTAGAAATGCTTCAGGGGTTTTCGGTATGGCCTGCGCCGTATTTTTTCCTGGCATTAACTGCACCGTGTAACTTTCTGCCTCAAGCGCCTGATAGATAAGCAATTTATTCAGAAGCGGTTTCCCTACGCCGGTGATCAGCTTAATAACTTCCGTAGCCTGCATAACACCCATTGTTCCTGGCAATACGCCCAGAACACCAGCTTCATTACAGTCTGGTGCGTCTTCAGCAGCAGGCGGGGTATCAAAGAGATCCCGGTAGTTTAGCTTCAAGCCATTTACATCGGCAACGTTAAATACCGCAAGTTGCCCTTCATATTGGAATACCGCAGCAAACACCAGAGGCTTTTTTAATAATACACAAGCATCATTAATAAGGTATCTCGTAGCAAAGTTGTCTGTACCATCAACAATGATATCATATTCACTAAATAGCTTCAACGCATTCGTAGTATCTAACCTAAGCACATATGGAACAACCTTAATACCTGGATTGAGTTCCAACATCCGCGCTGCAGCGATACTCGCCTTCTTTTGGCCAACGTCGGATGCCTTATAGATAACTTGCCGCTGCAAATTACTTAGGGAGACAATATCATCATCAACAATTCCGATTAAACCTACACCCGCTGCTGCCAGATATTGCAATGCCGGGCATCCAAGTCCACCGGCACCGATCACGAGCACCTTTGCTGCTAAAAGTTTTTCCTGCGCTGCTGCACCAAAGCCCTTCAGCAGGACATGACGACTATAACGATTATTAAACTCAGTCTCCATCCTATCCTCCCGAAAATGGTGGGAGCAGCGCAACAACCGCACCCGGGTTCAACACCGTATTTTCTTTAACGATCACTTTATCTACTGCAATAGCATAGCGTCTGGTTTCAAGTTCAGGATACCTGGAAGCAAGAAGATGCCGGNNCATCCGTATCAACTGCGGTTAAGGCAAAGGTCGCTGCCCCAGTAATCTCCGCGATCTGCCCAAACGGCATAATGTTAATTATGTTCATTTTTAAAAATAAAAAATAGCGGCTGAACTAAACAAACCAGAGTTTAAATGCAGCCATAAACAATACTAAGCCCAACACGTTTTTCAATACATTATGGTTGAATTTAGAAGCACCATAATATGCGCCGAGCAATCCCCCACTAAACGCTACAACAACATATATCAACATATTGTTATTGAATTCAATTCCTTTGGTAAACTGGCCAGCAAGCCCGGCAACTGAATTCACAAAAATAAAGAGCGCGCTTATGGCAGCCGTTTGCTTCTGGTCGGTCCATTTCAAAAGCAATAAAACAGGTGAGAGAATTATTCCACCACCTATTCCGATCATGCCTGAAAGCAAGCCAATAGACCCGCCTACCAATAAGGAAATATAAAAGTTCGAATCCTTTAAGGCGGATTGGTCGGTATTCTTGAAAAACAAAAGGCGCACCACAGGCATTAACAGCAAAGCACCCAGTATCCTTTTATAAATATGGTCCTCAATAACCAACATACCGCCAATAAACGACATCGGGATGGATGCAGCAGCAAGTGGTAGAAAGATATTTTTCAAAAAATGATTTCCTCGATAGAATTGCAGGAACGCTGAGCCAGAAACAAATAGGTTTAACAACAAGGCCGTGGGTTTCATCACCTCGGGTGCTATACCATATTTTGCCATTAATGCGAGATAACCACTGGCACCGCCATGGCCTACCGAGGCATATAAAAAGGCAACGATAAAAAGTATGATGTAGAAAACTTCCATTCTAGCGTATTGGTAGTAAATGTACTTCCACCTGTTCACCTGCCTTGTAATCGGATGCAGTTTCTTCAAGTACAATCAGGCAGTTGGCTTCTGCAAAAGAATGCAGTTTAAATGATTCCTGAGCATGCAAAGGTGTAACATTCCCGTTGTCAAAGCGGCCTTTAAGGAAATGGGTCAAGCCTGGTGCCTTCGTATAATCATGGGTCAATACAGCCTGTGCAATGTCAAGACCAAGTGCTTTACCCATCATCCGACCAATTGCCGGCACTACATACTGATAGAAACAGCTTAGGACAGAGGAGGGATTGCCCGGAAGTCCGAATACAATCTTCTGATATTTCGATCCAAAGAACAGAGGCTTGCCTGGTTTTTGCCTGATCTTGTGGAAAGCCTGCTTTACACCACAATTTCGGGCGGCAGCCAGCACAAAGTCGTAATCACCAACACTGACACCACCGGTAAGCAGAACAAGATCCGCTTCCAGCAAGGCCTGGCTTAATACGTCTTCAAGAATCTTCAGGTCGTCTTCCGCTCGCAAAACGGAAACG
>DDAD01000104.1 GCA_002333205.1 Pedobacter sp. UBA2067
CAGATGCCTTTCACGCTTTCCTGCACACCAAGACAAATTGGCCCTGCGGTTTATCAGCTGCAGGCATTTTCGGGAGCAGAAAAGATTGCCACTGAAGAAGTTCCATTTCAGGTGGTTGAGCAGCCAAAAACAAAGATCCTGGTGCTCGCTTCTTTCCCGGATTTCGAGAACAAATTTTTAAGGAACTGGCTTTTAGATCATAAATATCCCGCACTTTTTCGCACAAGGATCAGTAAAGATAAGTTCAGCACCGAGCAGGTAAATGCAGAAGGTGCTGAAAGTGCAATGCTCACTGCGGCAACATTCAAGAAATACGATCTTGTAATTGCTGATGAAGAAGAATTAACAAACCTCGGTGCGCTGAACGCAGCGTTGCAGCATGAAATTCAAGCAGGATTAGGCCTGCTGCTGCGCCTGAACGAGGCCGAGCCAGGCTCAAAATTTAGCCGTATGTTCAATATCCGGAGTACCAGGGATAGCATCACGACCACGGTGCAACCTGTGCTTAGGGAAAATAGCCAGCAGCTGAAAGCGCTTCCAATGCGTCAGCCGGTTTATCTGGCAGCGAATAGCGCACAGCAAATACTGGTTGCTGATCCAAGAGGTAATGCCCTGGTAAATACAGCGCTGCAGGGCAATGGAAGAATCACCGCAACCACAATCCCTGCAACTTTCAACTGGGTGCTCAGTGCTTCGACTTCTGATTATTCAAACTATTGGTCAACATTAATCAAGCAAACGGCACGCAAGACTACCAACGACTTCTACTGGGATGTAGAACCGAAAATGCCAAAGGTCGGCGAGCAGGTAAAGATCAATTTTCAGCACGGGACTGAAGTGATGCCTTCATTACAATTGAAAAGCGAGAACCTGGCGGTACAACAGCATCTGATACTACCTTTTTACTGGCAGAGCAGTTTTCGTGCAAAGCAGCAAGGCTGGACTACATTTTCTACGTCTGCGGGAAAAGAGCAAGCGCTATATGTATATGCTACATCAGCTTGGCCGGTAGTAAAAGCCAAAAAAATGATAATAGACAACACCTCCTTCGAGAAATTACAAGATGAAAAGAAGGTAGCAGCCCAAGATGTGATACAAAAGGTAGAAAAATCAGTTTCCAGGTGGATCTTTTTCATCCTTTTTCTGGTAAGTGTTGGCTTTTTATGGTTTGAAACGAAAATATTGCAATAGCGAATCGCAATAAATACTAAATTGACTTACATAAACTATAAAACGAACTGCATTGAAAAGAAAAGATTTTATCAAACTGTCGGGAATGGGATTAGGAGCGATGTTCCTCCCGAACCTTGCGGCTTACGGAACGCCCATCGATCCGCTGCAAGCCCTGGATCGCGTAGATCCGAAAGTTAAGAAAGAACTGGCGGATGTTGCCTTAAATGCAGCGAAGTCTAAAGGTGCCAGCTACACAGATGTACGTATTGGACGATACCTGAACCAGTTTGTCGCCACGCGCGAGAAAAGGGTACAAGGTGTTGCTAACACGGAGTCTTATGGAATTGGTATCCGCGTAATTGCAAATGGCTGCTGGGGCTTCGCGGCTACGAACAACGTAACCCGCGATGGTATTGCTAAAGCAGCGGAACAAGCGGTTGCTGTTGCAAAGGCGAATGCTAAGATCCAGGGTGAACCGGTTAAACTGGCACCGCAAAAAGGTTACGGCGAGGTTAGCTGGAAAACACCTTTAGAGATCAATTCCTTTGAAGTTCCCGTAAAGGAAAAGGTAGATCTTCTTTTAAATGTAAACGATATTGCCCTTCAAAATGGTGCAAGCTTCGTCAACTCTGTGATCTTCGCAGTAAATGAGCAGAAGTATTTCGCATCAACAGATGGTTCTTATATTGACCAGGATGTACACCGCATTTATCCTTCATTCACCGTTACCCGTATTGATCGTGCATCAGGCAAGTTCCAAACCAGAACTTCGCTGAGTTCGCCGATGGGCATGGGCTATGAGTATATGCATCCGAAGGCTGAAGAAAAGGTTGCTGGTATCATACCGCGCTACAAAGCCAGATACGACATCCTGGAAGATGTGAAATTCGCCGCCTTGAATGCTGCAGAAAAAGTTAAAGCCAAGACGGTTGAACCTGGTAAGTACGACCTTGTACTTGATCCTTCGCACTTATGGCTTACCATTCACGAATCCGTTGGTCACCCAACCGAGCTTGATCGTGTACTTGGCTATGAAGCAAATTATGCAGGGACCAGCTTCCTGACGCTCGATAAATGGCAAAGTAAAAAGTTCCAGTTTGGAAGCAATAAAGTCAATGTCGTAGCAGATAAAACCCAAGTGGGATCTTTAGGTGCCGTAGGTTATGATGATGAAGGTGTGAAGTGTAAAAAATGGGATATCATCAAAGACGGTGTCCTGGTGAATTACCAGGCCATCCGCGACCAAGCCCATATCATTGGTTTGGAAGAATCTCAGGGCTGCTGTTACGCACAGGGTTGGGATGATGTTCAATTTCAACGGATGCCGAATGTGTCTCTGCAACCAGGTAAGGAGAAATTGAGTGTTGATGATATGATCAAAGATGTGGAGAAAGGCATTTACATCAATGGTAATGGAAGTTTCTCCATTGACCAGCAACGTTACAACTNNATCAGGCAAATACCCAGGAGTTTTGGAACTCTTGTGCCGCAGTTTGCGATGCCAGCGACTACCGTTTAGGTGGATCCTTCAATGATGGTAAAGGTCAGCCATCCCAAAGCTCTGCAGTATCTCACGGCAGTGCAACGACTAGGTTTAATGGAATTAATGTTATCAATACAGCAAGAAAAATATAATTATGGCGATATTAAGTAAAGAAGAAGCCCAGGCAATCTTAAAGAAGGTCATCTCTTTTTCAAAAGCAGATGCCTGCGAGGTAAGTTTAAATGGCTCTGATGGCGGTAATATCCGCTACGCCCGTAATGCGGTATCTACAGCAGGACAAATCAGCGTGATGAGCCTTGGCGTAAGTTCAACGTTTGGTAAAAAGACGGGTACTGCGACCATCAATGAATTTGATGATGCGTCCCTTCAGAAAGTGGTTCAAAGGGCAGAAGAGTTGGCAAAACTTGCACCGGAGAATCCGGAATACATGCCACCACTGGGCCCGCAAACCTATGCAGAGGCAACAACCTTCAATCAAGCTACTGCTGCTATGACACCTGATACCCGTGCCGAAATGGTGGGTAAAAGTTTGTCCGTTTCCAAGGCAGCAAATCTCGAAGCAGCAGGTTTCCTGGAAAATTCAACCCGATTCAATGCAATGATGAATTCCAAGGGACTATTCGCCTACAATAAAGGTACAGACGTCTCTTTCTCGGTAACCATCAGAAATCAGGCAGGTACAGGATCGGGCTATATTGAACAGGGCTTCAACGACCTGAATAAGATGGACACGCTGGCATTGAGTAAGATCGCGGCAACCAAAGCAACTACATCTGCGGGTGCTAAGGCTATTGAACCTGGTAAGTACACGGTAATTCTGGAGCCATTGGCAGCCAGCGACATTATTGGTAACATGTTCAGAGGATTTGACGCGAGAAGTGCAGACGAAGGTCGTAGCTTTATGAGCAAAAAGGGCGGAGGTACGCGTCTTGGCGAACAGTTGTTCTCCGAGAATGTAAACATATACTCTGACCCATTAAACCCGGAACTGCCTTCATCAACCTGGGATGGCGACGGATTGCCGATCAAGAGAACACAGTGGGTACAAAATGGTGTGGTTAAGAACCTGGCTTACTCCAGATACTGGGCTGCGCAAAAAGGCGTACAACCTTTGGCAATGGCTAGAAGCATTGTAATTGAAGGCGGAAATCAATCCCTTGAAGACCTTATCAAGAGTACAGAAAAAGGCATCCTGGTAACCCGTTTTTGGTACATCCGCTCTGTGGATCCACAAACCTTGCTATTAACCGGTCTTACCCGTGATGGTACTTTCTACATCGAGAATGGTGAGATCAAGTTCCCATTGAAGAACTTCAGGTTCAACGAAAGTCCGGTAATTATGCTGAATAACGTTGAAGCACTTGGAAAACCAGTGCGTACAGGTTCGGGCATGATTCCACCGATGAAAATCCGCGACTTCACCTTTACCTCGTTATCCGACGCTGTTTAGG
>DDAD01000082.1 GCA_002333205.1 Pedobacter sp. UBA2067
GAGTCGCATGCCTGCATTATTGATGGTTTGAGACTACATATGGGTAAGCGTTTTGTTTACCAGCACAATGACATCGATAGCGCCGCGAAGCAACTTGCACGCGCTTCGAAGCTGGTAGAGCAGAGTGGTGGTGGTATCCTTGTTATTACCGAAGGTGTATTCGGCATGTCTGGTGCACAAGGGAAATTAAAGGAACTTATTGAACTTAAAAAACAATTCAATTTCCGCTTGCTTATTGATGACGCCCATGGTTTTGGTACAATGGGGCCAACTGGTGCGGGAACACACGAAGCACAGGATTGCATAGAAGGTGTAGATGTTTATTTCGGAACATTTGCAAAATCAATGGCTGGTATCGGTGCGTTTGTAGCATCTACTGAAGAAATCACAAACTTCCTGCGTTACAACATGCGTTCACAAACTTTTGCGAAGGCACTGCCTATGCCAATGGTAATTGGCTTGCTTAAGCGTTTGGAACTTCTTAAAAATAATAATGAGCTAAGAGAGAACCTTTGGAATATTGCAACCAATCTTCAGAATGGATTGAGGGCTAGAGGATTTGACCTTGGTTTAACGAATACTATGGTAACACCGGTGTTCCTAAAAGGTGAACTACAGGAAGCAACAGCGCTGACAATGGATCTCCGTGAGAACTATGGCATTTTCTGTTCAATCGTTGTTTATCCGGTTATACCTAAAGGTCTGATCGAACTTCGATTGATTCCTACAGCGGTTCATACGCTTGAAGATGTTCAGCGTACGCTGGATGCTTTCAGTGAAGTATCGGATAAACTGAAAAGCGGCTATTACAAAGACAACAAATTTGTAGAAGCATAAGCTAAACAGACATAAAAAAAGCCTTTCANNTGAAAGGCTTTTTTTATGTCTGATGCTTCGGTATTTTTGTTAAGCGCGAATAGCAGAAATCTGCGCCACGATCTTTTCCGTTAAGCCTGAGGATGCGGGTACCAGTGGTAAACGAACGGCATCGCCACAGATGCCCAGGTGTTGCAATGCGGCCTTAACGCCTGCCGGGTTGCCTTCAGCAAAGATCAAGCGGGTAAATTCAATCAAACTCAGGTGCAGCGGTAGCGCCTTTTTGAACTCGCCATTCAATGACAGCCTGATCACTTCAGAGAGCTCAGCAGGAAGTGCATTGCCGACCACCGATATTACCCCGACTGCTCCAAGAGCGATCATTGGAAGTGCAACAGGATCATCTCCGGAGATCAACATGAAGTCTTCAGGTTTGTCTCTCATGATCTGGTTAAACTGATCAAAACTTCCGGAGGCTTCTTTGGTTCCAATGATGTTTTTGAAGTCATGTGCAAGTCGGCAGGTGGTTTCCGGACTCATATTGCTGGCAGTTCTGCCTGGCACGTTATAAAGGAGCATAGGGAGGTTAGATGCCTCACTAATGGCCTTATAATGCTGATAAATGCCTTCCTGTGTAGGTTTATTGTAGTTAGGGCTTGCAGACAGGATGGCATCGTAGCTTTCGTGTTCAAAAGCTTTGATGCTTTCGATCACTGCAGCGGTATCATTACCTCCGATACCTGCAACTAAAGGTAATCTGCCATTGTTAACCGCTGCGGTGAACGACCATACCTCTGATTTTTCCTTCTTGTTCAAGGTTGACGATTCTCCGGTGGTACCCAGGGAAACCAGGTAATCCACGCCGCCTTCCACCATGTGATCGATGAGCTTTCTAAGGCCATCGAAGTCAACTGATCCATCTTGTTTAAATGGTGTAACCAGTGCTACACCCGTGCCGTGAAATTTTTTCATTATTTTTTACTTCAACATCTCTAGTAATCCCTGCTGACTGATCATTGGAATTTTTAATTTTTGTGCTTTTTCCAGTTTGGAAGGACCCATATTATCGCCTGCGACAAGGAAGTTCAATTTCGCAGAGATGCTGCTAAGAATTTTACCACCATTACCTTCAATAAGGTCTTTCAATTCATCTCTGCTGATACCCTCAAAGACGCCCGAAATTACAAATGTTTTTCCGGTAAATTTATCGCTCTGGAGCTTTATTGTTGTTTCTGCCGCCTCAAACTGCAATCCATAAGATCGCAGCAATGCAATTTGCCGCATATGTTCCGGTTTATGGAAGTATTCTACAATACTTTCCGCGATACGGAGGCCGATTTCATCTATCGAAGTGAGTTCTTCGACAGTTGCATTGATAAGCCTTTCGATGTTTTTAATGGCAAAGGCCAGTTTACGTGCAACAGTTTCACCTACATAGCGGATACCCAATCCGAAGAGTACTTTCTCGAATGGCATTTCTTTAGACTTTTCTATCCCATTCAGCATGTTTACGATAGACTTCTCTCCGAAACGGTCCAGGTTTTTCAGTTCATCTGCCCGGTCTTTAAGCGTGTACAGGTCACTAATGTGTCTAACAAGGCCATGGCGGTAAAAGGTCTCGATGGTTTCGTCGCCAACACCATCGATGTTCATGGCTTTACGGCCTATGAAATGCTGCATCTTGCCCACGATTTGCGGAGGGCAGCCCTCGTCATTGGGGCAATAGAAAGCAACCTCACCTGCATTTCTGATCAAGGGAGTTCCGCATTCCGGACATGCTGTAGGATAAATGACCGGTTTAGCATCTTCTGCACGTTTCTCCAGATTCACGTTGATGATCTTCGGGATGATTTCGCCGCCCTTTTCCACAAACACGGTATCGCCTTCATGTAGATCCAGGCGTTCAATTTNNTCATTCGCATTATGGAGTGTAGCCCGCTTTACGGTTGTTCCGGCAAGCTGCACAGGTTTGAGGTTGGCTACCGGGGTTACTGCACCGGTTCTACCTACCTGGTAGGTAACTTTTTGAAGTATGGTTTCTACTTCCTGTGCCTTGTATTTGTATGATATGGCCCAGCGCGGAGATTTTGCGGTAAAACCAAGTTCCTGTTGCTGGCCATAGCTGTTTACTTTGATGACAATACCATCAATATCGTACCCGATCTTAAAGCGTTCGTTTTCCCAATGTTTGATGAATTCGAGTACTTCATCCATATTCGAAGCCAGCCTTGAGTGTTCACTAACATGGAAGCCCCAGGATTTTATGGCCTGCAAGCTTTCCCAATGTGTGTGGAAGAGTGTCCGATCTGTGTTTAAAGAGTAGAAGAAAGCATCCAGCGGCCTTTTGGCTACTTCTGCAGAGTCCTGCATCTTTATGGTGCCTGCTGCAAAATTTCTCGGGTTGGCGTATGTTACTTCGCCGAGTTCTTCCCGTTCTTTGTTCAGTCGTTCGAAAGCAGCACGGTGCATGAAGATCTCACCACGGATTTCGAAGATTTCCGGGCTATCACTGCTTTTCAGGCGCTGAGGTATATTCCTGATGGTTTTTACATTGGTGGTTACGTCATCACCCTGAGTGCCATCGCCACGGGTAACCGCTCTTACAAGCTGGTTTTGCTCGTAAGTGAGGCTAATGGAAAGACCATCAAACTTTAGTTCACATACGTATTGGAAATCGTCGCCGATTGCTTTTCTTATGCGGTCATCGAAGTCGCGAAGGTCCTGCTCGTTATAGGTGTTTCCGAGCGAGAGCATCGGCCATTTATGTTTAACGGTTACGAAGTTCTTGGTAAGATCGCCACCCACTCGCTGGGTAGGTGAGTTGGGATCTGCGTATTCGGGATGTTCTTTTTCAAGTTTTGCCAGGGTTTCCAGCTTCTTGTCGAATTCATAGTCTGCAATGGTCGGCATTGCCAGAACATAGTAGTTGTAAGTGTGCTGGTTAAGCTCTTTAACCAGTTCATCCATGGTATCTTTAATGCTCGCTGTGGACATCCAACGAAGATACAAATAGTATTTAAAAAGCGCTTATTGCAGGATTTTGTTCCAGCTCATCAAAGATGGTGATAAACCGGGATTCGAGTTCAGGGCAGTATTCATCAAGTTTCTGCGTAAGTAGCTCCAGCTGTGCATCAGTAAACGGTTTATCCCAAACGCGCATGCAGATCCGGTTTAGCGCATAGCTGATGCTGGCTAGTTTCTGGTAGCTGAAAAGGTAGCGGCTTTTGAGGAAGTCACTGAGAAAAGCATCGAAGATAGCATGGTCGGGAAGTTCCCCTTTCTGTAAGAACAGATCAAGTTCAGGGGTAGTGGCTTGTTCCAATTGCTTGTAGAAAGTCTCGATATTAATCATGCCGGAGTGCAGAAGCAGATGATCAAGCATGAGCTCCAAGCCGATGTGTGCGAGGAAAAAAGGTTTTACAGGGCCAACAGTTACACAGGGAAGAATTAACTTCTTCAGATTGGCCGTTTCCGTTTTGAAAAATTCGGAGGTATGGAAGTAATTATCTACTTCAAGGTGTTTTTGCCAGCCTCGGAGAATGGATTGAAGCGGGGTTTTATCCTGGTATAACTCAGGGGTTTTCTGTGGATGAATGTTCCAGTATTTGTCCGCATTCTTTACCAAATCGGGCAACACCACACCCATGACCACATAATGATCTGGGTTATTGCGCTCGAAGTAGTAATGGGAGAGGAAGTTCATCCCCTAAAAGTAGAAAATTTTTAAGCAGGCTTTTCCTATATTTGCCGCAAAAGTTATGATAATGACCAATTTTGTAGAAGAATTACGCTGGAGGGGTATGCTGCATGACATCATGCCGAATACTGAAGAGAAATTGAATGAAGGCATGTGTGCCGGTTATATCGGCTTCGATCCGACTGCAGATTCGCTCCATGTTGGGCATCTAACACAAATCATGACGCTTATTCATTTTCAGCGTGCTGGTCATAAGCCTTATGCATTGGTTGGCGGTGCTACCGGAATGGTTGGCGATCCTTCTGGGAAATCCGCGGAGCGGAACTTGCTTACAGAAGAAAGCCTGGAACATAACCTAAATGGCATTAAAGCACAGTTGAGCAAGTTCCTCGTGTTTGGCGAAGAAAGCAATGATGCGGTAATGGTGAACAATGCTGATTGGTTCAAGAACTTCAGTTTCCTGGATTTTATCCGCGATGTAGGTAAGCACATTACCGTTAACTACATGATGGCAAAAGATAGCGTTAAAAAGCGTCTTAATGGTGAAGCCGGTGCTGGTCTTTCGTTTACTGAATTCAGCTACCAGTTGATACAAGGCTATGATTTTTACTATCTGTGGAAAAACCATAACTGTGTACTTCAAATGGGCGGTTCTGACCAATGGGGAAATATTGTAACCGGTACGGAATTTATTCGCCGTAAAGACAATGGTACTGCTTACGCATTGACAACACAGCTCATTAAAAAAGCTGATGGTACCAAGTTTGGTAAAACTGAAAGTGGAGCGGTTTGGCTGGACGCAACGAAAACTTCGCCTTACCGTTTTTACCAATTCTGGTTAAATGCATCTGATGAAGATGTTAAAAAATGGATCCGCATTTTCACGCTTAAATCAAAGGAAGAGATTGAGCGTTTGGAGCAGGAGCATGATCAGGCACCGCACATGAGGATTCTTCAAAAAGCATTAGCCGAAGACATCACCGTGCGCACCCATTCTGAAGCGGCACTCGAAACAGCAATCAAAACCTCAGGTTTTCTTTTTGGAAACGGCTCGCTTGACTTTTTTGCAACGTTAAGTGATGAGCAGGTATTAGAGATATTTGACGGTGTTCCACAGTTTAACATCGCTAAAAGTGAGTTGGAGCAAGGTGTAGACCTTGGTACCTTACTGGCAGAGAAAACAAACATATTCCCGTCCAAGGGTGAGGTGAAAAAAACTGTTCAAGGTGGTGGCTTAAGCATTAATAAAGCTAAACCTGCCGATGCTGGTCAACAATACGGCACCTCCGATCTGTTGAACGGTAAATTTATTATTGTTCAAAAAGGCAAGAAAAACTATTTTCTGATTACAGCAGAGTGTTAATTCTATCTATATCATAAAAAAAAAGCGCGGTAATAATTATTACTGCGCTTTTTTTTTTTCGCAAATTGCTTATAGAAGTAAGCTGAGTTCCTATGGTTCAAGGCTTATTGTACAAGGCTTATTGGACAAGAAGATTACAACCCCGAATATCTGCATTGTCAAAGCGGCCCAGTACTTCAAAGGAACCATCTGGATGTATCTTCCCTAAGTCTTGTGTAGCGATGAAGCTGCACGAGTTTAAGTTAGCCAGATCAATGACATTAATGCCACCAGTTTGCCGGTTCTCGAGCAGGCTTAGCGGATCATTGGTGTCGCGCAGTACAATGCGCATCCAGGCTGGACAATTAAAGATGCCACTGCCATAGGAGTAGCCTTGAGAAAGTAGTTCGGTCATGCCATACTCACTATGGATGGTGGGTACTCCGAATCCAGTAGTAAGTAGTTCATGGAGTTCCTCACGCACCATTTCCTTTCGTTTGCCTTTCATACCGCCAGTTTCCATGACGATCAGTTCGGGAAATTGCAACCTGTACTCTTCAATGAAGTCCAATAGAGCATAGGTGACCCCGATTAGGATGGTACTTTGTTTTTGTTGTTTAAGCTCCAGCAAAGTTTGATATAAGCCTTCATTTTGATGCAGAAAGTAGCCACTTTTAGGGTGTTGGCTTTGGGCAATCAATGCATCCACCATGTAAATCAATGACGAACCTTCACGTTCCTGGTAAGAGGGTAGCAACGCAAGAATGCAGCTGTCGGCAGGATCTCCGTAGAAATGTTGAAAAGCCCGGTTGAAGCTTTCTTCATAGAGCGTTAAATCGGTAACAATATGTTGGCTCTGTGTCTGGCCCGTAGTTCCGGAACTTGAAAACACAACTTGTGCTGGCAGCATAGTGCTTTTTACCTCATGAGATTTAAAGAAGGCTATGGGCAAATAAGGGATTTTAGCAGTGCTTATTACCTGATCGGGCTGCACTTTTAGGTGTTGTAAGAAGGATCTGTAGACCTCGCAATTCGCAGCTTGATACCGGAATACGGTTAAAGCCGTTTCTTCAAATGCTTTTGGAGTGCTGATGTTAAAAATTTGTTCTTTGATGTTCTCCACGGCACAAAAATACGGAAACAAATAACAGATTAACGATTGCTTTTCTCCCGTATCAATGCCTTGCGGAAGTGATAACCACAAAATCCGCTTAGGCCTGCAGCAAATCCACCGAGTAAAGCGGTAATCAATAAAACCAATAGCCAGCTGTCTACGCCCAACATTTCTGCGACGCGACCCGCCATGAGATGTTGATTGGGTATGCTGTTATAAAGCGCCATCGCGGTCCAGAGTACGAGTATCGCTATGAAAGGCGACCACAATGCAATCTTCGCAGTTTTTCCAAGAATAGCACAGGTTAGGAAGGAGATGATGACGATCACCCACCACGGCAGAATAAGTTGTAGCAGGAATGCGGCGATCAAAATGATTAGGAAAACCATATTATTTCTTTGAGATTTTTAAACGTGTAAGTGCTTTTACTGCGGGGTCCTGGGCATTGTTCATGAGGTATAGGTCGTAGAGCTTACCTTCAGCCCAGGTGCTGATCATATTATCGTAAAACGGACTTCCAGGATTGCCAGACTGGCCTCCCGGAAATACGCCATGTCCTTTCGGTGTATCGCCAAGCTCAATTACCATTCTCCAGGAAGGACCGTTGGATTCGCTAAGTGCATTAATAGTGCTTTTGGAACCGCCGATCATCAGCGTTTTGGATCCGAAGCCGGGGATTGCAGCCAGATGTGGCACGTGGCTATGTTTCACATTTGCCCAGGCCCAGTTTTTTCCAATTACCCCATACTTACGTTCCAGACTATCGCATGCATACTTGAAGGATAGGTTTACGAGATCTTTAAGGCTTTCTTTTTCAGGGGTGTTAACATTGTCGTACCATGGTGCATTCGGCTCTTTGCTGAGCATTTGAACGGTACGGTCACGGGAAGGATGACGCATCGGTACGTTCGCCACTTCAAACTCATCATCCCAGATCAACTTGTTCAGTTTAAACATCCANAANNCGAAGATGCCAGGTGCGATCTCGTTTGCATGGTAAAATCTATTCCATTTCTGTATGGTTATGAAGGCTTCTTTTTGGGTGGCATTCAGCGCTGCACGATCAACCAATGGAAGTACAGCAGGCAGGACATTTTCCGGGAAAATGCCATAAGAGTCACTTTGCATCACACGCATGCTGTCGGCGGTAATGTTCTTAATGGCAGCAAGTTTGTCATTTATGCGTTTACCACGTTCATAGGGTGAAAACTCCCAGTTAATGTAATAAGGATAGCTTGGGTCTGTTGAAGACTGGTTTGCGGAGCTTACAAAATCGCGTTCGGGATTTTTGACTGTCGGATTCTGTGCCGCTGGAATCCAGCCTTGCCAATCATTCTTCGGGTCGCTACCATCTAGAATGAACTTTCCCTGGTTTTTGTATTTCAGCGGGAACTTTCCATTTGCGGTGATTGCGATATCATTATCTGCTGAAGCAAATATAAAGTTCTGTGCAGGCGCGGTGTAGAAGGTAAGTGCTTTACGGTAGTCGTCGTAACCTTTGCCTCTGTTCAAATGGTAGAAGGTCATCAGGTCATTTGAGCGGTCATGAGCAATCCACCTGAGCGCATGGCCAACGGGAACGGGCTTTGCCAAGCTCAGTGCCGGCTTTTGAAAGTATACAACTGGCCCATGGTGGGTATACGTGACGGTATCTACAGCGGTCTTCTCACCTCGAATCTTGATCTGCTCAATCCTCGTAGAGGTGTTCTTCCAGGCATTGTCATACCAGTATTGCTGATGCGTGTCATCCTTGAACTTTATTTGATAGTAGTCCAGTACGTCCGCAGCAACGTTGGTTACACCCCAGGCAATTTTTTGGTTGAAGCCGATGATTACACTTGGTGAACCCGGTAGTGAAACGCCGTAAACATTAACTCCGGGGGCGTTGAGTTGTATCTGATACCAGATGGAAGGAAGTGTTAGATTCAAGTGTGGATCATTCGCGAGGATCGGTTTGCCACTTTGGGTCTTNNACCGATGCCTTCTTCTCGACGTGTCGTATGAATGTTATTGCTACCCATTTGATTAAAGCTTCCTGGAGGTAATGGCACTGGTAATGGTTTAAAGTCCCATTTAGTACTTGCTGGTATAATTGGATCTTCTTGATAAGGGTAGTCCGGAAACAGGTTTGCAGTTATTTCGGGTCCGAACTTGTTGAGGATGTTGGTCATGTAAAATTCATCAGATCCCATAGCGAGTACAGCTGACATCTGTTTAAGCAGTAAAGCGCATTTTAATGGTGTCCAGTCTTCAGGTTTAAAGTCCAGAATTTTGTATTCTATAGGAAGGTCTTTTGGAGCAAGGTTGTGTATGAAGTCATTGATGCCTTCCGTATAAGCCAGCAACATCTTTTTGGAAAGCGGGTCTTCCATCATGCCTTTCAGGGAATTTTCGGCACCGTATACCATACCCATCCGACGCTGGTAGCGGTCTAGTTCTATTGCTTTTTTGCCAACGACCTCCGATAAACGCCCTGCTGCATACCTGGTTTGAAAGTCCATCTGCCATAGTCGGTGCATAGCGGTAACATAGCCTTGGGCATAATAAAGGTCATGGTCATTCTGCGCGAAAATATGGGGAATCATGCGAGCATCAAAAATGATGTCCACATCTGCTGTCGTATGCTTTAGCACAAGCTTCTGCTGCGGTTTAACGCGCATGCTTTCGGCATTCTGCCAGAATCCTTTGAATGGATCCAGGAACCTGATGATGGGCGGGAGGTCACCGAATTTGGTATTAAAGCAGTAAATTAAGAGTATTGGAATGATCAGGCAGATCAGGGCTTTAATTTTATTCATTTGCTGAATTATTAAGCTGGTAAGGTGAAGGTCTATTTGGCACGGACAGCAATTTAAATTATTGTGAGAAGATAACAAAGATCTCTTATTCAAATTTCTTAAAGATTAAATCTTCGTAATTCCATAATGTATTTTCATCTGGCTCTTTTCTAGTTACTTGTTTGTAGCGAACTGATCTTTTAACCATTTTAAACCTGCAGCTTTGTTAAACTTGAGGAAGGTTAATATCGATGATTTTAGTTTCTTGTTAATACATTACGAGACAGCGGGAAAATACATGTTTATTGTGTAAAAGTTTTTTATATTAGATACACAACCAAATAAACTATTGTATGACGAAAAAAACTGCCAGGGCATTTTGTATGCTTTTGATGGTCTTCGGCACAGCTATGCTTGCGAAGGCTCAAGAAATTGTTGTAAGTGGTACAGTGACTGACAAATCGACGAAAGCTCCGCTAGCGGGCGTCAGTATCACGGTTAAGGGTACGACCACCGGGGCGGCCTCTGGTCAGAACGGTGTATTTTCGATAACCGTCAGACAGGCTCCGGCCACATTGGTGTTTTCTTATGTTGGATCTGCTACCGTAGAGCGCCAAATTAGTGCTTCAAGTACAAACCTATCCGTTGAATTGGAGGAGACGACATTTTTAGGACAGGAGGTTGTTATCTCCGCTTCCAGAACGCCGGAGCGAATACTCGAATCTCCCGTTTCCATTGAGCGAATCAGTGCGTCAGCCGTACGGGATTTGCCCGCAGCAACGTTCTATGATGCCCTGGCAAATTTGAAAGGGGTGGAGATGAGTGCCCAAAGTTTGACCTTCAAATCCGTGAATACAAGAGGCTTTAATTCTAACGGAAATACCAGATTTAACCAGTTCGTTGATGGAATGGACAATCAAGCGCCAGGATTGAATTTTTCTGTAGGTAACATTGTGGGCCTCTCTGAATTGGATGTTGACAATGTAGAGCTTCTGCCGGGAGCAGCGTCGGCCTTGTACGGCGCGGGTGGTATTAATGGTACGCTCTTGATGACGTCGAAGAATCCATTTGACTATCAAGGTGCGAGTTTTGCTTTCAAGACTGGAATCAATCATGTAAATGACGACAACACCGGCACACAGCAGTTTAACCAGCTTGATGTTCGTTTAGCGAAAGCCTGGAATAAGAAATTTGGGATTAAGACTGCCTTTTCATTCCTGCAGGCAAAAGATTGGAGCGCAACTGACACAAGAAATTTTGATAGAACGGCGCGGCAGCTTAAAGGCGGTGACCGGAATTCAGATCCAAATTATGATGGGGTGAACGTTTATGGCGACGAGATTAGTCAGAATATGCTCAATGTGGCCCGGAGTGTAGAAAACCAAACCATTGCAGGTGTTCTACAAGCGACCGGCGGCACACTTGACATCAAAGAGTTCATGGACTTCAGGCTACCACCAACCGCAACGCCAGCAGAACAGGCGCAGCTACTTGGAAGTTTGCCTGCGGCGTTGAGACCCGCGGTTCAGAACTATTTACCTTTTTACCTCGGACTTAAAAATAACCTAATCCCTAATCAAGCCGTTTCCAGAACGGGGTATGCAGAGCAGGACCTGGTAGATTATGATACTAAATCTTTAAAAACCACCACCTCGTTACATTATCGTTTTAATGACAATATTGAAGCCATTGCACAAGCAAACTGGGGTACGGGTACATCGGTCTACACCGGAACGGACCGTTACTCGTTAAGGAATTTTTCTATTGGGCAGTTCAAGCTTGAACTTAAAGGGTCGGACTTCTTTCTGCGGGCTTATACCACGCAGGAACGATCTGGAGATGCCTACAATGCAACAATTCTTGGTACGTTCATCAATGAGGCCTGGAAGCCCTCTACAACCTGGTTTCCGCAGTATATTGGCAATTATATTGGCGCGATTGCAGCTGGTCAGCCTGATGCTGCAGCCCAGCAATTCGCGCGTTCGCAGGCCGATGCAGGTCGTTTAATTCCTGGTACACCAGGGTTTGAAAGCGCAAAGATCGCGATCACGGAACGTTCAATTGGGCCTCAAAACGGCGCGAAATTTAATGATAAGACAAACCTTTACCACTATGAAGGTATGTACAACTTCTCCAACATCTTCAATAATGTAGTGGAGTTCCAGGTTGGGGCCTCGTATAGAAACTATTTTCTACACTCAGATGGGACCATCTTCGATGATGCCACACGTGACATCACCATTGAAGAATATGGCGCCTTTGGTCAGATTGGAAAACGGTTGTTTAACGACAAATTCAAACTTACCTTCGCCGGCAGGTATGATAAAAGTCAGAACTTTGAGGGCCGTTTTACGCCCCGTATTACAGGCGTTTTGACAGTTGCACCAAACAACAACATCCGTGCCTCCTACCAAACCGGCTATAGAAACCCAACTACGCAGGACCAGTATATTGACCTTGCTGTGGGTGGCGGTGCTACACGCCTTATTGGAGGATTACCGGAACTGCTTGACAAATATAATCTGATCGGCAACCCTGCTGTGACATCTGAGAGTTATAGGGCTTTGCTGGCATCAGCTGCTACTGGTGCTCCGAACCCGGGTGTGCTAGAAACTTATTCTTTTGACACCAGGGGAGTACGTCCGGAGAGTGTACAATCTTATGAGTTGGGTTATAAAGGACTATTGGGCTCGAAACTATTGATTGATACTTATGGTTACTATAGCATTTACAGTGACTTCATCAGTGCTGTGGAAATTTACCAGAATCCTTTGGCTACTGCAGTTAAATTCAATGTGCCGGTTAACTTAACTGAAGATGTAAAAACCTACGGCGCTGCATTTGGGCTGGACTATATTTTAGGAAAATACAACTTGAGTGGAAATGTTTCCTACAACAAGATCAGCGATATTCCTGCCAACTTTATCAATACATTTAATACACCGGAACTCCGTTACAATTTTGGATTGGGTAACCGTGAAGTGTTCAAGAATGTCGGCTTCAACGTTCAATACAGATGGCAGGAGAAATTTACATGGAATTCTACTTTCGGCTCCGGAGATGTGCCAGCATTTGGTACAGTTGATGGACAGATTAGCTTTAAAATTCCATCAATCAACTCGACTCTTAAATTTGGCGGATCAAACCTGCTAAACAAATATTATAGTACGTCATTTGGGAACCCACTGGTTGGTGCTGTCTATTACACTTCCATTACCTTTAACCCATAAAAGGTTAATTTATCTGTTTTCAGGCCTGGGATTTATTCCAGGCTTTTTTATTTTTAATTATTAGACAAAAACCATCTTACTGAATTTAATGTTGATCTTTAGATAAGCTCAGTAGAGCGTTCGCCGGTTTTAGAGGGAAATCTAATCCATTGGGGGATTCTGCTAAGCTTGTAATTAGACCATAATGGATAATTTGAAAAATAATATATCTTCTAGAAACACTCCCCCTCATCAGGCACTGCAAACTGCTGGCGCCGAGAACACCGTTTGGGTTCATAGTTTACTAACTGAATTTGATGTCGCACTGTTTATATCCGGAAAGCATTTTCGTTTATATGAGAAAATGGGCGCTCATGTACTGGTGCTAAATGGTACTCAAGGCACCTACTTTGCGGTTTGGGCACCGAATGCAAAACAGGTGAATGTTGCAGGGACTTTTAATGACTGGAACAAAACCAGTCATCAGCTATATAAACGCTGGGATGCTTCAGGTATTTGGGAAGGTTTTATTCCTGGCGTAAACCACGGGAGCTTGTATAAGTATGCAATTCATAGCTTTGAAGGTATCTGGCTGGAGAAAGGCGATCCATTCGCAAGGCGCTGGGAACTTCCTCCCGGTACAGCTTCCATCGTATGGGACATAAACTACAAGTGGAAAGACAAAACCTGGTTGAAAAAGCGGCCCAAAATCAATGCGCTCGATCAGCCGATCTCTGTTTATGAGGTGCATTTAGGCTCTTGGAAGCGGGATCCTTCAGAACCATCAAGAATTTTGACGTATAAGGAAGTTGCCGATACGTTGGTTTCCTATGTTCTGGAAATGGGTTTCACTCATGTGGAGTTAATGCCTGTAATGGAATATCCATATTTCCCATCTTGGGGATATCAAATTACCGGCTATTTCGCTGCAAGCTCCTTGCATGGTACACCAGAGGAGTTGATGTATCTGATTGAAGCGTTGCACAAGGCGAATATCGCAGTGATTATGGATTGGGTACCTTCACACTTCCCGGGGGATGCACATGGGCTGTACAAGTTTGATGGCACACATCTTTATGAACATGCGGACATGCGCAAGGGTTTTCACCCAGACTGGAAGTCTTATATCTTTAACTATGATCGTAATGAAGTCCGGTCGTTTTTGATCAGCAATGCCATGTTCTGGATAGACCAGTATCATGCTGACGGGTTGCGTGTGGATGCAGTTGCGTCGATGTTATACTACACTTTTTCCAGGAAGCCAGAGGATGCCGGGACCAATATTCATGGTGGGGTAGAGAACCTTGGTGCAATCCAATTTTTACAGGATATGAATGACGCAATTTATTCGAACTTTGAAGGTGTACAAACCATTGCAGAGGAGAGTAGCACCTATCCTGGGGTGACACGGCCGGTTTCAGAAAATGGCCTTGGCTTTGGCATGAAGTGGATGATGGGATGGATGAACGATACTTTAAAGTACTTTAAGCTCGATCCCATCAATCGGAGCTACCATCACCACAGACTTACGTTTTCCATCACTTATGCCTTTACAGAGCGGTTTATGTTGCCGTTTTCACATGACGAGGTCGTACATGGTAAATCTTCCATGATTTATAAAATGCCAGGTAACGAGTGGGAGAAGTTTGCGAACCTGCGCGCATTGTACGCATATATGTTTACCCAGCCAGGTACAAAGCTGTTGTTTATGGGGAACGAATTTGCCCAGAATAGTGAGTGGAACTTCAAGAAATCTTTAGATTGGCATTTGTTGCAATATGACTCTCATGCCGGCATGCAACGTACCGTAAAAGCGTTGAATGCATTTTACAGAAAAGAGCCGGCACTATATGAGAAAGGCTTTTCTTATGATGGATTTGAATGGATCAATGCTGATGATGTACAACACTCGGTGTACATCTACATGCGTAAAGGTAAAAAGGAGAAGGATACTTTAGTTATACTGATCAACCTGACACCTGTGTCCAGGGATCATTACAAGATTGGTGTGCCTGGTAAATCTAAGTGGAAGCAAGTATTTAATACGGATGATGAGGCCTTCTTTGGAAAAGGCAGAACAGTTGCAACACCATATGTCCCAGCGGAAGATGTGTGCTATGGTCTTCCTTATTCGATCTTTATCGACCTTCCACCGCTTACAGCAATTGTGCTTAAACAAACGAAATAAAAAAAGGGATGTTCGGTAAGAACATCCCTTTTCTATGTCAAATTATATTTTAGATAGTTGCATAGTGCTCAACGAATTTCGCTAATGCAGCTGAGTAGCCCATTTCGTTATCATACCATGAAACAACTTTCACGAAGTTTTCGTTCAATGCGATACCTGCATCTGCATCAAAAATAGATGCATGCTCATCACCGATGAAGTCAGAAGAAACAACCTGATCTTCAGTGTAACCAAGAACACCTTTCAAGTAACCTTCAGAAGCTTCTTTCATTGCGTTTTTGATATCTTCGTAAGTAGCTGGTTTTTCTAAACGAACTGTTAAATCAACAACAGAAACATCAGAAACAGGAACGCGGAAAGCCATACCGGTAAGTTTACCTTTTAATTCAGGAATAACTTTGGTAACTGCTTTAGCTGCGCCAGTTGCAGAAGGGATGATGTTAGAGTAAGCACCACGGCCACCTCTCCAGTCTTTAGCAGAAGGTCCGTCAACAGTTTTCTGCGTAGCAGTTACAGCGTGAACTGTGCTCATTAAACCTTCAACAATACCGAACTTGTCGTTAAGTACTTTTGCAATAGGTGCAAGACAGTTTGTTGTACAAGATGCGTTTGAAACAATTGTTTGGTCGGCAGTTAATTTGTCATGGTTAACGCCCATCACGTAAGTTGGAATAGAATCATCTTTAGCTGGAGCAGAAAGAACAACTTTCTTAGCACCTGCCTGGATGTGTTTCTTAGCATCAGCTTCAGTTAAGAATAAACCAGTTGACTCGATTACAACGTCAACACCAACATCATCCCATTTAAGGTTTGCAGGATCTTTTTCAGCAGTGATACGAATGGTTTTACCGTTTACTACTAAGTGTCCGTTCTCAACCTCGATGGTGCCATCAAAACGGCCGTGTGTTGAATCATATTTCAACATGTAAGCCATATAAGTTGGTTCTACAAGATCGTTTATCGCAACAACATCTAATCCTCTTTTAAGTGCAGCCCTGAAAACCAGTCTGCCGATACGACCGAAGCCGTTTATTCCAATTTTGCTCATTGTACTAATTTGAATAATAGTTTAATAAATTATATATAGGTTCTTTAATAATCGTGGTAATGTTAATCTGGTGCCTTTGAGCGACGGTTAGTAGACGATCTTCAAACTGTCCGGCAACACTACCAACAAAGTGTATTTCTTGTTCTGGGTATTCCTTAATTGTAGGTAGCAGGTACGTCTTAATAAACTGATCAAATCCTTGATCAATGATCTCCTGGATTGCAGGATGCGACCTGTGTTCTACAAAGAAGTCGAAGAATGAGCTCAAAAACTGCTCGGGCATCGGCTTTCTATAGATTCTTTCAAGAATTAATGGACGATCCAGGTTAGATTTCTGCGTAAAAGCTTTGTGCAGGTCCTTTGGCAACTTGCCTTGTATGAACTTCTTCAGCAAAATTTTACCCAAGTGGATTGAAGACCCCTCGTCACCAAGAATAAAACCTAATCCAAAATCGTTTTGTTTTGGAATTGTTCCATTGAAATATGCACAATTTGAGCCACTTCCAAGGACAGCTACGATTCCGCTATTGTTGTAGCATGCAGCGACCGCAGCACCATACAGATCATCTTTAACAGTGATTTCGCTGTACTTGAAAAATTTTGCGAGAATCTGCGCGAGTTCCTTGCTACGGGCTTCACTGCTTGCACCAGAAGCAAAGACGTAAATCTTTTTAATACGTTCCGCATTGTTGATGAGGATAGACTTCCTGTTCAGCGCGTCTAAGATGGTTTTCTCGTTATTGTGACATGGATTGATACCGGGCATCGTACATTCTGCAACTGTTTTTCCCTCGCGGGCAATCTTCCAATGTGCAGCTTTCGAGCCACTGTATACAACTGCTACCATATTAGATTGATAATACCTTAGTCATTTCCAGTAAATCATCTTCGAGCTTAAAGGAATGTTCTGTAAGCGCTTCGTCTAGGCTTGTGACCTTTACATCATTACCTCGAAGGCCTACCATAGCAGCGGTAGTTCCTTTGAAAAGTTCGTTAACAGCAGCAAAGCCAAGGCGGCTACCTAAAATACGGTCCGCACTGCTCGGGCTACCACCACGTTGTAAGTGGCCGAGAATGGTCACCTTAGTATCGTAGTGATTGAAGCGTTCTTTAACTTTTTTCGCAATGTCGTATGCACCACCGGCTTTGTGACCCTCTGCCACAATAACAATGCTAGATGACTTTTTGGTCAATGCGCCGATTTCCAACTGGTTTACAAGCTCATCAATGCTGGTTTGCTTTTCAGGTAGGAGCACAGCTTCCGCACCTGAGGCGATTCCGCTTCGCAGCGCAATGCAACCAGAATCACGTCCCATAACCTCAATAAAGAAGAGGCGGTCGTGCGCATCTGCGGTGTCGCGGATTTTGTCAATAGCTTCAATGACCGTGTTCATCGCGGTATCGTAGCCAAGCGTGAAGTCAGAGCCAAATAGATCGTTGTCAATCGTTCCAGGTACACCCATTACTTTAACGCCAAATTTCTCAGAGAAAATCTTGGCACCAGTAAAGGTTCCATCGCCTCCAATTACAACTAGTCCATCAATGTTTCGTGCTTTTAAGTTATTATATGCCGTTTGCATGCCTTCTTCTGTCATGAAAGCCTTGCAACGTGCTGTTTTTAGAATTGTGCCACCTAAATGGATGATATTGCTAACGGAACGGGCATCCATTGGAATAATGTTATCATCAATTAATCCTTGATATCCCTGTTTAACACCAAACATGTTAGCTCCGTTGAATATACCGGTACGAACAACGGCCCTTATGCAGGCATTCATACCGGGAGCGTCTCCTCCAGAGGTTAGTACGGCAATATTATTTATATTTTGGTTCATATTTTAATTAAACGAATATAACGTGTATTTACTACACTAAGTAATTTATCTTATTTTTTTTACATTACCTTGAACCTGAACTTTAAAAATAAATCGTCTGAGTTGGGTAATTGCATCATTGAAATACACTACTATTTATCTCATGAGTAATTATATCAGGAGCAAGATGTAAAAAAAAATATAAAAAAGGGAACAGGGTGGGGATAAACGGAATTAGGAGCGACAATTTTTTGTTAGGCAAAGCGCAAAATATATTTACATTTACTGTGTTATTTACACTAACTCTGGTTAATAACGGAATTAATTAACTTTATATATTAACAAACTCAATTAATTTGAATTGCCTGAGATTATTCCAGGATTTCAGATTTAAATCAAACTTATTTATTTTGAAAGAAGAACTACCTCAATTTAATTCTACCTTTTCAATCGACTGCGTGATTTTCGGATTTGATGGTGGTGAACTGAAAATTCTCTTAATCGAGCGGAATGAAGAACCCTTCAAAGACTGGTGGGCGTTGCCGGGTAACCTGGTAAGAGCTAATGAAAGTCTTGATCAATCTGCCTCGAGAATTCTAAACGAACTTACGGGACTAGGCGACATTTACATGGAGCAATATTATACATTTGGTGATCCCGACCGTCACCCACAGGGTAGAGTTGTAAGTATTGCCTATTATGCCTTGCTGCGCCTTGGCGGTGATAAAGCGTTAAAACCGATCAGCACCTATGCGAAGCAAGCACATTGGGTAAATGTTAAAGATTTGCCTAAGCTGGCATTTGACCATCAACAAATCTTTGATAAGGGATTGGAGAAGATCAAGCGCAGGATTAAACATCAGCCTATTGCATTTGAGTTACTTCCCGAGAAGTTTACCCTAACGCAATTGCAGAACGTTTATGAACTGATCCTTGGTAAGAAACTCGACAAGCGTAATTTCAGAAAGAAGATGCTAAGCTTCGGGGTGTTGAGAGATCTGGATGAAAAGCAGAAAGGCGTTTCTTTCAGAGCGGCCACGCTTTACCGTTTTGATAAACGCAAGTACGCAAAGTTGTTTGGTAAAGAGATTTCTTTTTAATGTGAGCTCCCGGAGCAAATCGAAAAGATTCAATAAAAATACAAAACTAAATGACATACAAAAAGGCCGG
>DDAD01000006.1 GCA_002333205.1 Pedobacter sp. UBA2067
CCATCGATATTGGCATTTTCAAGCCAGTATTTCATTGACTTTATCATTTCCATCCTCATGGCCTTATTGTCAAAATTAAGTTGAGCGACATCATTCCAACCGGTTCCCGGAGGACTTATAATCTTACCGGTAGAATCTTGTTTGTACCAGGATTTGTTTTTTGTCCAGGCATGATCAAAGGCAGTGTGATTCGCAACCCAGTCCATGAGTACGCCCATCTGCTTTTGATGCGCTGCAGTTACCAGGGCCTTCAGGTCTTCCAGTGTTCCAAATTCTTTCGCTATGGAGGTATAGTCACGGATGCAGTAGGGCGAGTTTACGGAGTTTTCTATACCTACCGGGTACAATGGCATTAGGTAAATTACATTTATGCCAAGTGCTTTTATGGAGTCAAGTCTGGCGGTTACACTTTTAAGATTTCCCTCGGCACTGAAAGCTCGTGTATTAACCTGATACAAGGAAACATCACGTCTGTCCGGTATGATGAATGAGGTTGATGAAGCTTGTTGCTGTGCTATGCCTGCTGTACTAAAACACAGCAAAAGCAGGGTATTCAGTGTTAGTTTTTTTAGAAAATTCATATTAGTTATTTTTAAGTATAATGTATTCGTATGGTGACAAAGCAACAGAGGTTCCCAAGGTAAGCTGCTGGTCATTCATGGCGTTGGTCCAGTTTGTATTATGGAGGGTGGCATCCAGATTAACATTGATGGCTTCGTTTCTGACGTTTACAAAAACAAGTACCTGTTCAGCGCCTGCCACTTTCTTAAAAGCGACTACATCGTTATTGTTGCTGAAAGGTGTAAGTGATCCCTTCCTTATAGCATTACTCACTTGACGGAAGTTGATAATCTTTTTATATGCTGCTGTCATTTCTGGATTAATGGACCAGTCTATAGGCGTTCTGTCGAAAAAGGATAGTTTTCCAGGATATCCAATTTCCTGACCGCTGTAGATCAAAGGTACGCCGCCCATATAAGATGTGATTACGAACGCAGCCAATGATCCTTGTTGACCATTGAAAATGTATACCGGGGAATTATCTACAGCATTATCGTCGTGATTTGATGTAAATCTCAGAATGTGTTTGTTGTCGGGAATTTTCGAATAGTCGGCCGTATGGGCAGCAACCAGGCTGGCAGTCGAATTGTTTTTCTTAAAAACGTCTTTTAGGTTTCCATAAAAGTTCCAGCCGAAGGTCAGGTCGAACCCTGCCGAAAAATGATCCTTTCTGGTACCTTCAGCAAACATGATTAATTTTCGATTTGGAATGCTTCTGATCGTATCTATAGCCTGTTTCCAAAAATCATACGGCACACCATCCGCAAAGTCGCATCGGTATCCGTCAACATTTGCAGTCAAGATCCAATACTTCATTGCTTCGGTCATCTCTTTACGTAAGGCCTGACTATTGTAGTTCAGGTCCGCTACATCATTCCATCCATTTGGACTTACAATATTTCCGCCGCCATCTTTAGTGTACCAGGCCGTATTTTGTATCCATGGATTGTCCCAGGAGGTATGATTTGCTACCCAATCCAGGATAACAGCCATATCCCGGCGGTGTGCTTCGGAAACCAGTGTTCGTAAATCTTCTAGCGTACCAAATTCGCTGTTTACCTGCATGTAATTCCTAACGGAATACGGCGAATTAACACCCTTTAATTCACCGATAGGATAGATTGGCATTAGCCAGATTACATTTACACCCAATGCTTTGATGGAGTCTAGTCTGGTTTGAACACCTTTTAAGTTACCCTCGCTGCTAAAAGCACGCAAATTAACTTCATACATAATAATGTCGGATGTTGCTGGCACCTTGCTGAACGGGGTATCGTACTGTGCTATAGGTTGCTTTACAACAGGCTCGGTAATATTTGAGGGTTCACTCTTTTTACATCCGGTAATGATAAGCAAGCAAATCAACAACATGCAGGCGTACGCGCGCTGCATGTTGTTGATTGATAAGTGGTTGTTATTCTTCATATGATAGTTAATTCTTTTTGAGTTTGTATTTATAATCGGCAGGATCATTCAGATCCAGTGTAATGGTGTAATTTCCATCTTCCGGAACACTTAGGTTAGCCAAGCCAGCAGTATAGCCCAAAGTAGGGTGGTCGGCATAAGTGAGTTTGCCATTTTGGTCAAGGCCAAAATCTATTTGCCAGGCATTATTCGCTCTGAATTTGTACGAACCACCAGCCTTCATTGCTGCAGTAACGGTCCACAATTTGATTCCAGGATCATATGCCATTTGCGTGTCCGTGTCCCATCCACCCGGTGTTGCATCACCTATGATTGACCAGGTCGTTTTAGTGATCGTATATTTCATTTCATTCAGGTCTGCGGTAAGGTTGTAGTATCCCTCAGCTGGCGCTGTGAAGTTCGCACCCGAGAAATTAGCTTCGATTAATTTAGCATCACCGCCGTCACCATAGGCCATAGGTTCCCAGCTCTGCTGGGCAGTAAACTTAAACTGATTTGTTCCACCTGTTGGAATGTAAATGTAGCCTTCATATATTTTGTTGTCTTTCGCAGAAACAATAACAGGGGCTGCCTCAGGGTTCCAGCCTTGATAATCTCCGGGAACCCAAAGTGAAGGAAATCCGCTAAAGCGTTTATAGGGGGTTACATCAACACTTAAGCTACCGGAATATGCGTTTCGGTCCAGAAAAGAACGAACCCGGAAAACCAATGTCGCCATCACTCCAGCTTCCAGACCAAGGTCTTGAGCAATGATGTTTAATTCACCACCTTGGAGTGATTTGGATAAGATATCGTCTCCAACTTCCATATTTATGGCATTCGCCCAAGGCGTAGCGCCAAGGGTGTCCAATGGGGTGCTGATTTGCAAAGTATAGGTAACCGGTGCTTTTACCGGATAGCTTACTTCAGGCCAGGAAAAAGTAACCACGGCATCAGTGGAGTCACTTTCATCGAGTACGATTGAACGCTGAGAAGCGGTAAGTCCGGAATCAAATGAAACTGCCTGCAGTGTCGTTAGCGTTGCTTCTTTTTTACACCCTGTAAGTATTACCAGCATCAGGACAATGCTGGTAAACAGATAATTTAGTTTTTTCATAATGTAATGCTTAATAGCCAGGATTTTGAATCAGTAATGGATTTGCATCGAGTGCAGCAGTTGGAATCGGGAACAACAATCGTGATGCAGGTGCAGCAGGAGCAAGTCCACGCGCAAGAAGAAACTTGCCAAAACGGATCATGTCCTGTCTGCGATGACCTTCCCAGGTTAATTCAAATCCCCGCTCATTATAGACATCCTCCAGCGTGGGATCTGATGAAAGCGGACTTAATCCAGCTCTTACTCTGATCTGATCTATAAAAGGCTTAGCAAGTGCAGGATTCGACATTCTTAGGTGACATTCAGCTTTCATCAATAAGATATCCGCATATCTATAAATCGGGAAGTCGTTAGATGCACCACCACTGTTCATTGGTGCTGACGGGAAAAATTTCTGGCTTCTTGCACCATCATTCGGGTTAGCACCTGGATTATCTACATTGGTTAAGTTTAAACTGTAGGTTGTAAATCCTGCAGGTTTGGGTCCATATGGATTGACACCATATCTAAATTGTCTTTTCCTGATGTCGTTGTCTGCAAACTTTTCAACGAAGTCCTGTGGCACTACACTACCATTCCATCCGCCAAAGCCTATAAGTGCGGTACCATCAGTTCCGCCCAGACTTCTTACTGTGAAAATGTTTCGTCCAACAACATCTACTTTCGTATATATCGCTAAGATGGTTTCGTCATCAGGCAGAACATCTCCAAAAAGTTCGAAGTATTTATAACCAAGTGGGTTTGCTGCATCTGCCGCTCCGGAGTGGAGGCTAAAGCCGCCTGCATCGATCTTTGCACAGGTTTCCAGGCATTCATTCCACATCGGCCTGCCAGTATAAACCTCTGCATTAAGGTATAATTTAGACAGTAATGCATAACCTGCCCATTTGTTGAATCTACCGTAGTGTTGATTGCCTTTTGATGGAGAAAGTAGTTCTACATTATCTGTAAGCTCTTTAACAATAAATTCAAAAATGTCAGCTCGTTTTCCCTGAGGAATTTTGTCGACTGGCAGGTTGTTTTCTGTAAAAAATGGAACGTCTCCGAAATCATCAATGGCCAGGTAATAAAAGAAGGCTCTTAATACTTTCGCCTCTGCAATCTTGTCTGGTGCTGCGTTGGCCTGTTCCAGCTGTCTGACAGCTAGGTTTGCATTGAATATAGATCTGTATAGCCAGTTCCAGGTATTGTTAATAAAACCATCTGTGGGTAGCCATTGACGCAAATGCATCCTTGCAAAGTCCAGTTCCCAATCTCCGGTGGTCCGGTGGGGAACGACTTGCTCATCTGATGACATGTTGTTTAAATCATACCAGCCCCGGTCAGCCCCAGCATATCCAACGCCATTCCAATTACCCGGTATTTGTGCATATACTGCTGCAAGGGCGACATCCGATCCCTGCGGTGAGTTATAAAATTCGTCGGAGGTGTATTTATCGTATATGTTTTCATCAAGTTTTGTACAAGCCTGTAGGAACATGGTAGCAAAACATGCGTATAAGAATATCTTTTTCATGTTTGAATTATTTTAGATTAATGTTTAAACCCACAGCAACGCTGCTTACTCTTGGATAGATACCGCCATCACCACCAAAGCCATTGCCGCCACCTACATTTAGTTCAGGATCAACACCGGAATACTTTGTAAATAATGCAAGGTTGTTTCCCGTTAACGACAGACGTAAACCATTAATATATCTGCTGTTCTTAACATCAAATCGATAGCCTACCATCAAGTTCTCGAACCTTAAGAAAGATCCATTCTCCAGCCATAAGTCTGTACCGTATTCTGAAGTGTAAATGCCTTTTGATACGGCGCTTTGCAGTAAGTTTGATTTACCAAGGTTTTCGAACAAGCTTAGTTGTCTTCCTATGTTATTGTAAATCTTATTCCCGCCTGAGCCTCTCCAAACCATGGATGCTACAAAGTTTTTATAAGAAAAAGATGGAGTGAAAGCATAGGTGTAGGTTGGTAATGCAGAGCCGTTGAGCACGCGGTCCGGGCTTCTTGCCCCCTGATCGATTGTTCCGTCGCCGTCTTGATCTACTACCGTCTCCTTATTATTTTCATCTTTTCCAGAACTTTGTAGAATATTGAAAGTTCCGATTGATTTTCCTGAAATCAGATATGAATTTGGTCCCCATGGAATAAAGTCGGTATTCAGTGGAATTCCATTAATCGATCCACTAAGACCTAAAACCTTGTTATTTAGGATTGAACCATTGCCTGAAAGCGTTAACGTTGTATTTGAATTTTTGATTACATCAAAACTCAAGCTGGCTTCCAGTCCACGATTTCGCAGTGAACCAACATTTGCTGTGATGCTGCCAAATGGATACGGCGGCTGCGGTACGGTATAATTAAATAAAAGATTTTTCGTCGTAGCCGTAAAGGCATCAAACGTTCCGCTTAACCGACCATCAAGCATGCTAAAATCCAGGCCTATATTGGTCTGGTACTTCGTTTCCCACTTTAGATCGGCATTTGCATTTTGAGAAATTGAATAATTGGTGATCTGAGATCCTCCAAAATATGCCTGGCCTGCATAGCCAACCAGTTCAACCGAATTCTGTGGATTCAAGCCTTGTTGATTACCAGTTACACCATAGCCTCCGCGTAATTTTAGATTGGTGAACAAGGTTTGATTTTTCATGAACGGCTCCTGATCGATCCGCCACGCTAAGGATACGGAAGGGAAGTTTCCCCATTTGTTATTATTTCCAAAAACGGTGGAACCATCTCGTCTAAAACTTGCGGTAAGAATATATCGATCTAAATAGGAATAATTAACCCGGCCTAAAAAGGAGATTAGACTGCGATCATTTTTATAGGATGAAAAGTCTCCTGGCAGTACTTTGGTTAGNNGTTGCAATATCATTGATAAATCCCCTTGCCTGCGAGAAACTGCCCTGGTAGGTTTGATTTTGCCACTCATACACCCCAAGTGCGTCAATGTTATGTGCACCAAACGACTTTTTGTAGTTCAGACTCAAATCTATCAGGCGCTCATTTTGGCGGTTGTTGCTGATATTTGCAATACCTTTCTGGTCAACTGCAGCCGTAAGTGTAGACATTGCCGGCATAAAATAGCCCCAGCTATTGTCTACTTTTCTCCAGGTTCCGAAAACGCCAGCAGTTAGACCGTCAATGATTTCCAGATCTGCACGTACACTACCAAAGAGGTTGTTGGTACTTCCCTCATTTACCACGGTTTGTGCAACAGCATATGGATTGATGTATTGAAAAACATTGGGGTCGGTGTAATAACGACCATTTGTATTAAATACAGGGTCGGTTGGTCTGGATAGGTAAGCATTGGTAATTAAGTTTGATGAGAATGCTGCCGTGCCTATACTGTTCGGACTACCTTTAGTGTTGTTAATGCTACTACTTAGCGTCATGGTAATGTTCAGCCTGTCATTCAGTGCCTTTTGTGTCGCCTGTATTCTTCCGATATAATTTTTGTTGTTGGAATTTATGACAATACCGTCCTGCAGAATTGCGTTTAAGGATGCTCTGTAATTGAATTTATCGGCACCACCGCCTAGTGATAAGGTGTGGTTGTGGGTACTTCCATTGCGCGTAAGGATATTGAACCAGTCGGTTTCGGCGCCATGATTAGCAGAGGCAGGTACATTATAAATCTGTGCTTGCTGCCACCATTGATCGGCATCTAGCTGTTCAAGCGGGCCTGGGATGATATCCAATGATGAAACAGCATTGTATTCAATCGTGGTCGTTCCTGATTTACTTTTCTTAGTGGTGACAATAATTACACCTGGTGCACCACGGGAGCCGTAAATGGCAGTAGCTGAAGCATCTTTGAGGATGTCAACACTCTCAATCTCTGTAGGTGCTATTTGTCTTAGCAGGTCCATGTTCCCCTGAATTCCATCAACGACCACTAGTGGGTCATTGCCACCGATAAGAGATCCGATACCCCTGATTCGCACGGAGGGAGATGAACCGGGTTCGCTTCCTGTTTGCGTAACATTTACACCAGCAGCCTTACCTGCAATTTGCTGTAGTGGGTTTGTTACCGGCCCAGGGTTCAAATCTTTACTGGAAATAGTAGAAATGGATCCGGTTACATCCTGTCTTTTTTGCGCTCCATAGCCAACGACAACAACCTGGGCCAAGGTGGTTGATGATGGCACTAACTGGATGTTCAATTGAAGGTTTGGCTGAACCACAACAGTTCTTTCGACTATTTCGTAGCCTACGTAGGTGACTACGAGAGTTTGTGTTCCAAGCGGAATACCCGTAAGTTCAAATTGGCCTTGTGGATTGGTGCCCGTTCTTTTTTGACTGCCTTTAAGTTGAACGGTTGCATTTGGTAGTGGCTGGTTTGTCTCGTCAGTTACCGTACCGCGCACACTTCCTGTCTGAGAGAATGCCGCCATAGAGGTTAGTAAAAAACAAAGCAAAAAACCAATACTCTTGAAGTAGATTTTTTTCATTGTACAATAGGTTAATATTTGGTTATTAAACAGTGATGCTTTTAGGCATCATACAAAGAAAATCTATTATTATATGGCGCGCAATCGAATAGAACCCCGATATAGAAAATAACGGGACGGGGTGTTGTCTAAATAGCTGGCTTATAGATAGATGTTGGATTTATTTCAGCCTTTGAATATCGACTTTATTCAACCTGAACAGCTGTTTTTAGGCTATTATACTGCCTTAATCTCCATAATTTTTTGTTCAAATTCATGATTTGAAATTATTGCCTTGCTTTTGATCCTCGTCTTATAGGCATAGATTGTATTTACGGAATAGTTCAGAATTTTTGAAATCCGGTCGTTGTCATGAATACCCAGTCGGATCAAGGCAAAAATGCGAAGTTCCGTATTTAACAGTTGTCCATCCTGTAGCCGGACCTTGTGTTCCGCTTCAAACAATGCATTGAAATCTTCTACAAAGTTCGGAAATAGTTTAAGGAAGACAATGTCGAAGCTTTGCGACAATTCTTCTCTTTCCTTTTTCAGATCAATTTTATTTATAATAAATCTGATATCATCATACTGATTCGAATTCAGCTTTTGTGAAACAGCTTTTTTAAATCGGTCTATTTTGTCAATGAAGTCTGAATTGATATTAAAGTAGTACCCAATGTACTCATCCTTGATTTTATTGGCTTCTCTTAGCGCATTATTAGTGGCCAGCAACATCTGGTTTGTGTTTAACAAGGATTCATTTGCATCAGAGAGTAAGTGTTGTGCAGACTTCAGCTTCTTATTCTGTCTTATGACCGTGAGGATGAAAGCAACAATTACCAGAGACAGAAGCGTTACTGTTAATGCGTACAGCACAATTTGGTTTTTTTGCTTTTGAACTATCTCTAATTGGCGCCCTTCTATGATGCGAAAGAGCGTTCCAACTTCAAACTGCCGGTGCCGGGCGCCATAATATTGCGCATCTTGCATGGCCGCTTTTATATATCTGTATGCCCGTTGCGTATCTCCGGCTTTATATAAGGTATCTGATAATTTGAAAAGGGCATAGGTCTCTTTTGTGGAAGATCTGGCGTCCGCCAAAGCACTTTCAATTAGGAGATTTAGTGATTTATCGCCGGAATCCTGAAACGTGTACAAGTAACTTAAGGTACTCGCGACAACGGCATAATCATGTAAGCTGAGGTTTGGCCTGTTTAGCAGTTTTTGATAGGCTTTGAGCGCTTGATCAACTTTAGCAGTCCTAAGACTTTTGAGCCCAAATATAAAATGATAATTGTAACTGTTTTTTTGCGCATAAAATATAGCGGAGTCTGCAAATAGATTGCCAAAGGCATTGTATTTTGAACCATAGTGGCTATTCTTTACATAATCAGCCAGGTCATAATAACAGCGGGCTTTGATAATAAAATGTTCCGTTTTTTCTGCAGCAGTAAGCGCCCGTACATTTACCTCATTTATTACATCGAGCGTTTCTTTAAACATTCCGGATGTGAGTAATGTGATGCAAAGATATTTTTTGGCAGCATTGATTTTCGACAGGTCGTTACTGGATGAAGCGAGTTCATTGATTCTGGTTGCGTAAACAAATGCGGAATCAAAGTTTAAAGCTTTGTATTCATTGAAAATCAATATAGTGTTGATTAGCTGGTCCTCTGGTTTTGAAGATGCATGTGTTCGCTTGAGCTTTTCAATGTGTTTGATCTTTAAAGCGGTAATGTTGCTTTGTTGCAGCAGTATTTTATCGAGTTCATTCAGGAGACTGTCTTGGTTACAATAGGAGTGTAAACTATTTAAGATCAGTAAAATGCATAACAAACACTTTTTATTCATGATATACTTTGGCCGCTTTGTGTCTTTTTTCTGAAGATATTGTTTTTATATGTTACTAAAAACTCCCTTAATGTGCTAATCCCGAAGTTAACTGTTAGTATTTACATAAACACCTATATTTGCGCTGCATGAAATACTTGATCGTAGGTTTAGGAAACATCGGGACCGAATACGCGCACACCCGTCACAACATTGGATTTGACATCGCAGATGAGCTGGTGAAATCGCTCGGGGGCAGCTTTCAGAACATCCGCCTGGCATATTATTCGGAAGTCTCCGTTAAAGGGCGTAAACTGCACGTGATTAAGCCAACCACCTATATGAACCTGAGCGGAAAGGCTGTTAACTATTACATGCAGGAGCTCAAGATCCCTTTGGAGAACGTGTTGGTGCTGGTTGATGATCTGGCCTTACCTTTAGGTAAACTGCGACTGAAGCTACAGGGCAGTAGTGCCGGGCACAACGGCTTGAAGAGTATAGAAGCCCTCTGCGGGGGACAGCAGTATCCGAGGTTACGTTTCGGTATCAGCGATAACTATCCTAAAGGTCGGCAAGCGGATTATGTGCTTGCACCGTTTGACAAGGATGAACAGCCGGAACTTCCTGCGCTAATTGATAAAAGTGTAGAGCTGATTAAAAGCTTTGTGACCGTGGGGCCTGCAAAGACCATGACTGCCTTTAATTCCTGAGCTTAGTGGACCATACATAGATCTGCAATCTTGCGGTGCAGCAATTTGACGTCAAAAGGCTTGCTGAGGATATCGTTCGCACCAGCCTTAATGGCCGTTTCACGGTCACTTTCCATTACCGCCGCTGAGAAGGTGATAATTGGGATATGCTCCTTGCCTGGTACGATACCTCCGCGGATGAGTTTTATAGCCTCTAAGCCATTCATTACCGGCATAAAGGTGTCCATCAGGATGATGTTGTAATCCTTAGCTGTAAGGTGGTCTATAGCTTCTTGTCCATTCTCCACCATATCGGCATCTATCTTCCAGCTCTTCAAAATCCGCAGGATCAAAAACTGATTGATGGCATTGTCTTCCGCCACAAGGACCTTTAGGCCCTCGAGCTGCTTCAAGTCATCTCCGACAGGTAAAACCGGCGGTGTAATTTTAATTTCAGGAAGTTCATAGCGGTTACTGAAGCTGAAGGTACTGCCTTTGAACTCTTCACTGCTCACTTCAAGCACACCGTTTTTCAAAGCAGCAAGCTGTTTTACAATGGATAAACCTAAGCCTGTGCCACCAAACTTCAAAGTAGTCGAGTCTTCTGCCTGTTCAAAGGTTTCGAAGATCTTGTCGATGTTTTCTTTCGCAATACCTATTCCCGTATCAATTACAGAAAACTTAATCAGGCAATCTGTCTCCGTACGATCCTTTACATCCACCTTCAAGGTTACACTGCCCTCTATCGTGAACTTGATAGCATTGCTCACGAGGTTCATGAGAATTTGATTTAAACGCAGCGAGTCTGCGATAACCGTGTCTGGGACTTCATTGGAGATCTCCAGTAGGAGCGCGATACCCTTGTCTTTGGCTTTTATTTTCAGGATATTCACTACATCCTTACAGATGCTTCGAACCTGCGTGGCCGCCCGCACGATTTTAAACTTGCCCGATTCAATCTTCGATAGATCCAGAATGTCGTTGATAACGCCTAAAAGCGCGTTGGAGGATACATCGAGCAGGCTAACCATTTCTTCCTGTTCCTCATTAAGGTCGGTAAGGCGCAACAATTTGGTGATACCGATAATACCGTTGATTGGCGTACGGATTTCATGGCTCATGTTGGCAAGGAAGTTTTCCTTGATCCGTTTGCCCTGTTCAGCAAGTTCTTTAGCTTTGATTAGTTTGTCCTGTGCATCCAGCAGTTCCTGGTTTTTGTTTTTCAGGTCCCGTTGTGTTTGGGTGAAGCGGATAAAAGCATCCACCTTGGCGGCTGTCACAAATGGATTCAGGGGCATAAATAGGTAATCCACCGCACCTGACTGGTACCCCATAAGTGCAAATTCGGTATCTGTAGAGATGGCGGTGACGAAGATCACCAGAATATCCTTTGTTTTTGGATTGCTCTTCAGGATTCTTACGAGTTCAAAGCCGTCCATTTCTGGCATCTGAACATCTACAAGTGCAATAGCAATATCATTCTCCCAGGCGATGCGTAGTGCATCATTAGGTCGGGTGGTGCTTATTATGTTGATGTCATCACGTTGCAGAAGTGCTTCAAGTGCAATGATATTCTCGGGTCTGTCATCAACAATTAGTATGTTAATTTTATCCATGTTCCATCTGGTACATTGTTATGTAATCTTCTGATAGATATTGTTCTTTCTATCGATGACCTTAAAGTGCCTGGCCACACTACCTTTCAGACTTTCTTTACTTCCTAAGCAAAGAAAGCCAAAATTCGCCAGACTGTCGTAAAATAACTGAAGGACTTTTTCTTGTAGTGCCTGGTTAAAGTAAATCAGCACATTGCGACAGGAGATGAGGTGGAACTCGTTAAACACGCCATCCGACACTAGATTGTGAATGGAGAATAACGTTTTTTGCTTTAAAGCGGGGAGAATTACTGCGGTATCTTGATCCGTTTCATAGTAATCTTCCAGACGCTTGATGCCGCCAGCCTGCAGGTAATTCTCTGCGTAGAGCTTGACCTGCTTAAGAGGGTATCGCCCACTTCTTGCCTGATCGATCACGATCGCATTGATATCTGTGCCGTACATGAAAGTGCGTTGGGACAGTGCCTCTTCCTCAAAGGCGATGGCAAACGAGTAAAGCTCTTCGCCACTGGAGCAGCCGGCGTTCCAAACCTTGATGTGCTGGTAGGACCTCAGATAGGGGAGTACATGCGCCTTTAAGGATAGGAAGAACTCCGGATCCCTGAACATTTCAGTTACATTCACGGTGATCTCCGTGAGGAAATATTCGAAGTAGTCCGGGTCGTTTATCAGCAGGTTTTTGAGATCGAAAATGCTTAGGTTCTGCAACTGCACAATACGGGAGACCCGTCTTTTCAGAGATGCTGCTGAATAATTGCTGAAATCAAATCCATGTACATTTTTTATCAGCTGCACCAGCTCGTTCATTTCATCAAAAGAGATGTCTTTAGGCATATAATCTACTTTAGCTAAGCCATACCCGCATTAACGACAGCAATTTATCAATATCCACGGGTTTGGATATGTAATCGCTTGCACCGGCATCAATACATTTCTGCCTGTCGTTCTTCATTGCTTTAGCCGTTAATGCAATGATCGGTAATTTACCATAATTCTCATTTTTTCGGATCTGCCTGATGGCTTCATAACCATCCATTTCAGGCATCATGATGTCCATTAAGATCAGGTCGATGTTTGGCGTGGAGGTGAGTTTATCAATCGCCTCACGACCATTATTCGCAATGACGATCTCCATATCAAATTCATGCAGTGCTGTAGATAGCGCAAATATGTTCCGCATATCATCGTCTGTAATGAGTATCGTTTTTCCTTTCAGCACCTTTTCCTGATTGGTGGATGTTCCTTTTCGTAAAGGCTCGGCAGGCGGTACAAACTTGCTTTGCTGCTGTAATTTATTGATGAAAAGACTTACTTCATCCATTAACCGTTCATTAGACTTGTTAGACTTTAACACCATCGCTTCGGAGTACCGCATGATTCTGGTCATCTTCTCCTGATCCAGCTCCATTGCCGTGTTGATAACGACGGGAATATGTGCAGTTTCCGGTATGTTCTTAATCTTGTCCAGTAACTCCATTCCTGAAATGTCTGGCAGGTTCAGGTCGAGGATAATGCAATCGAAGCTCTGCACTTGCAGCAGGTCTAGGGCTTGCTGCCCATTGAAGGCCTGACTGACCTCAATCCCTCTGGAGGCTAACTGGGATTTTACGGCTTCGCTTTGCAGCTCCTGGTCTTCGATAATAAGCACAGACTTGAAGTTGTTCAGCTGGGCATGTTCCAAAAGCTCAAAGGCTTCATTGAGGGCTTGGCTTTCAATAGGCTTTTTCAGGAAGCCAACTGCACCTTCTTCATGCGCCCGGTCGGGATTATTTTCTCCGGATGACATCATGTGGACCGGAATGTTATGGGTAAGTGGATCTGCCTTTAAGGTCTTCAGAATTGCCCAACCATCCATGTCCGGTAGAAAAATGTCCAGAATAATGGCATGTGGAACTTCCGTACGGGCGATGTTTAAGGCTGTTTTACCGTCATGTGCCAGCAAAGGTTTGTAGCCCTTCTTGATGGCATAATTCTCCAGTAACTTCGCAAACATGATATCGTCCTCAACAATCAGCAAGCTGTGCGGCTCAGGAACATTTGATTGCTCATGTTGAAATCCCTGGCTGTCGCTTATGCTTAAAGGTGTTTCCTCCAGCTTTGCATTTCCGGTTGTTGTAGCCGTTATTGTAGCTGGCAGGTAGAGGGTAAAGCTGCTGCCTTTACCAGGTTCGCTGGACAATTGTATTTCACCACCCAGCAATGCTGCAAGTTCCTTGCTGATGGAAAGGCCCAGACCGGTACCACCATACTTACGGCTTGTAGATCCGTCTGCCTGTTGGAACGCTTCAAAGATCAACTTCTGTTTCTCATCTGGAATACCTATCCCGGTGTCGAAGATGGAGAAGGCCAATATGGCCGACTGGCTGTTTTTCAGTTTCGGTGAATAGAGCATCTCTTTGGTAGAAACTACATCCACCTTTAGGTCTATGCGGCCACCTTCTGGCGTAAATTTAAAGGCATTGGATAATAGGTTTTTGATGATCTGTTCAACCCGTCCGCCATCTGAGCGGAATACGTCCGGAACCTCAGCGCCGATCGCAGTATTGAAATGGATGTGTTTGCTGTTCGCGATTTCTGAAAACAGCAGCTCCATGTTCTTGCAAACTGAGGTAGGGCGTATGTTTTCAAGGGTTAGCTCAACCTTGCCAGATTCTATCTTTGATAGATCCAGAATGTCGTTGATCAGGTTCAGGAGATCTGCGCCGGCATTGTGAATAACGCCAGCGTATTTAATCTGATCGCCGGTGAGGTTTGAGGGCTTATTCTCCTTAAGAATTCTTGCAAGAATGAGGATGCTGTTTAATGGCGTCCGTAGTTCATGACTCATGTTCGCCAGGAATTCTGATTTATACCTGCTTGAAGCTTCTAATTCTTCGGCCTTCATGCTCACGGCTTCTTTCGCCTGGTTGATGGCCAGGTTCTTCTCTTCAAGCTGCTGCGCCTTTTCCTCGAGCTCCGCATTAGTTTGCTGCAGCTCTTCCTGCTGGATTTTAAGCTCTTCCTCTGAGGCCTGTAGCTGCTCCGATTTGTGAACCAGCTCTTCATTGGTGGTTAGCAATTCTTCCTGCTGACTTTCCAGTTCTTCGCTTTGTGCCTGTAATTTATCAAACAACTGGCGCAACATCATTTTCGACATGGCGCTGTTTAAGCCAACGCCAATGTTTGATGCCAGGCTTTCCAGGAACAAAATACTGTCTTCATCTGGCTGATTGACATAACCAAGTTCGAATACGGCTATGGTTTCCTGGTTGTGGCTAATCGGAATGAGGTAGAGCTGCGTAGGGCTGGTTTCACCTAAACCCGATTGCACTTTTAAGTAGCCTTCCGGTAGATCATTGATAACGGTAATTTGGCCGTCTTTCGCCGCCTGGCCTACTAAGCCTTCACCGATCTTTAAACGTTGTTTACTGTAACTGCTTGTGCCTGCAAAGCTGGCTTTTATCGCCAGTTTATGGTCGTCATCACTAAAATACACCAGGCCGACAGCGGCTTTCGTGTACCGGCAAACCTCATGCAGGATGTTGTTTGCCAGGTTTTCTAACTCCAGGGTACCAAACATCAGGTCGTTAACCTTACGCAGTGCCTGCATAAGTTTATTCTTCTGCTCATTGTCGAACGATAGTTGGGCAAGGCGCTCATTGCGTTCTTTCACCTGCTCTTCAACACGCTTCTGGAAGTCGAAGGTCTTGCGGATTAGCGTTAACAGATAGAGCACAAGTCCGAATATGGTCAACGAGCTGATGATTACGATAGCGATCGTTCTTTTTGAGTTCAGATCAGAGGCTACTTTGCGCTCATGTAGCAAGCGCCGCTCTTCTTTGACGAGCATTTCAATATACTGTACAATCTTTTCTTTATAAATGCGGCCTTTTTCTGCGGTGGCCTGAAGTTCCGGCGTAATCCTATGGACCTTCCGGTATAGATCAAGATTTGCCTGCATCGCCGCCACCTTAAGTTTAACAACCGCAGCAAGAGAATCCATGGTGCGCGACTGCTTCATGTTGTCTAATACCAAATCATGCAGGCTGTCGGCCGCGGGGATTATTGTCGATACCTGTTGGGTATACGGACGAAGGAAATCTTCAGAGCCCGTGAGCATGAATCCCCGCATAGCGGTTTCAGCGGTTACAATCTTGAGGTCCAGGTCCTGTATTTTGTTAATGACTTCATACGTATGACTCTGCCAGGCATCGCTTTTTCTGGTCGAAAGTACGCTTAGGCATGAGGTGATCGCTGAGATGAGCGCAAAGATCAGGGTAATGGTGAAACCCACCAGGACCTGCCTTTTGAATGCAGTGTTAAGCATATTATAGGAATGTAAACGAATTTTTACGCAATAGTAACTAATATAAAGAGCAGAACAAAGATTTAACAGTATTTAACAGAAAGTTGAAATTTATTTTCGCTAGACTTGCAACTAACAAATTAGTTTCATGTCTTATCATCCACTTAACCCTTTTTAAATGAGAACGCTCTCTATTCTGTTGTTCCTTACATTAGTATGTTTCTACAATGTTAAAGCCCAGGTTTCACCGGAAACCTCAATCATCAAAGGTATTGTCATCGACTCGGCTTCAAACAAAGGCCAGGATTACATTACCGCCGCATTAAAAAAAGATAATGCAACCATTAAAACCGCTTTGTCAAAGACTGATGGCTCTTTCCAGATCGATAAAGTAGCACCTGGAAACTATACCCTGGTAATTGTTGCCATGGGGTTTAGTCCAAAATCCGTTCCAGTAATCGTGAAAGAAGCCAAGACCTATGATGTTGGCAAAATCAGGATCTTGGGTTCGGCGAAGAACCTTGCGGAGGTAAATGTCACTGCAGCGCGGCCCATCATTAAACAGGATATAGATCGCATCACCTATGATATGCAGGCTGATCCGGAGAGCAAAGTAAATACCGTGCTCGACATGATGCGCAAGATCCCATTGCTTTCTGTAGATGCAGAAGATAACATCAAATTGAAGGGTAGTGGAAGTTATAAGATCCTGATTAATGGTAAGCCCTCTTCTTTGGTGGCCAGAAATCCTTCCGATGTTTTCAAGAGTATGCCTGCAGCGAACATTGAAAAAATCGAGGTGATCACGACGCCACCAGCTAAATATGACAGCGAAGGTCTGGCGGGTATCATCAACATCATCACTAATAAGAACATTGATGCCGGTTACAATGGAAGCTTAAACTACAGACATTCTTTCCCGACAGGAGGGCCAGGTGGCTCCGGATCCATCACGGTGAAGCAGGGCAAACTTGGATTATCTGCTTATGGCGGTATCAACCGGTTTAAAAATCCTGCAACGGACTACCTGAGTAGCAGAAATACCTTTGGCGATGAAGTTTCCGGTATCCTGCCGACATTTCTGGAACAAAGGGGTACAAACAAGTATGACAATACGTTCGGGTATCTTAGTACAGAATTGAGTTACGAAATTGATACTTTAAACCTGATTACCGGGGAGTTCTCTTTCAACAAGAGCAGCAACGAAGGCTTAACTGAACTATCATCGAGGTTACTGCAGGCAAATGATCCATATCAGTCCTACCGTTCAATTAACAACTCTGAATATGAATGGAAGGGCTACGACTTAAGCCTGAACTATCAGAAGGGCTTCAAAAGCGACAAAAACCGTTTGCTTACGTTCTCTTACAAGGTGAATAATTCAAACAACAATCAAGCTTCAGATTTCAACCTTTTTGATCGCTTTAACTACAATCCGGAATTGTTTCCCAACTATCAACAGTTTAATGATGGAACTTCTGTTGAACAGACCATCCAGGCCGATTATGTACATCCAATCAATAAGAAGCTGAACATGGAAGGTGGTATCAAGGCCATTCTCCGCGACAACAGCAGTGAGTTTGAATATAAAGGACAATCTGCTACGGGGCAATTTGAGACCGATCCGACCAGAACGAACAACTTTAATAACAACCAGAACGTATATGGTATCTACAATTCCTACCAGTATAATCTAAAAGACTGGGGATTTAAAGCAGGGGTAAGGGTTGAATTAACCACGATAGATGCAGATTTTATTTCACAGGATGGCAGCTTGAATAAGGACTTCTTTAATGTTATTCCTTCGGTGTCGGTAAACAGGAAGTTTAAAGATATGAGCAGTGTGAATTTTGGTTATACGCAACGTATTGAACGTCCGGGCATCTGGGAATTGAACCCCTTTGTTGATCGTTCACCAAACTACGAATCTACCGGGAATCCAGACCTTAAGCCCGTATTAAACAACAGCTTTGAGTTGAACTACAGCAGATTTAAGAAAGGTTCCATTAACGTAGGGCTGAACTACTCTTTCGCAAACAACACCATCCAGCGTGTAAGTGCTTATATTCCAGAGACGGAAATTACCAGGTCAACTTATGTTAATACCGGTAAGGACCGCAAGTTCGGCACAAACTTCAATGTTAGCTATCCATTCCTGCCAACCTTGAGTTTAACGCTGGGCGGTAATATGAACTACATCTGGCTGGAAGGGTTTGTAAATGGGGAGACTGTTGAGAACGACGGTTTTCAGGGTTATGTATATGGTTATTTAAGTTATAGACTTAAATCAGGCTGGCGCCTTGGAGGAAACTTCTCTTACAACAGTTCCTGGATCATGTTGCAGGGTAGCTCAAGAGCGATGACATACACCTCGTTCTCTTTAGGTAAGGACATTATTAAGGATAAACTAACCTTCTCTGGTAGTGTAAGTAATCCCTTCCGTAAGTTCCAGGCTTGGGAAAATGAGACAGAAGGTGCTAACTTTAGCCAGCGTAGTTACAACGAGAACTACTCCAGACGCTTTAGCGTAAGTTTAAACTGGCGTTTTGGTAAACTAAAAGAGTCAATTAAAAAGAACAAAAGAGGAATCAGCAACGACGATGTTAAATCTGGTGGCGCTTCTTCGGGATCAAATTAGAAAGTAATGATTAAAGTATACGGTATTCCAAATTGTAATTCGGTAAAGAAAGCCATCACATGGCTTAAGGATCATAACCTGGAATATGAATTCCACGACTTCAAGAAAGAAGGTGTAAACGCAGACCAGCTGAAAAGCTGGTCTGCTGTGTTTGGTTGGGAGCAGGTGCTGAATAAAAAAGGTACCACCTGGCGCAAGTTAGATCCTGTGCAGCAGCAGGCTGTAAAAGATGAAAACACTGCAATTGAAGTGATGCTCGCCAACACTAGTGCCATCAAACGTCCTGTTATCGTACAGGATGAGCAACCCGTTTTATTAGGCTACAACGAAGATCTGTATCCTCAAAAGCTTAAATCGTAAACCCTCGCTGTTGTTTGTTGTTATGCTAAAACCAATACAGACTAAACTGTATTGGAATACACTATGATTAAGAAGCTTCTGTTATTATCACTATTTGTGCTCCCGCTGAAGCTGGCAGCACAAACATCCATAAGCGGCCGTGTTTATGACTTTGAAAATAAACTGCCGCTCGCACAAGTTGAAGTGCAGAACCTGAACAACAAGCAGACAACTAAAACCGCAGCTGCAGGTCAGTTTTCCCTTACCGCAAACCAGGGTGATCTGCTCACCTTTACGCTGAAGGGTTATCACGTGGATACACTATATCTGACCAGTATGCGACCAGTGGCGGTGTACCTTCCAAACTCCTCCATCAGCTTGAATGAGGTTAGGATTCAAAGTGCTAAATTATCGCCCTACCTGGACGTGGAGAACATTAATGCTGGCATAAAGCCCGTGAAGCGTATTGAAGGTGATGACCTTGCCGGAAAAAAGAACAACGACCGTGCAGGTGGCATCATCTTGAATCTTGGATTCGACAAGATGAAAGCTCAGCGGGAAAAGGAACAGCGCCTTACAGAGAACGAGGGTGTAGAGAACCAGATACGACTGAACTTCAACGAAACTACAGTTGGTAACATCACGAAACTAAAAGGTGATGAGCTAAAGGCTTTTCTGTCCATCTATCAGCCCAGTGTGGATCGCGTAAAAAGTGAAGCACCTTTTAATTACACTTTGTACATTGCACAAGCATACCAAGCCTGGCTTAAATTGCCGCCTTCACAAAGAAAAGTACCTAAATTTAAATAACGATTATGATTAAAAACTGCAGTAAAACAATTCTGCTTTTACTTGGTCTCCTCGCTGGTGGTAATACCCTACTGGCGCAGGAAAGTGCTAGTCCGCAGACCAGTAAATACAATTCACATGAGGCTTTCAGCCCATTGTTCTACACCTCCAACGGTAACGAGTATCGTTCGGCCAGTGGATATCCAGGGCCTAAGTACTGGCAGAACCGGGCGGATTACAACATCACCGCAAATCTTGATGAACAAACACATAACATAACCGGTACCGTAACCATTACTTATAAGAATAACAGTCCGGACCAGCTGCCATTCCTTTGGCTACAGCTGGATCAAAACCTGTTCTCTAAGCAGTCGCGCGGTAATGCACTGATTCCAAAAGGTAGCCGTTACGGTGCCCGTGGGGAGCAGATCGATGGTGGTTACAAGATCACCAACCTGAGTGTAACGCAAAAGTCGAAAGCGGTTAAGTTTAACTCATTAATCGAAGACACCAGAATGCAGATCCAACTGGATCAACCAATGGCAGCAAATGGCGATCTGATTACCATTAAAATGGATTATGCTTTCCCAATTCCGGTAAATGGTTCCGACCGTTTAGGTCACCTGACCACGAAAAATGGTGAGATCTACAGCATTGCACAGTGGTTTCCGAGAATGAGCGTTTATGATGACGTAACCGGATGGAATACCTTGCCATACTGGGGAGCGGGAGAGTTTTACCTGGAATATGGAGACATCACCTATTCGATTACTGCAGCAGCAAATCAGGTGGTTTTAGGCTCTGGTGAGTTGTTAAAACCACAGGAGGTATTTACCGCTGAAGAACTTAAGCGTTGGAATGCCGCAAAGAACAGCGACAAAACGGTGATCATCCGTTCAGAAGCTGATGTCCTGAACCCGGCTTCCAGACCTTCAAAATCTAAATTGACCTGGAAATACAGGATCAATAACACCAGAGATGCTGCCTGGGCATCCTCGAAAGCCTTTGTGGTTTCCGGAGCAAGAATTAATCTGCCAAGTGGCAAGAAATCTTTCGCAGTGGAAGCACATCCGGTAGAAAGCAACACCCCGGATGGGTATGCACGCGGTGCGGAATATGTGAAGGGCAGCATAGAACACTATTCGGAACAATGGTTTGAATACCCTTACCCAATGGCGGTGAACATTGCTTCAAACATCAGTGGCATGGAATATCCAGGTATCGTTTTCTGCGGTTGGGAAGCTAAGGGAGAAGAAGCATGGGGCGTAATTGACCATGAGTTTGGGCATACCTGGTTCCCGATGATTGTGGGTAGCAATGAGCGTAAGTACGGCTGGATGGATGAAGGTTTCAACACTTTCATCAATAACATCTCTAAAACGATATTCAATAATGGGGAGTTCAACAAAGGGCGCATGGATTATCAGGGTATTGCCAAGTATATGGCCAGACCATCTAATGAGATCGTGATGCTTGAACCAGATGCCATGCGCGAAGCAAATATCGGTATTAACCTTTATTACAAGCCGGCAATTGGATTGGAGATCTTGCGTANNACGCTTTGACTATGCTTTCCGCAATTACATCAAACACTGGGCATATAAACACCCTACACCTACAGACTTCTTCCGTTCTATGGAAAATGCTGCGGGTGAGGATCTATCCTGGTTCTGGAGAGGTTGGTTTATGGAAGACTGGTCCATGGATCAGGGCTTAAGCAGTGTTAAAGAAGCGAAGAATAAAGCTGGTGAGCGTGAGGGTTATGAAATTGTCGTTGATAACCTTGGCAAGTTACCGATGCCGATCATACTAGGCGTGGAAACTGCAAGTGGTAAAAAAGAGATCGTTAAAGTTCCGGTTGATGTATGGATGCGTAACAGCAGCTGGACCGTTCGTTTCCCAACAACGGAAGAAGTTGTAGCAGTAACCATTGATCCGGATCATGAATTGCCGGAGGTTAACGCCGCAAATAACACCTGGAAAAAGTAACAGGAAATTAAATAAAAAAGGGCTGCTATACATATATAGCAGCCCTTTTTTGCGTTATGGTGTCTTTCTTATTTCATTGTCACTTCCGCCAGAATAGGGAAGTGGTCTGATACAAATTTACCCCGGTAGGTATCGGTCAGAATTCCCCAGCGTTTAGCGGTAAATTGTTTGGTTACAAAGATGTGGTCAATTACCCCAAGACTATCCAGTTGTTTACCCCAGCCGTTGAATGAAGCGTTGTTAACATATGGTTTTTCCACCTGGTTGTAAGTGTCATTCAGGAAGCCAGAGTTTTTCAGTTCCAGGTACCATTCACTCTCGTGATCGCCATTTAAGTCGCCGGTAAAAACGGCCGGTGCATTACCCGCAATTTCCTTGATCTTTTTAATCATCAGCTTACTGCTTTCCACACGGGCAATTTTACCTTGGTGATCGAAGTGTGCATTGAAGAAAAAGAACTTTTTACCGGTTTTAACATCTTGTAGCTGCACCCAGCTCGCGATACGGTTACAGCAGGTGGCATCCCAGCCAAGTCCCGGTTTATCCGGGGTTTCAGATAACCAGAAATCACCTTTATTCAACAGCTTAAATTTTTCTTTCTTATAAAAGATGGAAGAGTGCTCACCACCTGATTGACCATCATCACGTCCGGCACCATGATTAGCATATTCCGGCAGTGCGGTGCTGAGGTCATCGATCTGGTTTTTCTTACCTTCCTGGGTTCCAAATACGTCAAACTGGTGAAAGCGCATTACGTTCGCTGCATATTCCCTGCGGTCTTCCCAAAGGTTGCCAACGTCACCACGGTTGTCATTGCGTACGTTGAAGCTTCCGAAGATGTAAGTTTGGGCATAGGCACCGCAGCTGATGCAAATGAGCAGGGCTGCGGTTAATAGGTGTTTAATTTTCATTATGTATAATTCAGATTTATGATTAACAATTTACCATCCGGGGTTTTGACCTAAGGCTGGATTAAACAACCGGTCTGTTTCAGGGATAGGATAAAGATAGTTTTTATCGGTGAACACCCGTTGTGTGGTGCTTAACCAGGTCAACTCACCTGAGGTGTTGTTCGATAAACGTTGTGGATTTGGTCCGCCATTTAGTGTAGGTGCAACGTTGATGTAGTTAACACCTGGTACGCGGGTAGCAGGCATCACCTGGTAGAAAGCAACGTCCATGATACCATCTTCGTTAAGGTCCATTGGTACATCCAGTGCAGGTACGTAGAAGCCGTTCCAAACCTTGGTCATCAGCTCACCCTTTTTCCATCTTACGATATCGTCGAAACGTAGTCCTTCAAAGGAAAGTTCAATACCACGCTCTCTTCTGATTTCCAGTAGGGCAGGATCTGAAATCTCCGGGAAGTAGTTTGCCTGCAGGTATGGATCCGCAACCGTTGGTTTGGTACTTAAGCCGCCGGTAATGCCTGCGCGTTGGCGCAATGCACCAATTGTTCTTACCCAGTCGGCATCACTGAAAGTGCCGAGTTCTGCTTTCGCTTCCGCATAGTTTAACAGGATTTCGGCGTAACGCATCAAAGGAATGGAATTGATATTCTGTCCGCCGCCATCATAACGCACATCGTCCAGTACAAATTTGATCGGCTGATAGCCGGTATAGGTATAGGAGAAGACTGGTGGTGCAGGTTCAGGCGTTCCACCGTTGATCCGTTTGTAGCTGCCCATTCTAATGGTTTGCTGCAGACGTTTGTCCCTGTTTTTTACCTCGTCTTTAAATTCGAGGGTTTGATATCCGGGTCTGCTGGTAAACGGTGTACCATCAATGTTCAGGTAGGTATTAACAAAAGTGCGTACCAAACTTACTCTGGAACCATAAGTTGCACTGGTCCACCACCAGTTCGCATCATTGTAAACGGCAAGGTTGGCATCTGTAACCGCAGCAAGCATCACCTCAGTGGCTACCGGCGCCGTACTGATGAAAAGGTTGCGGTAAGCAAGATCTGCACCGCCGGCGGTATTCAAAGTAAACCCACCTGATGTCATTACCTCTTCCGCGGCACTTACCGCTTGCTGAAGCCATTGGTCTGCAGAGCCAGCAAGGCCAGCCTCCGTATGGTATTTTCGGTATGTGCCTTCATATAAAGCTATCCTCGATTTCAACCCTAAAGCAACATACTTGGTAATTAGCGAGCGCGTGTTGTCATTCGTTCTACTGATGTTTTCACAGGCGTAGTTGATATCGGCGAGTACCGAGTCCATCACCAACTCCCGTTTATCACGCCCATTGAACAAGGTCTGATCATTTATTTCAAATGTTTTATTGATCCAGGGTACGTCACCAAAACGACGGACCTTATCATAGTAGAAATAGGCTCTGAAGAACCTTGCAAGTGCAGTATATTGCTGCCTTACTGCTGGAGCTACTTTAGGGTCCTTGTTGTTCTCCAGAAAGTAGTTGATGTTTCTAAGGTTGGTCCAGGTCCATCCGGTACTTTGACGCGGGCCGTAAGCGCCCTCAACAAGGAACTCTGGTGCCTGACTTCTGGCTGAATAGTCGGCCATAGCATCACCTTTATGGGCGTCAGAAGCATTAGGCAGTATGTTATAAAAAGAATTTGCGTAAAGCTCGAGCCCTTTTTCATTGCTGAAAACTGCTTCTCTGGTTGCGGTATCTTCTGGTGTCTGATCTAGTTTCTTACACCCAGCAAAGCCGATCAGAGCAGGTATAAGACAGATTAAGAACTTCTTCATATCAATATTTTTATATGCTTGTTGTTAAATTTAATTCTTAGAACGTTGCTGATAAGCCTAAGCTGAAGGTCTTAAGAATAGGATAGTTATTTCCGTTACCACTGTTGCTGTCGCCGGTTAAAATTCCATCAGACTTTCCGATGTTTTCGACATCCAGGTCTCTGGTCACTTTGTAAAGCGGTGATGATGACCACAGGTTTTCTCCGGAAAGGAATACCCGTACGTTGCTCAGGCCTGCTTTTTTCACAAAGGTTTGTGGCAGGGTATAACCCAGTTGAAGGTTCTTTAACCTGATGTAAGATACATCCTGCAGGTATTTGGTTTGTGCCTGGGCTAAAGTCCCTGAACTGTTCTGCGCGATATAACCTCTATATCGAGGGAAGTAAGCATTCGGATTTTCCGGAGTCCAGATGTTGCCGATGTGTGACGTTGGAATCTTGTTGTATGGACGGTTGTACTGGCCCCAGAAGGTTCCGTTCTCTGAGCCTGGATACCAATCCATAGAACCTACCCCCTGGAAGAAAGTACTAAAGAAGAAGCCTTTCCAGTCCGCACCCAGGGAAATTCCATAAGTATATCGAGGAGTAGTGTTACCGATAACCTTACGATCCCCCGGATTGCCCACGGTGTTATCACCATTGTTGATTACCCCATCGCCATTAATATCCCGGAACTTAATGTCACCGGGAAGGCTTTTGCTGGTGTTGGATGATTTGTATAGAATCTGACTAGGTGAGTTGGCTACATCGGCTTCCGAAAGAAAGTAACCATCTGTTACAAAGCCCCAAATTTCACCTACAGTTTGGCCTGCATAGTAGTCCGTTAGGCGCTGATCCGGGTTGTTGTACTTCAGGATCTTTGATTTATAATCTGCAAGTGTAAGTCGTACGGTATAGCTCAAAGGCGAGCCACCTACGTCAACCCGGTCATTCCAGGTCACGTTAGCTTCCCATCCTGTTGTTCTAAGGTCAGCATAGTTTCCTTTCGGTACATCCGTTCCAAATACAGCAGGTAAGGTCATCCCTACCGTAAACATGTCTGTTGTTTTACGCGTATAAGCATCTCCGCTGAAGTTTAAACGGTTGTTCAGGAATGCGATATCCAAACCAATGTTTTGTGTTGTAGAGGTCTCCCAGGTCAATCCATTAGGAATCACACCCGGCTGCGTCGTTTGCTGCGGGCGTACACCGTTCAGCACACGACCAGATTGGTCAATCTTGAATTTCTGCTGGAAGGCATATGAAGCAATGTTACCATTACCTAATGACCCATAAGATGCACGAATCTTCAAATCGGTAATAACGTTCGGATTGATTTTCCAGAATGGCTCCTTACTAACACGCCATCCGGCAGAGAAGGACGGGAAGAAAGCATAGCGCTGATTGTCAGGGAACTTCGAAGAACCATCATAACGACCATTTAATTCTACCAGGTAACGATCTTTAAACGCATAGTTCAAGCGGTAAAATCCACCAAGAATCGCCCATTGTTCATAACCGCCGGCAGTCTGTATGGATTGCCCCAAAGCCAGGTTGATGTCGGTGGCGTCTTCAAAAATCAGCCCGTTCCGTAGTGCTTCTAACCCCTTATAGGTAGATTGTTCATAGTTATAACCTGCAAGCACCTTGATGTAATGGTTCTCGCTGATCTTTGGTTCGTATTCTGCATAGATGTTCGTTACCATGTATTGCGTGCTGCGGTTAAGTTTCTGCAGGTCATTATAATTTAAACCCACATACTCAATTACCCCCGGCTTGCGGCTGTATGGCACCGGAACACGTCTGCGACTTTGGTCATTGTCTGTATTCTGGAAGGTGAAATCACCCTTAACCCTGAATTTGTCTTCAAAAAAGCTGGTGCTGAAGCCGGTCGTGTTACGGAAAACTTTGTTGTCCATATCTATACCGTTTTTGCCATACCATAGGTCTCCTACAGTATATGCAGAGGAGAAGGTAAGTGTACCGTCGGGGTTAAACATCGGCGATACCGTATGGCCTTCATCGGCAATGTTCCGCCAGATACCACCACCTTCACCAACGTTTAAGGGTGTATGGTATTTGGAAGCAGAGTAATCTGCGTTGTTGTAAACCTTCAACCATGGATAAAGCTGGATAGATCCCTTGGCTCTAAGGTTTAGCATTTCGTAATCATCCGAGTTGTAACGGAACAATCCATTCTGTTTGTAAGATCTTCCGGAGATATAGAAATCCGTTTTACCACTACCACCTGAAAGGGCGATGTTCTGATCCGTAGCACTGGTGTTGTCTTTGTATAATTCATCGTACCAGTCGGTATTGCCATAGTACACATATTCACCTGCCTCATTCACCTCGGTCTTAGGTAAACCTGGGTTCTCTGAGCGGCGCTTAAGTTCTTCCAGGTAGGCAGAGGAGAACTTCACGGTTTTGTTAATGTTCTGTGGTGTTTGAGAGTAATCATTCCATGCCGACCAACCTTCATTAAACATGCTGGCAAAAGTATAGCCGTCACTTACATAATCTGGCACTGTGGTTGGCGTTTTGATGGATTGAGTAATGCTGTAGCTGATGGAGGTACGTTCTTTTGCCGGGTTTTTAGTCGTGATTAATACCACTCCAAAGGCTGCCCGGGCACCATAAATCGCAGCAGATGCGGCATCCTTAAGCACGGTTACACTGGCAATATCATTCGGGTTAATCCGACCCGGATCGCCCTCGATACCGTCGATCAAGACCAGTGCGTTTCCGCCTTGTCCGATGGAAGTCGTTCCACGGACGTTGAAAGCGGGTGATTGCGTAGGACGGCCATCGGCGATGCTCAGGTTCAGGTTGGGAATCACGCCCTGCAGCCCTTGTGCCAGATTGGCCACCGACCGGTTTTCCAGTACTTTTGAGGTCACCTGCGTCACAGCACCAGTAAGGTTCTCCCGTTTCTGCGTGCCGTAACCAACTACAAGTACCTCGTTCAGCGTACCGGTCTCTGCGGTTAGTGTGATGTTTAATGCCGTCGTCTGGCCCGATTTCACGGCAACCTTGGTCTGGGTTGCAGTGGTATAAGAAATGAAGCTGGCGGTTAAGGTGTAAGAGCCTGGTGCAACATCAAAGGTGTAAATACCATCCGAATTACTTTGCACCACGATGTTGAGCTCCGCGATCCGAACACTGGCTCCAGGAAGCGGGGCCCCTTTCTCGTCTACGATCTTCCCGCTGATTCTACCGCGGTCCTGATTTTGGAAGTCCGAAGCCTTCAGTGTAGCATTCGCCCCCAGTGTCAGGAGCAGAAATGCCATCAACAGGGCGACTTCCTTTTTGAAATTAAGTACAGTTTTAAGCATAATTGTTTAAGAGTTTATTGTGTACAGTTTAATTGCTGGCAAAAATGTAATGGTTATGTTAGCCCAATGTTAAACTGGGGTTATATAACCCATAAGCATGGCTTTGCAACAGGAATGTTAACCTGTGCAGCATACCGGACGGATGCCCTGATGTGTTTTCCGGAAAAGTTAAAGTTTGAGCCAGCGAGTGCGGGCTATGGTGTATGCCTGGAGTTTTGGTGTAGGTTGCAGGTGGTACAAGCCTATTGTGCTACACAGGAGGCTGGCAGTTAAAAGGATAATCATAGAGTTTATATTTGGTAACCCGAATTTAGCTAATGCAACTAGTTGCACTTCTAGTTGCATGTAAATTTTACGTTACCATTTATAGTTACTTAACAATTCGTTAATACCAAAAAAGCGGAGCCGGTAAACCGGTCCGCTTTCAGCAATATGCAAATATGCGTGTCTTTAAAATCTCTAGTGAAAGGTATTGAGGTACAGTTTTTCGACTTTTTTCCTGGCCCAGTCGGTTTTACGTAAAAACTTAAGGCTGGAGCTCATGGTCGGGTTGTTTTTGAAGCAGTCGATTTTCAANNTAGTGCCATACCAGCTGTTTCAGGATAAACTCGAGGGTTTTACCATGCAGCGGATTATTTACTTGTTCTTTAATGGCCATGCTGCAAAATTAGGAAGATTAAGTAAATTTGAGCTATGCAAATAAACTTAGGCGATTTTGTCCGTTTTGTAGACGAAAATATAGAGGGGTATGTAACCCGCATCATAGATAAAGACACCATAGGTGTAACCGATGCCAACGACTTCGAAATTCCGGTACTCGCTTCTAAAGTCACCCTTGTACATGGCAGTATCCCTGAAGACGACACGGTAGTGGGTAACCGTACTGCTGCGGTAGTTACACCCGCAGAGTTTATCAAAGACGGTGTTTTCCTGGCGCTCGTAAGTGACCAGCACAGCAATTCGGTGGCACACTTTCATGTGGTTAACAACACTTCATACGACCTGCTACTGGCTTTCACAACGGAAAAGAATGACCACTTCAAAGGTGAATTTGCAGGTCTGGTAGGGGGAAACTCCAGCAAGAGGATTTACTCCGCAAATATGAGCGATATTCAAATCTGGCCGAAGTTCAGGTTAGAGGTCTTGTTCCATACCGCAGCGAGCTTTGAGCCGAAAGCGGCAATAACCTTTCACCAGCACCTTAAAGGCAAAGACTTGTCTGTTGCCAAACAGGAGATACCAATGCTGAAAACCAAAGGTTGGTTAATTCAGCTGGATCAAAAGGAAGAGGCATTGGATCTGGATAAGCTAAAAGCGCGTTTTAAATAAGTACAAGATGGCTATTTAAGAATTCCCTTTTCAAGTACTTCAACTTCTTTTAGCAGCAGGGGAAAGGCAGGAACGGCCATCCCGCCGTGATCAAATCCTTGTAACTCGTAAAGTCTTGTCAGCTTATGACCAGCAAGCTTCATCATGCGATTCAAATACGCGTTTTCTTCATACCTGCCCAATAATTCCAACTCACGGTCGCCGGTGATCAACAACATGGGCGGCGCATCAGCCCGTACATGGAATAGCGGGGCATATTTGTCGATCGTTGGCTGTATGTCTTTGATGCCCATCTCCTGACGTACGGTAAAGTGTGTAATTGCCTGCCCGCTAAAAGGAATAAGGCCTGCTATGCTGTTTGCATCTATCTTGTATTTAGCCAGATACTGCTTGTCAAGCGTGATCATCGTTCCAAGATAACCTCCTGCAGAATGCCCCGACACAAAGATTAACTTGTCACTTCCACCATACTGAGCAATCTGCTTGAATGCCCAGGCTACTGCTGCTGCGGCATCCTCAATGTACGCCGGTGCTTTGGCTTTGGGGGATAAGCGATAACCCACCCCAATTACAGCAACCCCTTTATCCATAAGTGCTGCAGGGATTTCCCGCCGCCCGCCGGTAATGCCGCCACCATGAAACCACACGATCGTTGCAAAGTTCTTCACGTTTTTCGGGTAATAAATGTCGAGCCTGCATTGCGACTTCATGTAGCTATCCGAGATGGCATTCGAATCGGGGTAGTAGAAGATGTTGTCTATTCGTGTAGCAGCTTGCTGTCCAAAGCCGGCTAAGGTTGTAAAAACAAGCGCGATGATGATGAGTGATCGGTTGAGAATTCTTGCATTTGCTATAGGCGTCATAGGAGTTGCTTTAATTATAATGCAAGTTAAATAGTATCCCTTCAGCTGCCGTATCATTGCGGTAACAATTTCGAAGAATATAGATAAGGAAGAAAACGCTTGCAACATTTTAAGCAAAAATGCTACTTTCGCGAACTATTAATGCTCATCATCATGATTTTATTCTTTCAATAGGCTTCACCCTTTTGCAAACCTTGCATTAATGAATGGTGGAGCTCAGAACCCACTTGAAAAAACGAGGCACTCCGAGAAGCCACAAGATTGGGAAAACGCACATCAGAAAATGAAAAGAATCTTTACCCTTATTTTATTAATTGTCCTATGTTCAGCTGGCTTTGCCCAGAGTAACCTCCAGGATGTGGTTTACCTTAAAAATGGAAGTGTAATCCGGGGCCTTATTGTTGAACAGGTTCCAAATGAATCCATTAAAATTGAAACTGCAGACAGAAGTGTCTTCTTTTTCAAAATAGATGAAATTGCAAAAATTGCTAAAGAGGACAGAAAACCGCAACGCAACAACGTAAGCTTGAAAGAAGGATACCAAACTATGGTTGAACTTGGCTACGGCTTCAAAAGTGGTGACTATGGATTGAATGTGCTAAAACTGAACTTGATAGAGCAGTACCGGATCAATAATAATTTCTCCGTAGGGCTTGGTACCGGTGCGAGGCATTATGCAGAAGATGGGGAGTCTGCGACGCTAATACCTGTATTTGCGGATCTTCGTGCCAATATCGTCCAGGGTAATATCGCGCCCTACCTTGCCCTGGGCATCGGATACGCCTTCAACGCCACCTATAGTTTTTCCGGTGTTGGAATGTTGATCAACCCCACCGCAGGCGTTGCATTTCCAGTGAATAAAAAGTCTATGTTAAATGTTGGATTAGGGTACGAAATGCAGCGTTCAAAGGTTACTTACTATGGAGATACGCAATTCAGCAACCCTGCGTATCAAACATTTTTACCGACTTCAATTACATCAGGAGCGATTAGTTTGAATGTTGGAATCTCATTCTAATTAATTTCAAGCAGCGGAGCACCTAAGTTCCGCTGCTTGAAACTTAAACTATAAATAAAGCGCACTCCCTTTCTCCAAAAATTCCCTGGATTTCTCCTCCATACCCTTGGTTAACACCTCTTGCTCTTGCACACCTTTGCGCGTTGCATAATCCCTTACATCCTGGGTAATCTTCATAGAGCAAAAGTTCGGTCCGCACATCGAACAGAAATGGGCAATTTTCGCGCCCTCTGCCGGTAAGGTTTCATCATGAAATTCCTTCGCTGTATCAGGGTCAAGCGATAAATTAAACTGATCTTCCCAGCGGAACTCAAACCTTGCCTTACTTAATGCGTTATCCCTATACTGCGCACCTGGATGACCTTTAGCGAGATCCGCAGCATGAGCCGCAATCTTATAGGTGATCACACCATCTTTAACATCCTTCTTATTTGGCAGCCCCAGGTGTTCCTTTGGCGTCACATAGCAGAGCATCGCCGTGCCAAACCAGCCGATCATTGCTGCACCAATAGCCGATGTAATGTGATCATAACCTGGTGCGATGTCCGTTGTTAAAGGACCTAAAGTATAAAAGGGTGCTTCGCCGCAATGTGCCAGCTGCTTATCCATATTCTCCTTAATCAGGTGCATTGGGATATGCCCCGGACCTTCGATGATGGTTTGTACATCGTGTTTCCAGGCGATCTTCGTGAGTTCACCCAGCGTTTCCAGCTCTCCAAACTGCGCTGCATCATTCGCATCCGCAATACAGCCCGGCCTTAAGCCGTCACCAAGCGAGAAAGAAACATCATAAGCCTTCATGATCTCACAGATCTCTTCAAAGTGCGTATAAAGAAAGTTTTCTTTATGGTGCGCCAGACACCATTTCGCCATGATTGAACCACCGCGGGAGACGATGCCCGTAATCCGCTTTGCGGTAAGCGGGACATAGCGAAGCAAAACACCCGCATGAATGGTAAAGTAATCTACGCCTTGTTCCGCCTGTTCAATTAAGGTATCGCGGAAAAGTTCCCAGGTAAGGTCTTCTGCCTTACCGTTTACTTTTTCCAACGCCTGATAGATCGGCACTGTTCCAATTGGAACAGGGGCGTTGCGGATGATCCACTCTCTGGTTTCGTGGATGTTCTTACCGGTAGACAGGTCCATGATGGTGTCGGCACCCCAGCGGCATGCCCAGACGGCCTTCTCAACCTCCTCCTCAATGCTCGAGCTTACTGCAGAGTTCCCGATGTTGGCGTTTATCTTTACCAGGAAGTTCCTGCCGATGATCATGGGCTCAAGTTCCGGGTGATTGATGTTGCAAGGAATAACCGCCCGGCCGGCAGCGACTTCCGAACGTACAAACTCCGGCGTAATGTAACCTTTGGGCGTGTTTGCGCCAAAACTTTGTCCGGCATGTTGCTGGCCCATCACATCAAAGTCCTCATTCAATTGTTCCTTTAGCTGATCTATCCGCTGGTTCTCCCGGATAGCAATATACTCCATCTCCGGGGTAATGATTCCTTTTCTTGCGTAGTGCATCTGGGTCACATTCCCGCCAGCTTTCGCCCGGTACGGTTTGCTGATGTGTGCAAAACGTAGACTGCTTAAACTTTCATCAGCTGCACGTTGCTGCCCGTATGCTGAAGATATCTGCGGCAGCTGCTCCACGTCTCCGCGGCGAGTAATCCATTCTTCACGAAGTTTTGGTAATCCTTTTTTAACGTCGATTGCAACGTTCGGATCCGTATAAGGGCCGCTGGTGTCGTAAATGGTTACTGCCGGATTTGGTGTGCTTTCCCCAAATCTGCCATGCAGCTTGGTGTCACTTAACGTAACCTCTCGCATGGCGACCTGAATGTCGTGCAGCTGACCTTTAACAAATACTTTCTTGGATGCCGGAAAGGGATTCCGGCTNNAACTGCATCAGGTTCAAAGGGTATTTCTCAGCACAAGGCACCCCTAAAGTTTTCCTAAAGCTATGAAATCAATTTCATAACAAAGCCATTTTGACCGTAAACTGTAAAAATTGTTCAAGATTCTATAAGCAATTACCCGCCCTAAGCTTTAGATTTGTACCACAGCATGAAACGGATACTATTGATCATACTTGCCTTCGTTTACCTGGGACTTTCCCAGGGGCCAACAGTGTATCTGCACTATTGCATGGGCGAGCTGGTCCAAATGGGACTGGAACATCCGGGCGAATCCAGTGCATGCGAGTTCTGTGGCATGGATTCTTCGGTCGCAGGTACAGTCGCAGATAAAGAAGCATGCTGTGCACAGGATGCCAAAAGCATCAAGATTGATAACGTTCAAAAGATCGTTAAAAGCGAGTTTCATTTCGAACAGGCACCTGTATTGCTGCCTAAAACCCTTATAGAACAATTCCTGAAATCAGCACCTGAGAAAACGAGCCAACCATCGTTGGCCGATCGGGAGGCTCCTCCACTTCAGGATGTTCCCGTCTTCGTGCGGAACTGTACCTACCGTATTTAGTACCACTTACACTTTCCCGTAACCGGCTAATTACAATTAATTTAATCATGATTTCACCATGTCGTGCACATTAAGCACTACTGGTCATTCATTTTGATGCAACAGCATCATCAAGCATGTATAAATGGTACATAGAATAATAGAATGGTCCCTTCACAACCGTTGGATCGTGCTCTTGCTGGCCACTGGCCTGTTTATCTGGGGCACATTCGCAGTTAAAAAAAACCCAATCGATGCGATTCCTGATCTTTCCGAAAATCAGGTGATTGTGTACACGGAGTGGATGGGCAGATCCCCGCAGCTGATCGAAGATCAGGTAACTTATCCCCTGGTAACCAACCTCCAGGGATTACCCAACATCAAATACGTACGCGGCAGCTCCATGTTCGGTATGAGTTTCATTTATGTAATCTTCGAAGACGACATAGATGTCTACTGGGCGCGCGAGCGGGTGCTGGAACGTTTAAGTACCGTCAGTAACACCCTGCCTGCTGGTGCAACACCGCAGCTTGGACCTGATGGTACAGGTGTGGGGCATGTGCTCTGGTATACANNCGCCTTGCAGAATGTGCCTGGCGTAAGTGAAATTGCCTCCTTTGGCGGATTTCAGAAGCAATACCAGATCGCGGTAGATCCCAATAAGTTGCTCTATTATAAGTTAAGCATCCCTGAAGTTATTGCTGCGGTGCGTTCGAATAACAACGAATCCGGTGGAAGGAAATTCGAGATGAGCGACATCGGCTACATCATTAAAACTTCAGGTTATCTGAAATCCATTGAAGAGATCGCGAACATACCTGTTAAAAATCAAAATGGTACGGCCATCAGGGTATCAGATGTGGCGACTGTGCAGATGACGGGTGAAACCCGGCTCGGGATCTTTGATCAGGATGGCGAGGGAGAACGTGTGGGTGGAATAGTTGTCATGCGCTATGGCGAGAATGCTGCCGAGGTGATCGGACGGGTTAAAGCCAAGATGAAAGAAGTTTCAAAGGGCCTACCAGCAGGGGTGAAGTTCGACATTGTGTATGACCGTGGGGAACTGATCCAGGAATCTGTGGATTCAATTACCAGAACTTTGATCGAAGAGATGATTGTCGTGTCATTCGTGGTGATCATTTTCCTGTTCCATTGGAGAAGTGCAGTCAGCATTATTATCCAGATTCCAATCACCATCGCAACCAGCTTCATTCTGCTCAACGCCTTCGACATCTCTTCCAACATCATGTCATTAACTGGTATCGCTCTGGCCATTGGCGTTATTGTCGACAATGGCATTGTGATGAGCGAAAATGCTTACAAGCATCTGGCTGAAAAATATGAAAGCTGGCAGGCGGAACAAAAAAATATAAACAAGCTATGAGGAACTGGTTCAAACGAAAAATGAATAAAAATACGGACTGGATCTCTGAAGAAGATCGGCTTAAAGTCATTGAGAAATCCAGTAAACAGGNNGAAAGATGTTTCATCCGCTGGCCTTCACCAAGACCTTTATCATGATTGTGGATGCAGTGCTGGTACTTACGCTGGCGCCCGTGCTAATCTCCTTCTTTATGAAAGGTAAGTTCCGGCCGGACCACGCGAATCCGGTAAACCGGTTTTTAGAACGCTATTACGAACCGGTCATCCGTGGCGTACTCAACTGGCGCAAAACCACCATTGCCATCAACATCATCGCACTGCTAATTACAATTCCACTGCTTAGAAACGTTGGTACGGAGTTTATGCCGGCGCTGGATGAGCAAAGTATCCTGTTTATGCCCGTTACCTTGCCGGATGTATCCAACAACGAAGCGAAGCGGATTCTTCAGGTGCAGGATAAAATCATTAAGTCTGTGCCCGAAGTAGATAAGGTACTTGGTAAGGCTGGTCGCGCGAGCACGGCAACCGACAACTCGCCAATCAGCATGATCGAAACGATCATTATGCTGAAACCGAAGTCCCAATGGCGGGAAGGCTTAACCAAGAAGGATATTATCGATGAGCTGGACAAAAAACTCCAGATTCCTGGTGTGGTAAATGGCTGGACCCAACCAATCATCAATCGTATTAACATGCTGGCAACAGGCATCCGCACCGATGTGGGGGTAAAGATTTACGGGCAGAACCTGGACACCATTGCCAAAGTCTCAGCGCGCGTAAAGAAAGCCCTTGAAGGCACCCATGGCGTTACCGATTTATATGTAGATCCCATTACTGGTGGCAAGTATCTCGCCATCGACGTCAGGCGAAATGACCTTGCCCGCTACGGTCTAACGGTTGATGATGTGAATCAAATTGTGGAATCTGCACTTGGCGGCGCCCCAGTGGGAAACACCATCGAAGGGAGACAGCGCTTTTCCATCAGCGTACGATTAGGACAGGAATTCAGGAACGGTCTGGAAAGCATAAAACGAATTCCAGTAATCAGCCCTAGCATGGGAGAGGTACCCCTTTCCGCTGTTGCAGATGTACGTTTTGAAGATGGACCACCCATGATCAATTCAGAGAATGCCATGTTGCGTGGCGCGGTGATGTTCAACGTACGCGACCGTGATTTAGGCAGTACTGTAGAAGATGCCATCGCCAAGATCAATGCAAGCAGGGGCATATTGCCCCAGGGATACTTTCTGGAATGGAGCGGGCAGTACGAGAACATGATCCGGGGGCAGAAAACCCTGATCTGGATTGCACCGATCGTACTTGCCATCATTTTCTTCTCTTTGTATTTCGCTTTTCATTCCTTGCGCGAAGCTTTTTTAAGCTTAATCACGGTGCCCTTTGCACTTATTGGAGGAGCTTACCTGATTTACTTTTACGATGTGAGCTTATCGGTAGGCGTAGCTGTCGGCTTTATTGCGCTCTTCGGTATCGCGGTTGAAACTGGTATTGTGATGGTCATCTACTTAAATGATGCCATGAACCAACTGGTGAAGCTGAAAGGTAATTCGAGTGAAACCATCACCAGGGAGGATTTGCGGGAGTATGTAGTGAAAGGTGCTGCAAAGCGTTTACGGCCTAAACTGATGACCGTTTGTGTCTCCTTATTTGGCCTTATTCCCGTCTTATGGGCTACCGGTGTTGGTACGGATGTGATGCAACCCATTGTCTTACCAATGATTGGTGGTGTACTCACTTCATCGACCCACATCCTGCTGGTGACACCGCTGATCTTCCTGATGAGCAAAGAATATGAACTGAAAAAATATGGAAAACTGGAGGTAAGTCATGCGAACCATTAAAA
>DDAD01000103.1 GCA_002333205.1 Pedobacter sp. UBA2067
TAATTTAGTTTGCAGGGGTTTCTTTTTATCTCACAATTATCTTCGTACCGCGTTAAGCCAGCTCTCCCAATCATCAACCTGGTAATGATATCCAATTTCTTCCTGGTACTTGCTACCCACGACCTTCCATGCCTGCCTTTCGGGAATGAATTCGGGGATGTTCAAATGCTGAACTTCTGCCGCCAGGGTGTAAAACTCGGCTCTGGATGGATGATTCGGGCCAACCGCATTCAAACAAGCTGGAAGAGAGTCAATCTGCAACAGTCGCTTCGTTACACCGATACAATCATCAAGATGAATAAGGTTCACCGGAGCCAAGCCATTTGCCACACCTTTTTTTNNGTCGAGTGCCCTTCGGGCAACTGCCGGATTAAAGACTCTATTTGCAATAATATTTTTCCAGAAGCGGTCTCTGGATTACAATCTGTATGCTCATCCACAAACGTATTGCTATCTCCATAAACACTCGTAGAGCTTATCAGAATTGTCTTTTTTATGTTCCTGGACTGTACAAGATCAACAACCTTCTTTATGCCATCAATATATGTAGAATTTGCTGCAAGCCTCACGTTAGAAGCAATGACTAAAGCATCACAGTTCCAGAAATCTGCTTCCGGATTGAGTGTTTCATGTCCGCCAAGGCTAATTAAACTTGCTTCTATACCGGACGCTTGAAGTGCTTTAACCTTCTGTAAAGTGGTTACAGAAGCCTTAACTGTATGTCCATCTTCTAAAAGCGACAACCCTAAAGCGCTGCCGAACCAGCCAAAGCCGAGTATACTAATTACCATCTGACCGAATATAAAGTGCTATTAGAAAAATACAACCTGATCGCCATCGCCCATAATCACCTTCGCGGCGAGGTTGAGGAAGATGCCATGTACAAGTATTCCTTCAATGTTGTTCAGGTCATTCGACAATCTTTCAGGATCCCCAATTAGCCCAAAGTCGGCATCAAGAATGTAGTTGCCGTTATCTGTAATAAACAAGTGTCCGCTTTTTTTACGCAGCACCGGACTGCCATGCAGCAGCTTTATTTCTTTCACAACGTGGTTCAGGGCAAAAGGAACAACCTCTATTGGCACTGTAAAAGCACCTAATTGATCCACCAACTTGGATGAATCTGCAATGATAATCTCATGTTTAGTCATAGAAGCCACGATCTTTTCCCGGAAAAGCGCTCCTCCTCCTCCTTTGATAAGCTTAAGATCTGAAGTAAACTCATCTGCCCCATCAATGGTGATGTCTATGGAATGTACCTGATTGAAATCTAGCAGTGGTATCCCAAGGCTTTCTGCAAGGCTAGCTGTATTTTCCGAGGTTGCTACTGCTTCAATTTGCAGTCCTTCTTTTACAAGTTCTGCTATTCGTTNNAGGCTGTACGAATTTGACAGCTTCAAGTGCTGCCAACCTCTTTTCGTTTTCTTTATCAGATAAATGCTGTACCAACTTATTGGGGTTTATTCTGGAAAACACCAAGATTAGTGCCACACCTAAATTAAAAGTTTTGGTTTTATATTTTAGAAGTTAGTGTATTAATTTTGTGCAGCAAATCATCCAGCTCACTGGTACACGCTTGAATTCTTTCTACGATTTGCGCAGTTTCTGCCGGGTCGGCGCTTACTTTAAGGAGTTCAACGAGCGAAATTAATGATGCCACTGGCTTCCTGATCTCATGGGAGTTTAACCAGGAGACCTTCCTAAGCTGCTCATTTTGCCGTACAATTTCAGCTTCTCTTTCCTTTCGATCAGTAATATCAGTGAAGTATACGGCAATGCCCTCCTGAGTAGGATAGCAAGCGACATGCAACCATTTCTTCAAACTGCCGTAATACGCCTCTATTTTCGTCGGTATTCCCTCCTGCATCGCTCTGGTGCCGGCCTGGAAAATAACCGAATCTTCTGCATCAGGAAACACAGCTTTCACTGGCATCCCAATCACCTCCGAGGACGTATTCGTCCTTTCATAAAAATTACTATTTGCGCTGGTGATCTCCCACTTTCGATTCACTGTGAAATAGCTATCAGATATACTACTGAGCGTACTTTCGAGATTGGTTTGGCTTTTAACCAGATTCTGTTCAAAGGCCACATTTTCCGTAATGTCAATTACAAATACCATTATGGCTGGCTTGTCATTGAGTATCGTAAGCAAGCAACTTAGGTTTACGTGAATTTGTTCGCCCCCTTTTTTAAGATGACGCCATTTCCCAAATTCATAGCCAGCTGTATTGGACTTCGAGAAAAAATGCTTGACTGCAGGGACTTCTACTTCCTGATGAATATCGAAAATCGTCATGCTCAGAAACTCCTTCTTGCTGTATCCATAATAATAGCAGGCAGCATCATTTACTGAAATAAACCTGTAAGAATCAGGATCTACGAACCATATCGGATATGGATTGGAAAGATACATGTTCCGGTATTGGCGCTCGCTATTGACCAAATTGCGTTCAAATTTACTGATGAGCACCCCCAATAGCAACGCAGTTACGAAAACATAGACTATACCTTTTGCGGAGTTTAATAGAATATACAAATGTTCGTTTGTATGCCATTCCAGTGCAGTCAATATTCGATCACTGGCAAGAATCCATGCTATGCCAACTATAGAATAAATGACCGGGATAACATATCTCCCACTCTTCAGCTTAGCACTTGATAACATAATCAGGTCGTCCTATTATCAATTTCCTTAAACGATTGTTACTTAAATATAATGATTACACCGCTTAAATAGACAACCCTAAACAAAAAAGGCCCGCAATTGCGGGCCTTTTTCTATTAAAAGCAGATTACTTATCGCTGTTTTTCTTTTCGGTTACTTCAGTACGAATTTCTTGCGCCAGGTTTTTCAATTCCTGCATTGCTTTACGTACACGTGTACCAGCAGCGCCATTACCTGAGTTATAAAATTTGTCCGCGTCAGCTTCAACTCCGGCAACAAGTTCTTTTAATTTTGAAAATTTTTCCATGCTCTTTTGAAATTAGTTATTTGATTATGTTTTAAAGTTAATAATTATTGGATTTCCTGCAAATCAATTATTACTCATTTGAAGGTTTTTACAGCGTCTCTTAGATATTAAAACCATTTATTATTGATTTTGTTAAGTTCCTAAAGTAATAATTTTAACCAGAAAAACTTAAACCTATGGTAACCAACGATAAAAATCCTAAAGAAAATGCACCCGGTGGAGAGAACTATGATATCAATCATCCACAAAATCTTACCACGCCCGATTACAACAGTACTACAGAACATCGAAATACGGACGAGCTTCCTGGTGTAGAAAACCTGAACCATTCTAATAATGGTGATCAGGACATGCCCGACAATGATGGATCACTAACAGGTACTCCTTCTAAAACAGATCTTGGTAACTCACAGAAGCCGGAAGAAGACAAAGCAGATGATGGCCTAATTGCCACCTAAGACAAAGATTTCAGGTTTGTCCCATCTGCAAAAACGCTCAATTCATGTACAATACCGCACTTTAAAGCAAAGTTGCTTCGCTGATGCCCCACAGGAAAGTCAAAACACACCGGAAAGGAATAGCCCTTCACTTTCTCCAGGACAATGTCATACACCGTTCTACCAAATATTTCCTCTGGGTCATCAGCTTTAGTTCTAATGTTACCAATAATTAACCCAGCCAGTCCGGCCAGCATCCCGGAGCGCTTCAAGTTCCACAACATTCTATCGATCTGGTAAAGATATTCACCGGTATCTTCCAAAAACAAGATCTTACCTGCTGTTTGCAAGGCGGAACTAGTGCCTGATAGGGTTTCTAAAATACTCAAATTACCACCTACAAGCTGACCATGCGCCGTACCCATTCTATTATATTTCTGATAATCGGCGCGGTAACTCATCTGCTTGCCCATCAAAGCTTCTTTTATAGATAGAATGGTTTCTATTTGTATCGGTTCTGCCTGCTCCCATACATCAGGGAAGCTATTACACATCTTCGAATGAATCGAGGCCATGTTCAGCTTCCTGTTCAGATGACTATGCATCACCGTGACATCACTAAATCCAATGATCCATTTAGGTCGCCTGCGGAGCCTGGCCAGATTCAAGTCATCGATAATTCTAACCATCCCATAGCCCCCTCTAGCGCACATGATTGCATTGATTGAAGGATCATCAAGCATCGACTGCAAGTCTGCCCTACGCTCTTCATCAGTGCCGCCAAATGTGAAATCCCGCTTTACAATTGTACTACCTACGAGTACCTTAAAGCCCCATTGTTCCATTAAAAGTTTCGCAGGCTGAATCGCTTCCAAACTAATGTAGCCGGCAGGACTTGTAATCCCGATCGTATCACCAGGTTTTAAGTAAGGTGGAATGATAGCATGTGCCGAGTTATTTTTGCGGTCTGCAGAAAACCCGTCGAATGTAGATCCGGCAGTTAAAATTCCGAGGGCAGAAAGAAAACCTTTTCTGTCCATCATTTAAAATCTTGAGTCATTAATGGGGGTAATTAGAGAACATCCTTTAATACGGTCCAAACATTATTTGCGAGGATCTTGTGCCCTTCTACGGTTGGATGNNCGTTATTCTTTTTAGCCAACCTTGGAAATATTTCACGGAATGCATCTGCGTATTTGGCGCCCATACTCGGCGGAACCATCATCCCGGTAATTACAAGCTTTGTTTCAGGGAATTTAGCATGTACCTGATCAATTATAGACTGCAGGTTCTTCTCCGTTTCTTTTACGTCCAAACCTCTCAGCCCGTCATTAGCGCCAAGTTCAAGCACAAAGACGTCCATTTGCTGTTTTAAGAGCCAATCAATCCTGTTTTTACCACCTGCAGAAGTTTCACCACTCAGACCAGCACTTACAACTTTGTACGGAAGGTTTAAAGAATCAATTTTTTGCTCAATTAGATATGGGAATGCGGCTTCAGGATCTTCCAAACCGTAACCTGCCGTTAAGCTATCTCCAAAGAACAGCACAGTCTTTCTTTTTTCCTCCTGTTTTTTTTCTACTTTAACAGTCTGCGATGCTGTGCCTTTATCGTTACCATTACCGCATGCGACAAGAAAAGCTAGCATCAGGAAACATGGTTTTGAAAATCTATATAGTGTCATGATCGCAAAGTAACTGGAAATACCAAAACATATACAATAGTTTTAGGTTTTAAATTTTAAAATTATTCAACAATCTGTGACTGAAATATTAAGCGTACGCAATCTTAGCAAAACATACCCTGCTCAGGGTAAATCCCTCGATGTTTTAAAAGACATTAATTTCGAAATTCAACAAGGTTCTACAGTATCGATTGTGNNCTTTTAGGACTATGTGCCGGCTTAGACCGCGCAAGTAGTGGATCCGTAATCTTAAACGGGATCAAGTTAGATACTTTAAACGAAGATGAACGTGCACGAGTGCGGAACCAGCACGTAGGGTTCATATTCCAGAACTTTCAGCTACTACCTACCCTTACTGCACTGGAGAACGTTATGGTACCACTTGAACTCAGAGGCGAAAAGAACGTCAGCGACAGGGCCTTAAGCCTCTTGGATAAAGTGGGGCTTGCTGCACGGGGTCATCATTATCCTTCACAACTATCCGGTGGTGAGCAGCAAAGAGTATCCCTGGCGAGAGCCTTTTCAAACAGTCCCAAAATCCTTTTTGCGGATGAGCCGACGGGTAACCTGGATACAGAAACAGGTCAGAAGGTAGAAAAGCTTCTTTTCGAATTAAACAGGGATGCAGGTACCACACTAATACTGGTGACCCATGATCTTGAATTAGCTTCAAAAACCAGCAGGATAATACGACTGAAAGGTGGAACAATATTAGATAACGGCTTGTAGCTATGGAAAAAAACACCATCAACCTTTCATGGTTACTCAGAATGGCGTGGCGAGACAGCCGGAAGAATAAGGCCAGGTTGTTTCTTTTTATCTCCTCCATGATTCTTGGAATTGCAGCGTTGGTCGCCATTTATGCAATTGGCGATAACCTAACCCAAGATATAGACCGGCAAGCAGCAACACTAATTGGCGCCGACTTAGATGTAAGAACCAATAAGACACCAGATGCAGCAGCGCGTAAGTTCACGGACTCGCTTAAAAAGCAGGCAGTAGCTTATAGTGAAGAACAGAGCTTTCCTTCTATGATCCTGTTTCTAAATGGCGGTGGCACTAGGCTTGTACAAATACGGGCCCTAAGTGGCGACTTCCCCTTCTATGGCGAAATAGAAACTACCCCACAAANNCAATGAACAGGATGCGCTTGTAGATAAAACACTGATGCTACAATACAAAGCCAATGTGGGCGATTCTGTGCAGATCGGCAAAGTGAATTTCCGTATCGCCGGTATTCTAAACCAGGCACCTGGACAAACCGGCTTTTCAAGCACCATTGCCCCCGCTGTATTCATACCAATGAAATACCTGAAAGCGACCAATCTGGCACAAAAAGGAAGCAGGATAAACTATAATTTCTACTACAAGTTCCCGCAAGGACAGGATGTGGACAAAATGGTTACCCAGCTTACCCCTGCTTTTGAAAAGCACGATCTTGATCAGGACACCATCAAATCCAGGAAGGAAAGTACCGGAAAGTCCTTTTCAGATGTCACCAAATTTCTTTCCCTGGTAGGTTTCATTGCCCTGTTGCTTGGTTGTATCGGAGTTGCAAGTGCCGTACACATCTATGTAAAAGAAAAGATGCAAAGCATAGCAATATTAAGGTGTATGGGCCTAAGTTCCAGACACGCCTTTTTGATATTCCTCATTCAGATCACCGCTATCGGGTTTATCGGAGCAGTTGCCGGCGCCATATTAGGGTCAATCATTCAGCAAGCACTTCCTGCGGTATTCAAAGACTTTTTGCCTTTGGATCTACAGGTAACCATATCCTGGAAAGCCATTCTTCAAGGAATTCTCTTGGGCGTAATCATTTCCATACTGTTTTCTTTGTTGCCACTCCTAGCCATCCGGAAGGTTTCGCCTTTAAATACAATCCGGGTGTCTGATCAGACGGTGGAAACCGGGAACGATCCTTGGCGCTGGTTCGTCTACCTGCTGATATTTGGATTCATTACCTGTTTCGCAAGGCTACAGCTTGATCGCTGGCGTGATACGCTTGTATTTTCTGCGAGTATTGTTATCGGATTTATCGTGCTTTATGCAGTAGCAGCACTGAGCATTTGGCTAATCAGAAGATTCTTTCCAAGCTCCTGGAGCTACATTTGGCGTCAGGGTTTATCCAACCTATATAGACCAAATAACCAAACCACAATCCTGGTATTGTCAATCGGACTTGGAACCGCATTCATCTGTACCTTATTCTTTGTGCAATCTATTCTCTTAGACCGGATCACCCTTTCCACAAGTGAAAACCAGCCAAACATGGTGATCTTTGATATTCAGTCTAAGCAACGCGAAGCTTTAACAGCGCTTACCAAGGCAGAAGGCTTACCCTTGATCCAGGAAGTTCCAATTGTAACCATGCGCCTGCAGGAGATAAATGGCGTAAATGCGGTAGAAAACAAGAATGATTCAACAAGAAAATACTCCAACCGAGCTTACAATAGAGAGCTCCGGGTCACTTTCCGTGATAGCCTTACTTCCACAGAAAGCCTGATTGAGGGCGAATGGCAAGGGCAAGTTCAAGGGCAGGATACCGCGCGCATTTCGCTTGAGCAAGGATACGCTAAATCCTCCCACCTTAGCATCGGCGACAGATTGTTGTTCAACGTGCAGGGCGTAATGGTACCTGCAATTGTTGGCAGCATCCGTGATGTGGACTGGAACCGCGTGCAGACAAACTTCCGACTGGTTTTTCCGAAAGGCGTGATTGATGATGCCCCACAANNAGTTCCAAATGCAGCAGCTTCTGCAGCATTCCAGCAGAAAGTAGTATCCAAGTATCCGAATGTATCCATTATAGACCTTGCACTCATCTTAACTGTGTTAGATGAAATTCTAAACAAGATTGGGTTTGTGATACGCTTTATGGCTGCATTTAGCATTATAACCGGGTTAATCGTGCTGATTTCTTCTGTATTGATCAGTAAATATCAGCGCATGCAGGAAAGCGTACTACTCAGAACAATTGGTGCAAGCAGCGTACAGGTCTTTATGATTACAGCACTGGAATACTTCTTCCTGGGTGCAATTGCAGCCTTTACGGGCATTGTACTGGCTTTAGCTGGAAACTGGGCGTTAGCAAGATTTAGTTTCGAAGTTCCTTTTTCTCCAGACTGGCTAACTGTGCTGGGCATATTCTTTAGCATTTCTCTTTTAACAACGATTATCGGGGTGTTAAACAGCAGATCTGCGTTGAATAGACCTCCACTAGAGATCTTAAGACGAAATGCGTAGTAGCGGGCTTACAGCAACGCTTTGCTATTAATGAGAAATGCCCCTTAGATGGGGCATTTCTCATTTCCCGCTTTATTTCCCACTTTAAACTAGCAGTAACATTCAAGGTAACAATAGTTTACAAACAGTATCAATCAGATGATTATCTTATATTTTCGCTACATCAAAAACCAAAGTAAACATGAAAAAACATTTCATTATCGCTCTAGCCGCAGTAGGTCTACTTGCAACATTAAACTCTTGTTCTAAAGAGGAATCGGTTGAAAAACCAGAACCGACGTCTAAAATCTTGGCGGCGCCTGATACGGGCGAGGTTGTCGAATTGAACCGTTCTTATTATACCATTGTAAACGACAACTACCTACTAACGACACCTCTTAGTCTCGACAAGTACCAAATCAGCGAACGGCTGGAATCGGTATGTAACAAAGAGTTATCGATTTCATTCAATTGGGAAGGTGGAGTAGAAACATACGATCGTAAAAACCCAAATAACAGATGGGGTCACAAACCGCATGTTGTAGATGAATATTCAAATACGATTGTATTTACATACACCGGACCAGTCTTGATTATGAAATTGTCTAAGAAGGTAACTGAGTTTGGAATTGAATACTCTACCCCATATTCTGGATGGAGGTATAACGTTACACAGAGTATTTGGGATAAAAAGAAGAAGACAAAAATCGCTGACGGTCGTACAATGACTTTGAATACTAAGATTCCAGACCACCTAGCCTTCACTGGAGCCACAAGTGGCGCAAGTCTAATGGCCATTAAAAGCACAGTACCTTTTGATGAAGTGCGTATGATAATCACAAATCCTAATGGGGTTCCATTCACGAGACAAAACTTGACTCATATCCTAAGTGGCATTCGTTATAAGCTGTCGGAATAACTAACCGCATTTAAATAGTAAAGCCTCTTATTTCTGAGAGGCTTTCTTTAGGTTGCCAAATTTAAAATGACATGNNAACCCGCGGTACCGTTGCCAGTACGACAGTTTAGCAAACTGTTCCTTTCGGCCACTCAGGCACCTCTCCAATCGTCTTCGCTGTGTTCTGAAGAGGTTGCAAATATAGTAATTCAAACATGTTTGCAAAAAAAATTTACACTGTTTGTGGATAATCTATGCGCACATGATAGATGCTCATCAGCATCGTCTTGAATATCAGCTTAATAGTTTCCAGGTCTTTTAACGTTAAATCGCAATTATCTAGCTGCTTTTGTTCAAGTTTGTAGTCAATGATGCGTTCAACCAGGTCATTTATCCTTTGCGCGTCCGGATTTTTGAGACTTCTGGAGGCTGCTTCCACCGAATCTGCCAGCATCAGCACACCAGTTTCTTTCGAAAAAGGAATTGGACCAGGGTATCTGAAAATGTTCTCATCAACAAACTTCTCAGGTGAATTCTTTAAAAAAGATTGATAAAAGAAATCCACACGCGTATTTCCATGATGCGTTTTAATGAAGTCAATCACACTTTCGGGGATTTGGTGCTTCCGGGCGATTTCTATGCCTTTATGGACATGTTTAATGATGATCTGAGCACTTTGTTCATAAGGAAGCTTGTCATGTGGACTCACGCCTGTATTGTTCTCAATAAAATATTGAGGATTCTCGATTTTACCAATATCATGATACAATGCACCCGCACGAACCAGTAAGGCATTACCCCCGATCTTAAAGATCGCTGCCTCTGCAAGATTTGCAACCTGCAAGGAATGCTGAAAGGTTCCCGGTGCCTTAAATGCGAGTTCCCGAAGTAGTTTGTTATTGGTATTGGTTACTTCAATAAGCGCCACATCGGAAGTTATTCCAAACACCCGCTCAAATGCATAGATTACTGGATAAGCAATCAGCGACAACAATACACTCACTACAAAAGGTGCAAAGTTAATCCACTCAATTTCATCAAATGTCCCCTCTCTCAATAAGGCTACGCCAACATAACAGATAAAATAAGCAGAAAGAATAAATAAGGCAGAAAGCAAAAGTTGTTCACGTTTTACCAGATTACGGATGCTGTAAATGGCCACCATACCTGCTGTAGTTTGGAAAAACACGAACTCAAAACTATTTGGAACAAAAAAGCCAGCAATAAGAATTACCAGTAAATGCAGGTAAAGCGCCAGTCGGGTGTCAAAAAGAATCCTGATAATGATGGGAACAATACAGAAGGGAATGTAATATAAACTAGGCAGATCTATTTTAATGGCCCAGGTGAGTGCCAGCAACATGCAAATGATCACCAGCAGAATCAGTGAAAGCTGACGGTTATCCGCGAANNAATACCATCAATAAACTCACAATAAAACCAACCAGAATAATCTGCCCTAAAAAGACCAGTTTACTATCACCGATGGTTTTGGTTTGCACTTCGTAAGTTTCTTTAAAAGACTGAAGTTTCTGGAAGGTCTCGTCATCCACTACGTTTCCGTTTGCAACGATCAACTCTCCTTTTTGTACCATTCCACGGGTGGTCGATAAACTATTGATGGTGTTTGTCTGCACAACAGCAGTCATTTTCTCGTCGAATAGAATGTTTGGCTGAAGATGATCCTCCACCAGGTTTATAACCAAATCCTTAATTCGGAGATCTGTTGCTTTAAAGTTATCAGTAAAGTATTGAAGTGCGGTTTGCACAGTAAATACATCCTGACTACTTACAACTTTAGAAACATTGTTGTTCAGTAATGAAAAGTCGTAATTTTTAGCGCCTTTCTGGTGTTTTGGTTGCGGTGCAAGGATACCTTTTTGATACACATACTTCAGTAAATTCACTGCATTTTGCCGAACCTGCTCCCGATCACTTTCTTGAAAAGTTGCTCCACGCCATTTAACTTCAAATTCGTTTAAAAAGGCATCTTCCACAACATTGATCAGATCAGCATTGTATCTATAAATCGGCAGGAGATTCTCCAGTGCATCTCGCTTATCGGTACTCACTTCCGGCTCCGTCTTTAAGATAGCAAAGCTGAATGGAGAGATCAGATCCTTATTCATCCAGACCTTACCCTTTTCAAACTCATACCGGAACCTGGGTTGTTTTGGCAAGAAAAAAGCAATAAACATCACCGTAAGGAACATCATAATATATTTGATGTTATACGAGTATTTACGGTACAGGACTTTGTGTGAGTTCTTTTTGATTTTAGCCAAAACGATTGAATTTGATTTATTCAAAATTAACACATTATAATCAATAATGATTTATAATCGTGCAACCAGGAAATAAAGCAAAACTGCTTTGGCTAATTCAGCTTTACTTTTCTGAAATCTCCAATACTTCAATCAACTCCGGTCCACCTTCCAAAGGATATCCAGACACCTTTGTTCCTTTGATTGTAACAGACTTATCGGTATAGTCATTCAGATTTATTTTGCTGCTTTTCAAAGCATAAGTTATATCTTTTGCTTTGATCTTATGCGTTCCATATTGATAGGTCGTCATTCCTGTTTCTTCAATTGCTCCGGTTAAGGTTACCATTTCAGTTGTTGCTTTATTTTTCATCGTACTGCAGCTAGACATCCCTACTACAAAGACGGACAATACAAGTAAAAGTGCTTTTTTCATACTGTTTAAACGAGCTGTGTTGCACTAATGCTACAATTCCTAAAAATATTGGCAAGAAGAGCTTGCAACCAGCTTCGGAACAAACCAGGCACTAACTAGGCTTTCACAAGGTCTTAGCAAGGGGTTAACCTGGCCAGTAACCTGGTTAATCCCTACTCAATGCCAGCTATACCCCTTATTTACTCCGAAGCTGAATCAAAACCTCTACCCTGTTGATAACTATTTTAGCAATTAATTGTGTTAGCTAATTATTTTAGCATTAATTTTGTTGCAAGTAGTTTATGGAAAAGGAGAAGTCGAAGAAGAATATTGTTGCCAAATTGCAAAAGGAAATACTTTTGTTACAAGGCTTTAAGCCAGCATCAGTTGCTGACCAAAGCATTGGATTGGGTGCTATTGAAACTGCTTTCCCCAATGCAGTATTCCCTACTGGCGCCATACACGAGTTTTTGTGCGTTAAACCAGAGTGTACGGCGGCCAGTCAGGGATTTATTGCTGGTTTATTGAATGTACTCATGCAAAAAGATGGAACATGCCTGTACATTAGCAGATCCAGAAACTTATTTCCTACGGCACTATATAGCTATGGCGTAGAACCCCATCAGATCATCTTCGTAGACCTTGAGCGGGAAAGAGATGTCTTGTGGGCAATGGAAGAAGCACTTAAATGTAAAGAAGTTGCCGCAGTAGTTGCTGAAATACGCGACATTAGCTTTGCGCAATCCCGCCGCCTGCAGCTTGCACTGGAAAAAAGTCAGGTTACCGGCTTTATACTCCGTACGGCTGCAGATCGGATAACCTCAACTGCTTGTGTGGCACGCTGGCAAATCACCCCTGTAGAAAGTGAATCCAAAGATGGTATGCCTGGCCTTGGCTTCCCCCGCTGGCAAGTAGAACTGCTTAGGGTCCGTAATGGTGAGCCTGGCACATGGCAAATAGAATGGGCAGCCAGCAAATTTGAAGTGCTTACCGAAGCTGCTCCTCTGGAGCTGCCTAAACGTAAAATCGGCTAATCCATGCGGCGTTATTTATCCATATGGTTCCGGTATTTAATTACCGATTGGCAAACCCTCCGTAGACCGGATTTGGCGGGTAAACCTTTTTGCTTCGCCATACCTGAACGCGGAAGAAAGATCATCAGCGCCATCAATCCGGCAGCCGAAGCTGAAGGTGTATTTACAGGGATGAATGTGGCGGATGCAAAAGCCATTTTTCCAGGCCTGGAGATCATTGATGCTAAACCTGGCCGGGAAGCAAAACTGCTGAAAGGCTTAGGCGAATGGTGTATCCGCTATGCGCCTATTGTTGCGGCCGACCAGCCCGATGGCTTAATCCTCGACATTACGGGCTGTGCGCACCTCTGGGCTGGTGAAGCGGGCTACCTCAAAGAAATTGTTACCCGATTTGAAAGTAAGGGCTATTATGCAAGGGCTGCGATTGCAGACACCATTGGTACAGCATGGGCCATTGCACGCTTTGGAAGAACGAAGCCCATTATTGCGTCTGGAGCTGAAGCTGATGCCCTACTGAACCTTCCCCCTGCAGCCCTAAGATTAGAAACGCAAGTACTGGAACGGCTGCATAAGCTGGGTTTAAGCACCATTCAAAGCTTTATAGGCATGCCACGACAAGCTTTACGCCGCCGGTTTGGTGAAGGACTTCTTCAAAGGCTTAGTCAGGCCTTGGGCCAGGAAGAAGAGTACATTCAAGCAATACAACCAGCTGAGCCTTTTCAGGAGCGACTGCCTTGCCTAGAGCCCATTCGTACCGCCGCTGGAATTGAAGTAGCCATTAGCCGCCTGCTTGATACGCTCTGTGAACGTTTGCAAAAGGAAGGTAAAGGACTGCGCAAAGCAGTATTAAAATGTTTTCGGGTAGATGGAAAGATAGAGCAGGTTTGCATTGGAACCAGTAAAGCCTCTAATCACGCACAACATTTATACAAGCTTTTTGAACTTCATATTGCCAGCATCAGACCTGCCTTTGGCATAGAACTTTTCATACTCGAGGCCACACAGGTGGAAGATGCTCCTTTAACTCAAGAAGCATTATGGGCTGGTAAACAAGGATTAAAGAAACAGGAACTTGCAGAACTGCTGGATCGGTTAGCAGGTAAAGTTGGCGCAAATGCCATTCACCGTTATCTGCCTGCTGAACACTATTGGCCGGAACGCTCTATTAAATTGGCCACATCGCTGGAGGAAAAACCTGCAACAAAATGGGTTAAAGATCGTCCTCGACCTACGTTGCTCTTAAAACAACCGGTTTTAATCGAAGTTACCGCGCCCGTACCGGATTATCCACCCATGTCATTCCGGTATCAGGATACGGTGCATTACATTGAAAAATCTGACGGTCCGGAACGGATTGAACGTGAATGGTGGGCAGATAAAGGCGAACACCGCGATTATTACCAGGTGGAAGATAAACTTGGTCAACGTTACTGGCTCTTCAGATCGGGCCATTACGGTAGCGACACACCCTCACAATGGTTCTTACACGGATTTTTTGCTTAATATGATGAGCTACTCAGAATTACAGATCACATCGAACTTCAGCTTTTTAGNNCCAGAAGAGCTGGTAGAACAGGCTGCCGCTTATGGCTATAAAAAAATTGCGATCACCGACCGCAACACCCTGGCAGGGATTGTCCGCGCACATGCGGCAGCAAAAGGTAAAGACATCAGTATCATTCCTGCCTGCCGGCTTGACCTGCTGGATGGGCCTTCCCTCCTGGCATATCCAACCAACAAAGCGGCATACAGCAGACTATCCGGATTGTTATCCATTGGTAACCTTCGCACAGAAAAAGGCTCATGCCATCTATATAAAAACGACGTCTTTGAACATGCAGCAGGTATCAAGTTTATTGTAATTCCCCCCGATACGCTAAATGAACAGTTCGACTTTGAACCTGAATTTGAACAGCAGCTAAGAATTTATAAACAGGTATTAGACAAAGAATTATATCTTGCAGCAAGCAGGACTTATCAGGGCGACGATCATAAAAAGCTGTTCAGGCTTAGCCAGCTTGCTGAGAAGCTAAACATCCCCTTGGTGGCGACTAATGATGTCCATTACCATATCTCCGAACGCCGGGAACTCCAGGATATCCTTACCTGTGTACGGGAAAAATGCACCATCCATACGGCAGGCTTCAGGCTGCACCCCAATGCAGAGCGATACTTGAAACCTATTGAAGAGATGATTCGCCTGTTTGCTCAATATCCAGCGGCCATTAAACGTAGCGAGGAGATCGCAGCAGCATGCACATTCTCGCTTTCGGAGTTGAAATACGTGTACCCGGATGAGATTACAACGGAAGGTCGTTCCGCGCAGGAAGAACTCGAACTGCTTACCTGGGAAGGTGCTAAAGAACGTTTTAAAGCCCACGAGGAAATACCTGAGGAGATTGTCCATGCCATTCATCATGAAATGGAATTTATTAAGGAAATGGATTACGCACCTTATTTCCTCACCGTTCATGATATTGTCCGCTTTGCAAGAAGTAAGGGTATTCTTTGCCAGGGCCGGGGTTCAGCAGCAAATTCAACCATTTGCTACTGTTTGGGTATAACATCTGTAGACCCGACAAAATTTGAACTTCTATTTGAACGCTTTATCTCTTCTGCCCGTAATGAGCCACCTGATATTGACGTGGACTTTGAACATGAGCGCCGTGAGGAGGTTATCCAATATATTTACAACAAGTATGGACGCGNNTTTACACAGCAGCACCAGAAAGGTGCCATCCGAGATGTGGGTAAGGCTATGGGCTTGTCCGTAGATACCATCAACAGGCTTTCTGCCGCCATATGGGAGTTTACCGATGAATGGTTCGAAGAAGCTCGCATCCTTGAACAGGGCCTGAACCCAGAAGACCCCCACTTGCGGAAAGTGCTACAACTCACTGCCCAGATGATGGGCTTCCCGCGACAACTGGGTCAGCACACTGGGGGCTTTGTGATCACTCAGGATAAGTTGAGTGACCTCTGCCCCATCCTGAATGCCCGAATGGAAGATCGTACAAACATTGAGTGGAACAAG
>DDAD01000069.1:0-999 GCA_002333205.1 Pedobacter sp. UBA2067
CGAGGCATCAAAGCCACCCTTGCAGCTTTAGCAGCCTCCTTTTCATCCGGAGCTTGAACTGGTGCAGGCACTTCGATATCAAGCTTAGCAGTTCCTGCTGGTCGAGAAAACTCTTCAATAGCTTTATCATCCAGGGTTTTCGCATGAGCATTTGCCCACTCTTTGTTGTCGTCAGAAAACATCTGGTTATCCGCTGTCATAAACAGCACTTTTATTTTTGGGTATTGAGCAAATGCCTTTGCCACTAACTCCGCACGTTCTTTACTCATGGGTTTACTTTTTTGCTCCTTTTACCAGGCTAATGATCCACCAGGCTACAGCTATAAGAGCCACCAGGACAAACCAGCCATTGAAGCGGTTAACGGTTTTGTTTACTTGTTTACTTTCGGACTTCTTTTGCTCAGTCTTCTCCTGATCAGACTGCACCGACTCTCCAGATAAGGTTGAACGGGCTACCGGTTTGGCAACGGCATCGGCTTTCACCTTTGTCCCGATCTTTCCACCGGTGACATTGATCTTAAGCNNGTCTGATCCGCTGGAGTCAGCTACATTCAGGTAGCCAGTGAGAGAGTCACCATATATTTCGCTTGTCAAAAGCCATTTGGTGTTGCTGGAGGTCAAACGCTCATACGTCTTTACTTCCTCCAGATGCTTATCAAGCTGCTTTTTGCGAATACCGCAACCAGCAAGCGACAAAGACAACCCCGCTCCAGCGATGATCAGGATAACAGCGGCTCTCACAGCTCAAAGGGATAAATGAAACCTTCGATGTTTAGCCCATCTTCACGGAACTGCCTGTTGATCGTCCGAAGCTTTCTGGCAACCCGGTCACCTTCACGGCTACCAGATGCATTTGTGTTGCCTTCGATGGTGGTCATGGTGTTGTTCTTAGCATCCACACTTTCGACGATCCCGAAGTGTCCACTTGTTCCACGTCCATGCCTCCAGATCACAACCGCTCCTGGTCTAGGCTCTTCACCCGTCAACAAAGTCCCGTTA
>DDAD01000069.1:1148-19823 GCA_002333205.1 Pedobacter sp. UBA2067
GGGAGCACCAACGTAGAAGCCAACGGCCTTTAACAACTTTTCAAATTCAGGGTCATAGAACCCTTTGTTTCCTTTTTTTTCAAGCTTGCCAATGTATTTACTGGCTATAGCGATTATTCTTGCAGCTCTGCTCATCCTAATAGGGTTGCTAGTTTTTCCTGTATTTTTTTAATCCAGTGAGTTTTATCCTTTCCGCTGATTACAGCAAGGTTCTCCAGGATACTTACTATGTTCTCCTGAATGATCACAGCCAACAAGAACAGGTGTATCCAATCGAAAATCACAGCAGCAGCAGTCTTACCATGAGCCTGAAAGCTCACTGAAAAGACATAAGGGAGCGCAATAAGAACCAGGTAGTAGAAGACCTTGAAGGAGAACCTGGAAAGCTTCATTGAGCTAATTGCCTCATTACGGTAGTGTGCTGCGATAAGTCCACTGGTTAGCTCTGAGACGAATGCCAAAAGCAAAAAGAAGAACGCGTATGCATCAAGGCCGAACACCCTGTCAATCGCTGGAAAAAGAACGCTTGTCGCCATGCTGATAATAGTAATCCGATATTTTGCGCTAGGCATTAAACTCAGCCCCAACTCGGAAAAGCTATGGTAGTCGAATGACGCAAGCATTTTATAGATAAATTTCATTTGGAGTTGATTTGAAGGTTAGGCGGGTCGGTTTGAGCCGTCCCCGCCGGCACTTAACCTAACTATTGAGCTACGTCCTGAGTCAGTTGAACAATACCCTTGTTGTCAGCTCTACGACGACGACCACCAGCTCTCATCAAAGCAGAATAGATGTCACCATAGTACTGTGGATCATTCACGTTGTCAAAGAATTTAACATCACCGATTGCAGCCGCAAGGGAATCCTTTTGCCACAGCAAGGTTGTCTCGTTGTCACCAGCAGCACCAAGAGTACCAAGCGCCTTAACCGAATTTGTTGAATCAGCTACAGCAGTTGAACTTCTATCCAGGAAGGTGAAGGTCATGAACTTACCGATCACACCATTTTTAGCATCCAGGTAGCTCGAAAAGTCTTTATATTGAGTGTCGCTCATACTTGAGATCAGTTGATCCAGCATGTTAGCAGAAGGCATGATATAGCGGTCATTTTGTGGTACTCCGTCCTTATTAAACTTTGTCATCACCCTACGAATATCCGCTGGAAGGAATAGCTTTCTTAATCCAGTAGCATCGTCAGCAGTAGCAGCCGTAGAACCACCAGTGGTAAGCATCTTCGCACTGCCAGGTAATCCTGTAAGCCATTTTATGATGGTATCATCTGCAATAGTCTCGTTTAAAGACGCAGCATGATCTCCATAAACACTCTCGATTTTTTGGTATGACAATTCGTGATTTTCAGCGTCTTGAATATGTGTTGGGGTTGTCGTATACACATCTAAAGAGTAGTTGACTTCAGTATCTGTTCTGCCCACAGCAGTTGCTGGAAACAGGCTACGGTTTTTGATCACTTCAGGTTTTGCACCAATCTGCGGAATATGAACAACCTTGCCAGCTAATACAAACTGATCGTCTCGGTAAACATGCTTAAGGAACTGGTTGTCTTTCCAAAACCTTTCGATTAAGTAGTTAACCCAGACTTCAACCTCTACACCAGCAACCTGACCAGGAGCAGGCGTTGACAAAAGGGAGTACCCTAGAATTGAGACAGCAGTAGCGGCGCTGCCGACAGCATAGGCGTTAACGTCCATTGTTTGCGCCAACGCCGTTGTCGCTGGGGAGATCATAAGACAGAATCCAATAAAGGATAGCAAAATTTTTAAGTGTTTCATTACTTTCTTGTTGTTTTAAATGAAGCCCTAAACAGGACTATGATTGATAGTTAGGATTTGATTAGACGTTTTTTGGCTCGCTGCCAAACTTGTTTTTGTAGATTGTTTTATATGCCTCGACATCATTGAGCTTTACGTACTCAAGTTCACCAGCGGCAAACAGCTGGTCATAAGTCTTCTCACATAACTTGATCAGCTTATCGTTTGAAGAAGGTGTGTTAAGGTGTTGACTTACTGTTACTGCACCCGCCTTAAGACCAATCACCTTTTCAACATGTGCGAGATTTACTGTCGCAAGCTCTTTCCATGAAGGCAATTCATCAGCAGTGATTTTGCGGTCGGCTACAGCCTGATTTAAAAGCGAATCAATCTTGTCGCTCAACACAAGTGCGACCTGATCATCAAGCTTTTTGGTCAGCTCCAAAACCTTACCCTCAGCGGTGGCTTTATCAGCGCTAAGGGTGACAATTTTCGCCGCCTGATCATCAGCAAGGGTAACAAGGGTTTTGATTTTTTCGAACACTTCCGCTTCAGGCGTAGTGTCACTTAGCTTCAACAGCGTAAGGATCGCTGGAGCTGATAGTGTTAGAATTTTCATTTGAGAAATTTGGTTATGAAAGAAGTGATCCTTTTCGCCCTGATCCGAAAGGGTAATAATTTTACCAGATGCGTCATACAACGCCACACCAAGCGCTTCAGGGTTAGCGCCGATGTCAACACAACTAATCTCTTTAGCTATGCTCTTGCTTACTGTAGGGTAAGTTTGTCCTGGAAGAAGGAGTTCAGGTGCGTCACTCAGCTCTACTGGATGCACACCAATGGAAAGCATGTTGTAGGTTCCATTTTCGTAACCATCATACATTTGAACTGCAAACGGATACTTGTCATTGAAATAAAGCCTTCCGGTAACAACACCATTTTCATCGGTTTCTATCTCCCTGACGTTCCCCAATGCTTTGACTTCGTTTTCGTTTTGGCCTGTTGCCCGGAAGTGCATATAAAGCATAATGGGGTTACCGTCGTAGAGACTCCAATCAATTCCCTTAGTAAGCACTCTAAAGCCATACGCATTCACTGCGTTCGTGGTAATTACATAGCGTTTTGTGGTTTTTAACATGGGTTTTGTTTGCGATTATGGGACAAACGTAACCCGACTTTTTACCCCAAAAAAATCGGCTCTTTGTATCCCCGCACTGTGTGCTGGCTAAGCCCGCAGTTAGTGCGGGCTTAGAAATAGTCGATTTTCTGAAGGTCTTTATATACAGCACTTTTGAACTGTTATGGCAGAAAAAAGGCTCAAAAAAGAAGAAATTGAAAGGCGTAAAAACCATGCTAAAGTGCTCTTTACGCGGGATGGAGTAACAACCATCAAGGAACTATCATTCCAGGTTGGCATATCCGAAAAAACCATTGGCAAATGGATCAATGAGGAAGGCTGGCAAAAGCTTCAGAAAAACTTCCTTTTAACCAGGGAACAGGAAATGGCAAACATGCTTGATGAGCTTGCCGAACTTAACAAACACATTAAGAACAAGCCAGAGGGAATGCGGTTTGCCGACTCCAAAGAGGGAGATGTCAGACGAAAATTAACCAAGGACATCAAAGAGCTGGAGACTTCCGCAAATCTTCCTGAGACCATTCACGTGTGCAAGAGTGTACTCGACTTCATCAGGAAGATAGATTTGACTGAAGCCCAAAAGTTCAGCAAGTACATCGACTCTTACATCAAGTCTCAACTTTCATGAGTAAGGCCGAAAATTTAAAGGCACTTAGTGGCTGGGATCAGTACATCAAGGCCCTGGAGAAATCCACGACAATCGACCTGAATGAAACGGAACTCGAAAAACTTGCAAGGATTAGCAGGCTTGAGGGGAATGATGAGGAATGGTTTGCCTACCATTTTCCAAACTACTACTATTCGGCACCAGCACCATTTCATTTAGCCTCAACCCGGAGGGTAATGAACAACCCGGAATGGTACGAGGTTCGCGCCTGGAGCCGTGAGCTTGCAAAGTCTGCCAGGACCATGATGGAGGTCACCAAGCTTGTACTGACCAAAAAGAAGAAATCAGTACTCCTGATCAGCAATAGTCTTGATGCAGCTACAAGGCTTTTAAAGCCATACAAGATCAACTTTGAAAAGAACCAAAGGATCATCAATGACTACGGCATTCAGGAAACCTATGGCGACTGGTCTGAAAAGTCATTTACAATCAAAGCTGGAGCTTCCTTCCTTGCAGTTGGTGCTGGTCAAACACCCAGGGGAGCGCGTAACGAAGAGGTACGTCCTGATGTGGTATTGATGGATGACTTTGATACGGATGAGGATTGTCGTAACCCTGAAATTATTGACCAGAAATGGCAATGGTTTGAGCAGGCCGTGTACGCAACCAGGTCAATCAGCAACCCGATGCTTGTAATATTTTGCGGGAACATTATTGGTGAAGTGTGCTGCATAAAGGAGGCGATTAAAATGGCAGATTATGCTGGTGTAGTTAACATCCGGGATAAGGCTGGCAAATCCACGTGGCCGAACAAAAACACAGAGGCACTTATTGACCGGGCACTTAGCAAGATCAGCTGGGCATCACAGCAGAAAGAATACTACAACACCCCGATTACAAAGGGCAAAGTGTTCAAGAAGCTGAATTACGGCAAGATGAGGCCGCTTAAAGATTACCGGTACCTGGTAACTTATACCGACCCTTCGTACAAAAAGAAAGGCGACTACAAGGCCACTATACTCATTGGCCGCTGGAAAAATGAATATCATGTACTGAAGGTATTCTGTGATCAGGTGACTACTTCCGAGATGCTTGACTGGAACTACGAGATCCTAAAATTTGTCGGCGGCAAGGTTCCGGTCTACTTCTACATTGAATGGCCGTGGATTGACGACCCGATCAAACAGGAGATCGCAGCAGCCAACAAAAGGCACGGCGTTTCAATACACCCAAAGCCAGACGAGCGCCAAAAGCCTTTTAAATATGATCGTATTGAAGCTTCATTGGAGCCAAAAAACAGATCAGGTGAACTCATCTTCAATGAAGACCTGAAGGATACACCGCACATGGTGGTAATGGAAGGGCAATTTTTAGCCTTATCACCAACCAGTAAAGCACATGATGACGGACCCGATGCCGTAGAGGGTGGCGTTTGGGTCGTGGATAATAAGTCAGCAACCAGCATCAACAGCATTCAAACCATTAACCGCTCTAAAGGCGGTTCAAAGAAGTATTAATATGTATTTAACAATCGACGAATTTCATACGCACATGTATGAGGAGCACATAGCAGTGGTCTCCAGAGACAATCCCCAACAGGTGCTGGATGCACTGGAAGCAGCGGAGCAGGAAGCTGCTGGCTACATCAGCCGGTTTGATGTCACAGCTTTGCTTTCCAGAAAAGACCAGGATAGAGACCCGATACTGATGATGTAAATAAAAGACATTGCCAAATGGCACTTTCTGAATATCTGCAACCCAGGCAGTGACCTGAACCTGGCAGAGAGCCGGTATGACAAGGCTATTGCCTGGCTAAGCAAAATCCAGTCTGGCAGGATCGTTCCAATAGGATGGCCGGTACCCAATAGTGAAGACAGCAGCGGGTCTTCATTTCACATCAAAAGCAATACTAAAAGAGGGAACTACTATTAATGACAAAGGTAAACATCAAACGAGGGGAAGACCTGAACAAGCAGCCGGTCACCCTGCAACAAATTGTAGTCAGGCCAATCAACAGGCAGAAGCAAGACATCACCAACTGGAGGAACGCAACGAGATCAGCTGAATCCAGAGTGCCACGAAGAGTTACGCTCTATGATCTGTACGAAGACATAACTTCTACAGACGCTCAGATCATATCCGTATGGGGAAAACGTGTTGATGCTGTAACATCAGCCAAATGGCTTTTCACAGACAAGAACGGTAAACCTGTTGATGAGGTAAACCAGCTAATTGACTGTATTGGTTTCCAAGACCTGCTAACCGAAATACTGAATTCAAAATCATGGGGATATACCATGATGGAACCATCCTTTTTCATGAATGACAACGATCAGCATGAAATGCAGGCGAATCTGGTACCGCGTAAGCACATGAGACCTGAAACCGGAATTATTGCAGATGAGCAATCTGGAGACACCGGCCTAAACATCAGAGAGGGTATTTACGCCAAGACCGTAATGGAGGTAGGTAATCCAAAAGATTTAGGCTTACTCCTGTCAGCTGCTCAATATGCAATTTACAAGCGTGGAGACATTGGCGATTGGGCTGAATTCATTGAGATTTTCGGTCGTGGTATCATTGATGCTACCTGGGATGGCTTTGACGAAAACCAACGAGCTGCACTTGCAACCTCATTAAATGAGATGGGTGGCGGAGGTATTATCATCAGGCCGGAAGGCACTGCGATTGACATTAAAGGCAACCAGGGCAATGCGAATGGTCAGCTACAAGACAGCTTTGCGACAAAGATGGATGGCTACATCAGTAAAGCATTACTAGGCTCAACAGAAACCACTGACTCGTCATCAAGCAGTGGTTACGCACAAAGCAAGGTTCACCAGGACGAGGATGTAAAAAAGAATGACAGCGACATCAACTTTGTAAGGCGTGTTCTGAACAGCCGTTTTATCAAATGCCTGATAGCAGCTGGCTTCAATGTCAAGGGTGGCACCTTCATAATTGAGAGTGATAAAAAGCTTTCAAAGAAGGAATCGTATGAGATACACAAATCCATTGCTAAGGACTTAGGGCTTCCAATAGATGATAATTTCTTCTACGAGACCTACGAAATGCCCAAACCAGCCAATTACGAGCAGTTGAAGGCTAAAAAGTTAAAGCAAGTTGAAAAACAAAATGCAAATACCCCCCCTGCTTCAGCGGAAGAAAGCGACAAAAAGGAGGATGTAAGCGACAAGAAGCCCACCGCTAAGAAGGTAAAACTTGCTGATAAGCTAGGTCTCTTCACATTAGCAGAGCTTCCGGTGATCCGCAGATTGCTACGGTCTTTTATGCAGGCCCCGGCGAATCCGACCGGGGCGGAAACACAGATAAGCTGCTGTTCAGATCACCTCATCAAACTGATTGACATTAACACTGCATTTGACAATGAAGCATTGATTGATCGGTTCTGGTCTGGCAACGGGAAGTTAACCTTCGATGTACCGCTATTCAACTACACAGCACAAGCCCTTCTAAAAGGCTTTCAAACAGGCTGGAGAAATAACGGTGGAGAGATCAAGCTGGTTGACTTAGGCTTTATCTATGACAGCGATGATCCAGCGCTGATCACAGCTTTTGAGATGAACCTGTTTAAATTTTCAGCAGCCAAAACACTGGCAGAAGCACAACGTTTCAACCAGCTGCTCCGCGAAGCTAAAACACAGGACATTTTCAAGATCAACGCCCGTAACACTGCCAACGTATACAATAACACCTGGCTGCAAACAGAGCTTACTACAGCTATTCTGGTAGCGAATGCAACCGTAAACCAGCAGAACCTGTTAAACGCCCAGGATGTGTTCCCATATTGGGAGCTGATCACCAGAAGAGATGATCATGTTCGAGAAACCCACCGGCAACTGGACGGACTAATATTGCCAGCTAACGATCCACTTTGGAGGTACTTATCTCCTTTACTAGGTTGGGGTTGTCGATGCCGTTTGGCTGGGCGTATGGAAAGTGAAGTTGTTGACGTGGATTTTGCTAAGATGAGGGCTAAAGCAGAGGCTTATTTTGCAACAGACGAATTCATCAGATCAAAAAAGCAAGGTTTTGGCATCAATAGAGCCAATACAGGAGAAGTGTTTACGAGCAATCAATCTTACGTGGACTCCTTTGATAAAATAGGAACCCCGCTTAACAAGCTGGGCGCGGAGGTTTACGGGCTAAAGTCCTTTATGGAAGCATCAGACATGGCAACTTTGAAAATGCCTGAAGCACTGGAAGACCTGGAGCAATTCCTCAAAGACAATCCGACACTCCTGGACTACCACAACAGAAAGCTTACAATCAGTAGCCAAGCTTTAACAGGCTCCTTTAAAAACCGTTTAAACGCTGTTAAAAACGCTCTTGAAAAGCCTGATGAGGTTTGGATCAATGGCGACAAGCTTGACGAATTCGTATCAATCAAATACTACACAGATCAAACTCTGATCACCATCAGTACTGTAAAAAACGGACGAACCTACGAGGTCAGCAATTGGGTGCCGGTGGACATAGATACCGACATTGAAGACTATCGCAGGGGCTTACTTGTATATAACCGCTAACATGAACAACAGTCAGAAACTTACAGCCTGGTTCAAAAGGTTTGAGCACAAGATGAGCGTGAAGGTACCAAAGCTCATTGCACGTACAGCAATTGAAGAGTACAACGAAAGCTTCCAAAAAAAGGCATGGACTGGTAAACCCTGGAAGAAAACCAAGCGACCTGTTAAAAAGGGATCACTAATGCTACGCACAACCTCACTGGCATCTTCCATCAGGGAGGGTGAAGCGACCATCAACAGGGTTCGGATCATGGCAGGGAGCAGGTTAGTGCCCTACGCTAAAATACATAACCAGGGAGGTATTATTGAAAGGGCTGCACGAAGTGAAACCTTTGTACGCAACAGGTATGTCAAAGGCAAGAAAGCTAAATATTTTGGCGGCATGGGTGCATTCAAAAAAGGCACTACACCAGGGCAAGGACTAACCTTTAAAGCGTACACGATCAATATGCCGCAAAGACAGTTTATGGGGCATTCAGCAGCTTTAAACAAACGAATTATTAAAAACTTAAAAACACTCTTTTAACGATGGAGGAAATATATTTACTATTCCTGGAACTACTTAAGGCAGTCCCGGAACTAAGATGGATAGACATGGATCAGGGGCAACTGGAGCAGGATCGCCCACCAGTAGCTTACCCTTGTGCACTGATCAACATTGATTACGATGATGTAGACGACAAAGGTGCTAACATTCAGTTTTGCAACACTACAGTAACCATCAGGGTAGCGTTTAATTACACAGGGAGCGTATCTGCAAAGACACCCGATCTGCTCCTGGAACGAAGCCTGGAGTATTGCAGAACAATCAACAAGGTCTACAAAGCAATTCAGGGAAAGACATTTAAAGGAAGTCGGATGAAGCGCCGTGGTCAGATCAGAGAACCCAGGCCAGACGGGATCACCGTGGTTCAGGTACCTTTTCAGTTTACCTTCCTGGATCAGAGTGCCGCTTAAAGAAAAACCCTTGCAAATGCAGGGGTTTTTTATGCAGCCCAATTTAGGTGCGGGTACTTTCGGCGCAGCATAGACACCTTGACATTTGTTGATGTGAGCTGCTTCAGATAGTCAACGTAAGGGGTTAACCGGGTGCCAATGGTGTCCGCAGTAATGAAGAACTCCTGCTCCAGGGATAGAAGCGCATCATCATACCTGGAACGCTTCAAATGGACATAATAGTAATAGCGGTCAGCAAGCGCTTCATCGCGTTTATCAATGAGTGCATTTCTTCGGCCTTGACGATTATTTTCAGGGGCAATGGAGGAAGGAAAGATGTTTGTGAAAAGCGTATTTTGGCCCCTGAGCATTGAGATTAGTTGGTATGTCAAAAATAGCTCAATACCAAGCTTTGTACAAATTTCATTTTGCAACAAAAAAGCCCTTTAAAAGGGCTTTAAACTATTTTGAAAGGCTGGCCACTTGATTCTCTAGCCGTTTCCTCAATGCTTCGTCAAGGTTGATCTCAATATTAGTTCCATCTGGATCAGTAATGATGTAAGTTANNCATCGCTTTCGCAGATCACTGTGTCATGCCTAGTATAAAGGGACGGCATACCCGTATAGGCATCGGTTTCTGTTCCGGTCCATTCGATCACATACTGCTTTTCTGGCTTTGAACAGCCAACAGCAGCTAACAGAATAAAAAATAGAAAGAGCTTTCTCATAATTTAGTTTTCAGTAAAGTTAGCACTTTGCTGATTACTTCCACTGATTTTAACACGTTCCAAAGCAGCTTGATATCCGGCCTTGAAGTCATAAACAATTGCTTTTACAGCATTCTTGTTTGTTTTGAATTGATGATCGCCCAGAACGCTCTTTAGCGTACTTTCTTGCATCACCATTGATCTGTTTTGATGAAATTTGACTCATATACTTGGATTAATTTGGTTAGTTATTGATTGCAGCCGGAGATAAGCTGCCATTTTTAAGGTTTTTAATTCGATCCTGAGCAAGCTCAATTCCAGCCTTGCAGGTGCCAAGTTCCACATTTGTCATGGTTGAAAAGCCCTGAGCGATCTTTGATCTAAGGTCTTTTATGACCTTTTCTTGCTTGGCTATTGCTGTTTCTATTTGAGTTCCGTATGCCATCTTAAAAAGGGATTTCAGACCAAAGAATGTAATTGTATTCAAACACCTGTTCATACCAGTTCTCATTTACGCTGACCACCTTGCGTTCGCCCATGTTGTTCACAACCATAACTTCTGAATGGAGTGTGGGCTTTAAGTGGACGGAATGTCGAGGCTGCTTAGCTGCAAGCTCAATTTTGATCTTGTCAATTGCTTCATTGAGAATCTTCATTTCAAGTCTTTTTTGTCCAACCATCCGTTCCAGATAGCTGACTTCTTTGATTAGTCGTTGGTCTTCCATGTTAAGGGGTTTTAGCTGATAAGACCTTTATCACCCTAGCCTTTCTAAACCAGGTACCGTGTATATAGATCAAGTGATATTTTCTCTTTGCCATTTGATGTTAGATGCTGTTTAAAAAGTGTAGATGTACTTGTTCAAATTGAGTCACCAACGATGGAAGTTCTGACTCATGGTGTGCTCGGAAGGGCTTGTGGAAGGTGCCATATTTCAGGCACCATGAGTTTACCCTTGCTACATCCACTTTGCCTCCTGGAGTCTTCCAGCCCATTTCATGTGCAAGGCTTAGAATCTTCCGTTGCATCTTGTCTTTAGGCGAATCCTCAATACCTAAGTCCTCTTTCATCTGACCGATCAGAGCACCTGCCTCATCGAAGGTTAATTCTTTGATGCTGGTTGTTCTCCCTGATGAGTAACCCTCTACAAGGGCTTCTTTCATGTATACCTGCAAGCCTAGCTGACGGATCATGATGGCTATTGCCGATCTTTGTTTCGCTGTACTTTCCATTATTTTAGGTTCCTCCAGTCGGTTTCAAAATAGCGCTGATTAATGTACTTTTCAGGATCGGCGATGCCCCGACCGTTGTTGGAGCAGTACCTTTTGTATGGCTTCACTGCAACTACACACTGAAGCTTTTCTTCATCAGTTAGCTTTTTGAACATTGGCTCTGATCTTTTCCGGTTCACCTTCTTATCATAAAGGTTCCAGAAAGCATCGAAACTCACATCAGCTGGAACTTCCTCGAGGCGACCGGTTATCTTTGATGACAAGGCTTTCAGCCCTTCTACATCGTTAGGTAGATATTTTAAAAGCCACCTTAAGGCTTTCTCATCCATATCACTTTCATTGTGATAAATCACCAGTATGCCTTGCTCGTTATAAGCGAAAACGACATTGCCGGTGAAGTTTGGCGAGGTAAGTATGATTTTTTTCATTCTGATTTTTCGTTAAAGAATTTTGGATTTAGTTGTCTGGCTTTCTCATCCCAGATGATGTAAGGCTCAAACCCGCCGAACCTGTTTTTCATTACGTGCATGATGTATTTTTTGACTATGAAGGCAAAACCACCATCGTAATAGATCTGCTCAGTTATGCGGAGCTTTGGCTTGCTTCCTGTAGCATGAGCGATGAAAATGATTGCTTTCTTCTTGCCGAACTTATCTTTCAAGTACACGTATTCTTCCCAGGTTAATCGGAGGTAATCAAGACTATCAATGAACACAAATTGAGGGCTACTTCTTTTACTTAGAAAATCGACTAGCTCCTGAAAAAAGCTCTTGCCTTTTACCCGGTTTTCTGACGGATCAATCACCAGAAACTTACCGCTGACTTCCTCCATTTTGTTCCGGTTTATGGCTGTTTGCAAATCAAATCCTTGACCTTGCTCGTAAGACAACCAGGCTACCTTGCCGTGTCGTGTGAGTTCCTTTGCTAACTGGAGGCAAGCTTCTGTTTTCCCGTTGCCGCTTTCACCGTAAATAACCATCATGAAAGCGGCGGGTATATTTCCCAGGGTAGCTTTAAACTTGCCATCATAGTCTAGCAGGTTGAACTTCTTTTTTTGGAACTGATCAATCCCTAATACTTTCATTTACTTTCTCTGGTTTATCGATGCCGCAAGAGCATTTTTTAAGGCGGAATAACTTTTGTGCTGTTGCACTATCAGGCTCTAAAGTCTCTTTTTTACAAGCTGAAAGCATAAGTATGCAGATCAGCATAGCTGCTATCTTTTTCATGGTGCAACTGTGTTTTCTAGGGTTAATAAATTAAGTCCAAGTTTTTCAGCAAGCTCCTTTTCAATGGTTGCACCATTGCTGTCCTGCCAATCGTGAAGTAGGTTGATATGATCTGCGAAAGGCATAATGTACAGGCAGATTTTCATTGCTGTTAGCCAGTCTTCATCAGCTGCAATCAAATTACAGGGATTGATTACGATGTAACCTAAAGCTTCAAGCTCAAGCTGTCGGCGAAGGAATTTTGCAGCTACGTCCCTGTAAGGCAGTCCAGTAACTTTACCAGCTATATATACCACTTCAATTCCGGTTTGATCCTTAAACTCGATAATGCTGATTATTTTCTCACGATGCATTGCAACTTCTTCACTGATCATATCGTTCAGGAGTATTTTTGATTGGTCGATTTCTATTGTAATCATGATGGTTGATTTGATAAAAGGTGAAAGATGAACCCTAACACAAATGCTATTTCGATAAATACAGCACTTAGGCTTAGGCAGAATTGACGTTTTGTAATATGAAGCTTACCAGGATCAGTAAGCTTCAGGGATACTGCTACTACGGCAGAAAGGAGAAAGAATATGATTGCCATAGCTTACAGTCTTGCAAAGTCAAGTGATATTTGTTTCCAGGCATCACCATCACTGTTCTTGATCTCAAATTTGGCGTAGTATCTGGTTTCCCCAGGCACAATGCTTTCCTGTAGTAGCTCAATGCCTTTGCGCCAATTATCATTATCGAAGTCGTCTTTCATGCTGATAAGCTTTAAAACCTCGTCCTTTTCTAACTGCCCTTTTTTGCGCTCAAGCAGCTTTCTGATCAGCTTAGACGTTGGGGCTGTATCGCCAAACTGGTCGGCGATAAAGTCAAGAATATGCTTTTCGGCTTGGGTTGCGCGTTCGTCAAACTTAGTATTGTCCTGGCGTTTGAATGATACCCGCATATCACCTTCAGTGGTCTGTAGGGTGAAGCTGCCTTTACCATCTGCATGACGTGAACTGTGTTCCTGAAGCAGCTTGTAAAGCGTCTCCAGATCGCCCCATACTTCATCCTTAAAGCTCTTCAGCATTACGTTTAGGTTAGCAGCCTTCTGCACCATAGTGGACACTGTTGAGTCTCTAAGCGCTTCATAATCTCGCCTTTTCTCCTGGCGTTCCTGGTCTTCGACTTGCTTCTTTGCCGCGAGTATTTCAGCTAGTTCTGCTGTTGTTAGTTCGCTTGCTGGTTTGTTCAATTTTTCTGCTGTCATGGCTTATTGGGTTAGTGCTTTTTGTAAATAATTAGGTTTAATGACACCATATTGCTGGTGGATTTTGTCTGAAATGGACTGGATTTGTATGGCTTCGTACTGATACCTGCTTTGAGGGATGCTTACGTTTTGGAGAAAGATGTACAATGCCATAGCCTGTAAATCTGTAAGGTTGATGCTGTACCCCGATCTTGGTGCCATGATGGTTTCAGTTTTAGCTCTCATCTTAGCATAAGCATCCTTCACCAGGGAGAAAACCAAAAGTTCCGCTATATCTGAAGGCTGATTGTCAACCAAAAGCTCAGACATGAGTAGCACAACGCCCTCCAGTTGGTCTCTATTTGTTTTGATTATCATTGTTGTTGCTGTTAATAATTTGATTGTCGAGGTCCAGGGTTATTGCCTCTATTCGCTTTTGATAGTCCTTGTTGTAAGTGAGCTGATCTGTTGCGACCCCTTCACCGTAAAAGATATTCCATCGGGATTTATTGAAGTGCTCTGCAAGCATCGGTACAGTGAAGCCATAGTTCATTGCCACATAGTAGGCTGCATACCTCAGATCAGACTTCCTGTATGGATGACCAGTTGAGTTTTTATCATTGAAGGCTTTGCTTACAGCCTCAGTGATCTGTTCCAGGGTTACACTCATACCGTCTCCACACTTCGGATAGAATCTTTGATGATCTCCTTTGACAGTATGGAATAGCTTTGCTCCATGATCACCCGGTGCGGATAGAACTCAAAGCCTTCCGCATTATTAAGGCTTTTGTACATGACTTCCCTTAAAGATGCTGGAGATGCAGCTGCATAAGTCAGGAACTCCTGATCTCGGTTGTTCCAGTGATTGATCCACCATTTCCAGAATAATTTAGATTTAAGCAGATGAGATGCACCCCATTCATCAGAACCGACTATGCCTTTCACATATTCAATTCCTTGTTCCTCCTGGAAAGAGGCATACTGTAATTCATCCCAACCTAATAAGCGGCATACCTGCTGTTTATTGGCTTCTGTTAAGTATTTTTGAGCATTCATAATAAGTGAGATTAAATTGATTAGGAAACTCCCTGAAGTTTTTTAGCGTGAACCAGGCGTTTTACCCGGCGAAGATCATTTTCACTATCGTTGTAGATTGTGGCAACAGACTCGTCATCTGTTATGCCGTTAGCGTTTATGATTGCCAAAACCGACTGCTTTGACATCTTAGGCATGTGTACGAACTTTCTACCAAGGCGGCTATAAATCTCTTTGTAACCCTTTTTATTACTGCTCACACCTTTTAAAATCCGTTTCTCCAGATGATCAGTTGCAATCAGGATGATCCCGCATTTATCCTGGAGAATGTTATATAAGGAAATAAAGAAGTATAGCACTTGGTCAGAAAGCTTATCAGCTTCATCAAGCACAATTACAGGGTTCTCCAGCTTGTTGATCTGCGTGGTAACTGAAAACATCATTTCTGCAACTGTGAAACCACCGCTGTCTTTACCCATGCCGTTTAACAGGTCAGCTAAAAAGGTCTTTCTGTTGTAGTATTCGTTGCAGCATACCATAAATACATTCTGCTGCTCGGTGAAAAGGCGGGTTACATAGGTTTTCCCGTAGCCTGGATCAGCACAGATGCCGTAAACATTAGCATTCTCCTTAGCATCGTTTAAGAAATTTGANNACAATTTGTTGTTTTGTGCTGTTTTCCATGTTGTTTGTCATATATGGTTAATCGTTAGGGGTCAGGTTCAGAGCTGATCCCTTTTTTTGTTTTACATTAATTTTGAAAAGTCGTACTCCTGATCTTCATCGAAACTGCCGATGTAAAGGTTGTTAGCTGCTTGTGAAAGCTCTTTTGGAGCAGATACACCTACTTTAAGTATGCTCTCTGCATCAATCCGGTTTCGTGATAAAATGTCTAGACGGTCATTCAATTTCTCCTGAATTCCGAGCATCATTTTGGTTTTAGCCTCCAACAGGTTATTTAATCGTTCCCGATCTCCAGCCTGGAAGTCCGCAAGGGCTGAAGGCATTGCTTGCATTGTGGAAACCACCAGACGCAAACCTCTATCATCGGTAATCAGCACCTGCTCCATGTTGTGCGGCTCATACATGACCTTTACAGTCTTACCTAGATTGTCCAGATAGTGTTCATCCGGTATATCGTAGCGGTATGATTGCTTGTGTAGATCGAAAACAAGTCCTTTTTGGCTGATTTTAACTGTCTTAGGGTGCGTAATACCAAATAGCTGAATTCTTTGCGCTTGAGAAATCTGTCTTTTTTTGCTTTTTTCTGATGCTTTAAAAGCTTCAATCCACTCTTCCTGACGGCATTTTCCGGTTTTCGAATTAACCGTTTTGCGCATGTTATTCACGAATTCAGTACAGATTTCTAAGGCATGATCAACACTAGGGTAGTTCTTTTTCAATGCCTGGATCGCATCCGGGTTCTGGCGCTCTTTAGCAGTCACGTTGTGACCTGCATAGTTGTTATAAGGCAGCTCTTTTAGTTGTTGGTGCCAGATAGCTCCAAATGATTGCTCAATACGCTTGGTTTGCGAAGCTTTTGTTGTTCCAGGAGTGAAATGTGCAAGTGACTGGAAGTACACAGCTAGTTCGCTCTTAAGCTTAGGATCAATAGCCCACTTATCAGATTGCAACTGGTGAAAAAGGTAGTTGCCACCGGTAATTTCGGTGATGTGCTGCATTGCATTTCGGAAAGCAGCATAGATCAATTCTTTTGTAACCGTTTCACCTATGGCAAACCCAAGGATGTAGTCATTGTAGTAGTCTTTAACCACATACATAGCCACACGATACTGCTCATTAACCACCTTTTTACCCTTGATAGTTGTTTCTTTACGGAAATACAAGTCAATGATGTTATCATCACAAACCGCCAACAACAGGGGTGCAGATGGGCGATCACTTTGGATTTGCTTACTGATCTTGGTGTAATTTGCCCCTTTACCTTCACGCTGAAGAGTCAGTATTTGCCAGTGTTGTCTAGCTCTGTAGTTAACCGTAGCTGGAGAGATGGGCAAGCGACCATTTTCAACAGCCCAAACATTGTATTTAGCTGCAATCACTGTGGCATCAAACTGATCATGATGCCCAATCATCTGAAGCAATAGCGCTTCAGCGGCTTCATCTTTAACCTTTTTAGTGTGATCATTTCCAAAACGCCACTTTTCAATTAGACTGGTGTATTTGCACTCGCTTGTATTGAATAGTTTCAGCTTGTTTTTGAGCGATCTTGGATTAGTAGGGAGGGCCACATCTTTGGCTTGAATCAGGTCGGTTACGGTGTCCCAGAATTCAGTAACCGTTATATTTAAATGCCTTTTTAAAGCCCTTTTATCAGTTGTAAAAACGTTGATTGTCTTCAGCCAGCTTGCAGCTTCCGTATACCGTTTTACATAGTTAATAGCTGGTTTGCCTTTTGCGTCATATTCTACATTTGGCAGAGCTGATCCATCAGGTAATACATACTCGTTGTAAAACGTCTCTGCTTCATAGTCCCAATTTAAACGCACCTGCTCTGCAATAGGCTCCTTTGCTAAATACTCATAAGGATTGCCATACTGCTTAATTGCGGCCTCTCTGACTTTAGCAGGTAAGCTCTCAAAAGCGATTAGGGCAGAACGACCATTTCCACCAGGCACCAACACAGTTATCTTGTCGCGTTTCTTATAGCTTTTATAATTTTCGACACTAATAACCTTAGGCACCAGCTCCTCATACGTAAAACACAGCTGATCGTTGTATAGTTCCATACTTAAAGAGTGACTATGCGTTTGATTTCTTTGATTAATAAAGAGGTGCCCTCTTCGTAGAACTCATCTACAAGCTTAACCTTCATACCTATTACAGATTGATCCGTTCTCTTTTCAGTACGAATCTTTTTTACCGTACTTTCTGAACAACCAACGATTTCCGCAGTCAGCTTAGCAGACAGTGAAGTAGCAGTATTTGCGACCTCCTTTTTATTTTTGGTATTTCTCGTTTTATTATTTTTATTTTTGCTTTGCATGGTGTTCTTTTGCGAACACAATAATACAGAGTTCTGTATTTAAAAGCAAGAATAATTACAGAATTATGTAATGAATGATATAACCAAAAGACTATTAGAGTATTACAATTACCTTCTTGAGAACGAAATAGTAGCAAATGGGAACGATTTTGCCAAGAAAATTGGCATAAGTTCATCAATGTTTACAGAAATCAGTAAAGGAAGGACAAATGCGGGACTTAACGTGATCCAGAAAACTGTAATACAATTTAGACCTAATGTTGAATGGTTGTTGACCGGGGAAGGGGACATGGTAGACGAAAAGCATGCAAATACCCCCCATGCTTCAGCTGCGATTGTTGCTGAAAGCGGGGGTAATAAGACATATAACCCACGTAAAAATGCACTATCCGATGCCCCCCCAAATGCCCCCCCAAGTGCCCCCCCAACTCAAGATATTACCCGGAATGACTCAACAGGATACAACTTGGGAATGCCTCATGTTGTTACAGTTGACAACTCAAATAAAAACTCAGTGTCTTTGGTAGGTGTACGGGCGAGGGCTGGGTATTTAAGCGGTTATGCTGATCCAGAATACATCGAGAAGCTTCCTTCGTATAGCATGCCTGGGCTTAACAACGCTACATTCAGGGCCTTTGAAATTGAAGGAGTAAGCATGTCACCGACATTAAAGCCTCATGATATTGTTATTGCGCAATGGGTAGAAAGCTTATCTGAAATTAGAGAAGACCGTGTGCATATCGTAGTCACAAAACACGATGGAATAGTCATTAAACGGCTTTTAAACAGGATTGATAAGTATGGCTTTATAATTGGCAAATCAGATGCAGTAGACAACCGACACGATTACCCAAACATAAATATACGTCCAGAGGATGTTCTAGAACTATGGTATGCTAAACTATTGATTAGTTCAGACTTTAAGGCACCAGGCGACTTGTTTAGACGTATCAACGACTTAGAGGCTGGATTACATTACCTACTCCAAAAAGACAAAAAGGCGCTTGTTTAGCACCTTTTAAGAAGCATTTAAACGGTTTTTTAACGAACCATTAAATATCAGAAGTAAAAGCAGAAGTAATTGTGAAGTAAACGGAACCAATTGCACGAATGGTTTTTTAGGCGCTTTTCGCACAAAGTGCCTTTATTGTGCCTTAATGCACGTTTTTCGCACTTCTTTAGAAATAGAAAATGGTATGATTGGTTTTTACCCCCCTACAATCTTGGTTCCGTCGGTATA
>DDAD01000129.1:0-5482 GCA_002333205.1 Pedobacter sp. UBA2067
AGATTCTGGAAGACCTGAATTTTGCAGAACAGAACCTGCCAGACAACTACAGCTCTCCAATGCTGAATACCACACGTGCACATAAGAACACTGCAATTGCGTTGAAAACAAAGGTGTACCTAAGTATGCAGGATTATCAGAACGTTATTCTTGAAGCCAACAAGATTGTTTCTGCTGCTGCACCCTTTACTTCACCAGCCCGGGTTGCACATGCATTGAACCCAAGTGTACTTACGGTGTTTAATCCCCCATACACCACCACGGAGTCTATCTTCTCAATGCCGTTCAGTAGCAATGATGCGCCCGGAACCTCCCTTGGTGGATATTATCTCCCAGGTACTGGAGATGGCGGTTCACCGACCAGTAATGGAGCAGGTAACCTGAACCTGAATCCAAATGGCCTGCCAGCGGATCCAAGCTGGACAGCCGCAGATGACCGTCGCCAATTTTTACAACAGGGCACCAGAACTGGCAGGTTATGGTTAACCAAATTCAAGCAAGCATCACCATATCTTGATTATGTTCCTGTGGTGCGGTATGCTGAAGTACTGCTAAACCTTTCAGAAGCATTGGCTAGAACAACCGGTGGGGTAGATCCACGGGCGNNTGCAGTGCGGAACCGGTCCGATAAAACAACCAGCTACACGCCAGCAAGCTTTACAGACAATGCAGCGCTAATTGCAGCAATCGTGAAGGAAAGACACATAGAATTCCTTGGAGAGGGTATTCGCAATGCCGATATCATGCGCTTACAGCTGGATATTCCTGCTAAACCGGCCCATTCCGTTCCTGCCGCATCGCCATCTTCACCGAACTATATCTTCCCAATTCCAAGTGATGAGTTGCTGCTGAACAAATTAATTGAGAATAACTAACCCAAGGAATATGATTGCTAAAAACATGATCTATGGCCTGGTCTTTACGGCAGTAAGTACTTTCGCTCAAGCCCAGGCACAGTCGGTAGTTACAAGCCCACGTGAACACTTTGGTTTCAATATTGGCGACGACTACAAACTGGCAACTTATACACAAACAGAAGCCTATTTCAAAAAACTTGCTGCTTCAAACCGGACCAAGCTCATTGATATCGGTATGACCGAACAGGGACGCCACCAGTATATGCTGGTGGTTTCCTCTCCGGAGAATATCAAAAAACTGGATCAGTACAAAAAGATCTCCCAGCAGTTCGCCCGTGCGGAAGACCTATCTGACGAGCAGGCTAAGGCGCTTGCTGCACAGGGAAAGCCAGTGGTTTGGATTGACGGTGGGCTCCACGCTACTGAGACGGTTGGTGCACATCAGCTGATTGAGACGGCTTATCAGCTGGTAAGTCGCACAGACGCGGAAACGAACCGGATTCTGGATAATGCAATTATCCTGCTGGTACACTGCAACCCGGACGGGCAGGAGCTGGTATCCAACTGGTACATGCGCAACCAGGATGTGGAGAAGCGCGACACGCGCGTGCCTGTGCTCTATCAAAAATACATTGGTCACGATAACAACCGTGATTTCTACATGATGAACATGAAGGAAACACAGAACATGAGTCGCCAGCAATATGTTGAGTGGATGCCCCAGATCATCTACAACCACCACCAGACTGGCCCTGCAGGTACCGTAGTTGCTGGTCCGCCATACCGTGATCCCCTTAACTTCAACTACGATCCATTGGTGATCACCAGCCTTGATGGTATTGGGGCAGCAATGATCAGCCGCCTCAATGCAGAGGATAAACCAGGCTATACCAGGCGCGCCGGATCGGTATATTCTACCTGGTGGAACGGTGGCCTTCGTACCACACCTTACTTCCACAACATGATTGGAATTTTAACAGAAATCATCGGAAGCCCAACACCAGCAACAATCCCGCTGGTTCCAGATCGCCTCGTTCCAAATGATGCAACACCGAACCCGATAAAACCGCAGGCCTGGCACTTCCGCCAGTCCATAGACTATTCCGTTTCCCTCAACTATGCAGTGCTTAATCATGCGGTAAATGAGTCGCAAAACCTCTTGTTTAACATATACAGGATGGGTAAGAACGCAATTGTACGTGGGCAGCAGGATAACTGGACTTTATCACCAAAGCGTGCAGCAAGTATAAAGGCGGCAGCACAGGCAGATCAGAAGAACGCTGCAGGCAACAATGCTGAAGGTCCAGCTGCCGGAGCAAGATCTGCTGGCGTTCAGATGAAGTATTACGATGCGGTCTTTAAGAATCCGGAACTTCGTGACGCAAGAGCTTACGTCCTTCCGGCAGATCAGCCAGATTTCCCAACTGCGGTGAAGTTCATTAACGCCCTGGTACGTTCCGGAATTCTCGTGCACCAGGCCAGTTCGGATTTCAGCATTGCAGGTAAAAGTTATCCAAAAGGCTCTTACGTGGTGAAAACTGATCAGGCCTTCCGTCCGCACGTNNCCAAACGACTTCCAATACCCTGGTGGGCCACCGGTAAGACCGTATGACATGGCCGGCTGGACGCTAGCGTTCCAAATGGGGGTTAAGTTCGACCGCATTCTGGATGGCTTTGAAGCACCGTTACAGCGTATTGAAGCTGGTAAAATTCAGACGCCTTTAGCACAACAGGTAAGGGCTTCATCAAACGGTTATTTTCTGAGCCCGGCTGCAAATAACAGCTTCCTGGTCGTAAATGATCTGCTGAAAGCAGGTATCCCGGTTTCCAGAACGACGAAATCCGACAACAACATTCCGGCAGGCTCATTTTACATTCCTGCAAAGGGATTTGAAGTGCTAAAGCAAGCCGGCTCCATGTTTGGTATTGTTGCCACGCCCGCCGCCCGTAAACCTTCGGGTGCAAAAAGTATCTCCGCAGGGCGTATTGCACTTTTTGATCAGTACGGTGGATCCATGCCTTCAGGCTGGGTACGCTGGATGATGGAACAGTTCCACTATCCATTTGAAGTGATCTTTCCGAAAGATATTGATGCAGGTAACCTGAATGCGAAATATGATGTGATCCTGTTCATTGACGGTGGTATTCCAGCAGTAGGAGATACCGGAACTAACCCGAGAAACCAGCAACCAAAACCGGAAGAGATCCCTGCAGAATACCACAAGATGCTTGGAAACATTACGCCACAGCAGTCTATTCCGCAACTCAAAAGCTTCCTTGAAAAAGGCGGAAACATTGTTGCCGTTGGTACAAGCACGAATTTAGCATACCACCTGGGACTTCCGGTGCAAAATGCATTGGTGGAAACGAAGGGCGATAAGGAAGTTCCGCTTGCCGGAGATAAGTTCTACATTCCGGGAAGCATCCTGAAGGTTAATGTTGATAATACGCAACCAAGTACATGGGGTATGGAAAGCGTAGCCGATGTTGTTTTTGACCACAGCCCGGTGTTTCATTTATCTGATGAAGCCACAAAGCAGCAGATCAAACCTTTGGCCTGGTACGGTGAGGATGATGCGCTTCGTAGTGGATGGGCCTGGGGCCAGCAATACCTGAAGAAAGGTGTAGCAGCTTTTGTTGCACCTGTAGGTAAAGGAAAGCTGTTCGCCTACGGACCGGAAATTACCTTCCGTGCCCAATCTCACGGAACGTTTAAATTGCTGTTCAACGAATTATACAAAACGAAATAGGCTATGATCGGGAATCAACTACAGTTGGTTCCCTTTGCCTTTTTAAATGAATGTAACATTGATTTGAAGATTCATTTTCTTGAATTGCAATAGATATCTTAACCATATAATTCAAACAAATCCATTACCCTATAATATCGAACAAAACCGATTACAATTATGAAAGCACAATTATTAGGCTTGTTCCTAATCGGCGGATTGACTTACACGGTCTCTGCACAAGAGAGTCTGAAGTACCAGCTGCCGCCACAAAGCATTGTAGACCTCGTGGATGCACCCTCTAATCCGGTCATCCAGTTCAATAAAACCGGCAATATCATGCTCATTCTGCAGGCGCCGGGATTTGCCTCCATTGAAGACATCTCTCAACCGGTAATTGGTGTTGCCGGCTTAAAGGTTACCCCAAATAACAACTCCACCGCTGCTGAGGTTTCCGGCGTCTACGAGAGCCTGATCATCAAGGATGTAAAATCTGGCAAAGAATCCCGCTTGACTGGCTTACCTGCAAAATACAGGATCACCAACATCAGCTGGAGCCCGGATGGAAATTACCTTGCCTTTAGCAACAATGACCTAAAAGGAGTGGAACTCTGGGTGGCAGACATAAAGTCGCTCAAAGCAACCAAACTTTCAAATGATTTCTTGAATGATGCTGTAGGAACAACCTTACAGTGGCACCCTGATGGCAAGCACATCCTGGCTCAGTTTGTAAATACAGCACGCGGTGCAAAGCCGGAAGAACCTATGGTACCAACCGGCCCAGTGATCCAGGAAAACTTAGGTGTTGTTACACCTTCGAGAACCTACCAGTACCTGTTAAAAAATGCCTACGATGAACAGCTGATGGATTATTATCTAACATCACAGTTGAAGTCGGTTGATCTGGAAGGTAACGCCGTAAACATCTCAACACCCCAGATCTATCGGGCTGCTTCCTACTCACCGAATGGTAAATACCTGATGGTGCAAACGGTACAAAAGCCATATTCTTACCTGGTGCCAATCAACTATTTTCCTTTGAATACCGATGTTTTAGATGCATCTGGTAAATTGGTGAAAGCCTTGTTTCGTGCGCCACTTGCTGATAAATTGCCTACGGGTTTCGACGTTGTAGCAACAGGTCCGCGCAACTATGAGTGGCGGGCAGATGCCCCGGAAACCCTGGTATGGGCAGAAGCGCAAGACGAAGGCAATCCTAAGAATAATGTACCCTTCCGTGATGCGCTATTTGCTTTAAAAGCTCCTTTCACAGCACAGCCTCAAAAGGTGTTTTCGCTCGCCACCAGGTATGGTGGGGTAGAGTGGGGTAATGCGTCTTACGCAATCGTTAAAGAGCGCTGGAGAAAAGACCGTACTTCCAAAATGACCGTGATCAATCCGGAAACTGGGAAAGTGGTGAAAGCAATGCCAACAACCTCTTCCGAGAATGCCTACATTGATCCAGGACGGTTCGTTCATGCCAAAGCATCCAATGGTGATAATATGCTGGTATTTGATAAGGGTAGCCAGCCTGTTGTTTATACCATCGGTACAGGTGCTTCTCCACAGGGCGATAGACCTTTCGTGATGAAATGGAACCTGATTAGCAACAAACAGGATACCCTGTTTAAGTCGAAAGCACCTTTCTATGAGGAGCCAATTTACTTTGATAAGGCCGGTTCTTTGTTTATCTCCAGGGAATCTACAGAGGAGACACCAAATGTTTATGCGATCAATCTAAACACGAAACAAGAGCAGAAGGTCACCAATTTTGCAGATCCATATCCTTCTTTAAAGGGGGTACAAAAATCATTGTTGTCCTACCCAAGGAAAGATGGTATTAAGTTGTCTGCAACCTTGTATTTGCCGAAAGACTATAAGAAAGAAGATGGACCG
>DDAD01000129.1:5543-6017 GCA_002333205.1 Pedobacter sp. UBA2067
GGAGAGGTAAAGGGTTCACCATACCGCTTCACCCGCCTGGCTTTCCGCTCGCCGGTATTCTGGGTAACCCGTGGTTATGCCGTACTGGATAACGCTGATATGCCGATTGTAGGCGTAGGGAAGAATGAGCCCAACGATACTTTCCTGGAGCAGATCGAAGACAATGCGACATCACTGATCGACTACATCGTAAAGATGGGCGTTGCAGATCGTAACCGTATTGGTGTTGGCGGCCACTCCTATGGCGCTTTCATGACCGCGAACCTTTTGGCACATACCAAGTTATTCGCAGCTGGTATTGCAAGAAGCGGTGCTTACAACAGAACACTTACACCGTTTGGCTTCCAGGGTGAAGAAAGAACTTACTGGCAGGCACCTGAGGTTTACAATCGTATGGCGCCATTCAACTATGCCGATAAGATTAAAACACCTTTGCTGATGACGCACGGTATCGATGATGATAACTCCGGAACT
>DDAD01000150.1 GCA_002333205.1 Pedobacter sp. UBA2067
CAAGCCGCTGAAACTACATTTTCTTCAATCATAATTGATCCGAAATCATTTGCTCCGGAATGCAGACAAATCTGCGCGACAGATTTTCCAACCGTAAGCCAGCTTGCCTGAATATTCTTGATGTTCGGTAACATAATGCGACTTAAGGCGAGCATTCGAATATATTCATCGCCAGAAACATTGTTGCTAATGCCTCTTAGACGTTTTAGCAGTGTTCCGTCATCTTGGAATGGCCAGGGAATAAACGCCAGAAATCCTTTAGCATCTGCAGGTTTTTCAGATTGAACCTCCCGGATCCAAACCAAGTGCTCAAAACGTTCTTCTATCGTCTCCACATGCCCAAACATCATTGTTGCAGATGTTGTAATATCGAGCTTATGTGCAGCACGCATAACATCAAGCCATTCCTGTCCCCCACATTTTCCTTTGGAGATCAACCGCCTAACACGGTCGTTCAAAATTTCTGCACCTGCACCAGGCAGGGAATCCATGCCAGCTGCTTTTAAGGCACTAAGCACTTCCGTATGCGTTATCCCTTCAAGTTTTGCAACGTGTGCGATTTCCGGAGGACCTAAAGCATGCAGTTTTAAATCCGGATAAAGCTCTTTTAACTTTTTAAACAGGTCTGCATAAAATTGTAGACCTAAATCCGGGTGGTGTCCACCCTGTAAAAGCAACTGATCACCGCCAAACCGAAAGGTTTCTTCAATTTTCTGCTTGTAGGTTTCTATATCTGTGATGTAGCTTTCCTCATGACCAGGGCGCCTAAAGAAGTTACAGAACTTGCAATTGGCAATACATACGTTTGTAGTATTTACGTTACGGTCAATCTGCCAGGTCACTTTTCCACTTGGCACTTGCTTTTTCCGCAGTTCATTCGCCACATAAGCGAGTTCCGCTGTTCCCGCATGGTGATAAAGATAAACGCCTTCTTCTTGTGTTAAGAAGTCAAAATTCAAGGCCCGTTCCAGTAAATTGGCAGTATTCATATGGCAAATATACCATTCCCGGCGTGATTATTATTTCACAAGAATATCACATTTCCCCTGCCTGTAATCCCTATATTTGCCGGAACTTTTTTATATTTTATGGTAGATTTCAACCGTTTTACATTAGCCAATGGCCTTCGGGTATTGGTTCATGAAGATGATACAACACCAATGGCCGTCCTGAATATCCTGTATGATGTAGGCGCCAGAGATGAAGAACAAGGTAAAACCGGCTTCGCCCATTTATTTGAACACCTCATGTTTGGAGGTTCTATTAATATTCCTAGTTACGATGAACCTCTGCAAAGAGTTGGCGGCGAGAACAATGCCTTCACCAGTAACGATATCACCAACTATTACATTACGCTTCCAGCCACGAATTTAGAAACAGCATTCTGGTTGGAAAGCGACCGTATGCTTAGCCTGGCTTTTTCAGAAAAAAGTCTGGAAACCCAGCGCAATGTGGTCTGCGAAGAATTCAAGCAACGATATCTCAATCAACCTTATGGGGATGTCTGGCTAAAGCTTCGACCACTTGCATACAAAGCGCATCCATATAGATGGGCTACCATTGGTCAGGATCTTGCGCAAATAGAAAATGCGAGGATGGAAGATGTTAAAGCATTCTTCAACAAGCATTACAATCCCATGAACGCCATTATGGTTGTTGGAGGTAATGTTAAAACAGCGGAGGTAAAGCGGCTGGCGGAGAAGTGGTTTGAACCTATTCCTTCCGGAGAGAAGTATGTTCGAAACTTACCTAAGGAGCCAGAACAGATCGAAGCCAGAACAGAAACTGTTCATGCTGATGTGCCGCTGAATGCGATCTATATGGCATTCAAAATGCCAGCAAGGCGGGATCCTGCTTATCAGGCATTTGACTTATTGTCTGACGTGTTGTCTCAAGGCCAATCTTCGCGTTTATACAATAGCCTGCTTAAAGAGCAGCAGCNNGCAGTATGGACGAAGGGTTGTTTGTTATCGAGGGCAAACTTGTTGAAGGTGTGGAAGTTAAAGATGCAGAAGCAGCCATCTGGCGCGAGCTTGAGCTCCTGAAAACGCAGCAGGTGAGTGATGATGAAATCACAAAAGTGAAAAACAAGACAGAGTCGATCATGGTTTTCGCTGAATTGAACCTTCTGGACAAAGCCATGAACTTAGCCTATTATGAACTGTTAGGTGATGCAGGCTTACTCAATGAGGAGATCGATAAGTACCTTGCAGTAACGCCCGAAAAGATCCAAATGGCTGCTCAATCCACTTTCCATCCAGAGAAATGTTCCACATTGTATTACTTGATTAAAAAAGATGCTTAACAGAACTATAACACCTGAGTTCAAACAGGTTAATGATATCAACTTCCTGGCGCCAACCAAGCAACTTCTTGACAACGGCATTCCGGTTTTTACCATTGATGCCGGGAAACAAAGTCTGGTGCGTATCGAATTTATTTTCGAAAACGTAAACTATGATCCGTTGAAACCGCTGCAGGCTATTGCAGTCAATCAGCTAATAAACAATGGTACCCCAACATTGAGCGCGAAAGAGATTGCAGAGCGGGTAGATTATTACGGTGCTTTTCTGCAAACAGAATATGGTGCGGATCAAAGTAGCATCAGGGTTTATACCCTAAATAAACATCTGGCAGCTGTACTTCCTATTATAAAGTCAATCATTACCCAGAGCATCTTTCCGGAGCAGGAGCTTGCCATATTTGTTCAGAATCAAAAGCAATCTTTGCAAGTGAGCATGCAGAAAAATGATTACTTGGCTAGGAAGCAATTTGCAAACGAGATCTTTGGCAATATNNGAACCGGAGCATTATGATGCCATCTCACAACAAGAGCTCCTGGACTACTTTCATGCGGCATACAAGCCAGAGAACTGTACCATTTTTGCCGCCGGAAAATTTGACGCAGATGCATTTCAAATCTTAAACCGGAACTTCGGTGTTCACTGGGGGCAGGAGCGACCATTTCACATAAACAAGTTTGACTTCAAGCTTAAGGAGCGAAAAGAGATTTTCATCGAGCGACCTGACGCTGTACAGTCGGCCATAAGAATGGGGCGCTTGGCAATTAACCGGAGCCATCCAGATTTCCCGGGCCTTCAAGTGCTAAATACCTTGTTAGGTGGTTATTTCGGCTCACGTCTGATGGCAAACATTCGTGAAGATAAAGGTTATACTTATGGCATTGGCTCGGCTGTCGTGTCTTTGCGTGATGCCGGTTACTTCTTTATCGCTACTGAGGTTGGTGCAGAAGTATGTGGCAGTGCAGTAAAAGAGATTGAACTGGAAATTGAAATGTTGAAAAATGAGACTGTGCAAACGCCGGAACTTGACCTTGTACGAAACTACATGCTAGGTTCGATGCTCGGAAGCTTAGAAAACGCCTTCTCTCATGCGGATAAATTTAAAAACCTTTACTTCTCTCAACTGGATTACAGCTACTATGACCGTTATATAAACACGGTAAAAACAATAAGCCCAGAAGAGATCATGGGGCTGGCAAACAGCTACTTGCAGCGTGAGCATTTTACAAGCGTGATTGTAGGCAAGCAATAGGTTATCCGAAGAAATATTTAATACCAAACAGCTGAAACACAATAACACCTTTGTTGTTGTAAGCTAAACATTTTTTATGCCTCATACGTCGATCGATAAAGACAAGCTAGTTTATACATTCAATCCCGATTTAGACACTATAGACTGGAAGCACATTTGTGAAATGTTCTACAAAGTTAATTGGCGCACCCGCCTGGAAGATGAAATCAAGCTTGCATTCAGCAAAAGTAGTGTAACACTATTTGTTTATTTCGAACAGCAGATCATTGCTTTCGGCAGGACGATTGACGATGGACGTTATTATGCACAGTTAGGCGACATCATTGTTGACCCCGATTATCAAGGCCATGGTCTGGGAAAAAGCTTAGTATCCAAAATTAACGCTCAGCTGGAGAACTATCATTTTGTTACACTAACAGCGGCACCGGGTAAAGGAGACTTTTATAAAAGCCTGGGCTGGAAAAAGCAGACTACTGCATTCATTTGGCCGCAAGGACCGAAGCAATTGCGGCAACATACAGAACCAGATCCAGAATAATTTGTCAGCTGCANNAGCATTGCTATTGTGTAATCCTTAATATTAATGTAGATTTGCCCGGCAAATAATAACTCCTAAATTATTTGCTATGCAACTCGATCCCCAAAAATTTATTGCTGAAGGACTAACATACGATGACGTATTACTTGTTCCCGCATATTCAGAGGTTCTTCCGCGCGACGTGGATACACAAACCTATCTGACCAAAAAAATCCGCTTAAATGTACCTGTTGTTTCTGCTGCCATGGATACTGTAACAGAATCTGGCTTANNGTGGTATCGGGATGCTGCATAAAAACATGAGCATTGAGCGCCAGGCTGACGAAGTACGCAAGGTTAAGCGTTCAGAAAGCGGCATGATTCAGGATCCCGTAACGCTTAGTAAAGATGCTAAGGTTTCAGAAGCCTTTCAGATCATGAATAAATATAAGATCGGTGGTATTCCGGTGATCGACGAGGGAAATAAACTTGTCGGCATTATTACCAATCGTGATCTTAGATTTCAGAAAAATATGCAGCGCCCCATCTTTGAGGTGATGACAAAGGAAAACCTGATTACTGCACCTGAAGGCACAACGCTATTGCAGGCAGAGGAAATTCTCCAGGACTATAAAATTGAGAAGCTTCCAGTAGTTGATCAGGAAGGGCGCCTTGCAGGTCTGATTACTTTCAAAGACATTCAGAAATATAAAAACTTTCCAAAAGCATGTAAAGATGAACATGGCCGCCTTAGAGTAGGAGCTGCCGTTGGCGTTGCTGCGGACAACATAGACCGCGTGGCTGCATTAGTACAGGCGGGTGTGGACGTAGTTACCGTAGACACTGCACATGGCCATTCTAAAGGTGTAATCGACATGGTTATTGCGATCAAAAATCGCTTCCCAGACTTACAGGTGATTGCTGGAAATATTGCTACCGCAGATGCTGCGCGTGCATTGGCAGAGGCTGGTGCAGATGCAGTTAAGGTCGGTATCGGTCCTGGTTCCATCTGTACCACCCGTATCATTGCTGGTGTTGGTGTACCTCAGCTGTATGCAGTTTACGAATGTGCGCAGGCCCTTAAAGGTACCGGCATCCCGGTAATTGCGGACGGTGGTATCAAACAAACCGGTGATATTGTAAAAGCCATTGCAGCAGGTGCAAGCACCATTATGGCTGGCTCGCTGTTTGCGGGCGTAGAGGAATCACCTGGCGAAACCATTATCTATGAGGGCCGTAAATTTAAATCTTACCGCGGCATGGGCTCCGTTGAAGCCATGCAACAGGGTTCAAAAGATCGCTACTTCCAGGATGAAGAAGATGTCGTTACGAAGCTTGTACCAGAGGGTATTGTTGGTCGTGTACCATATAAAGGCACCTTAGGTGAAGTAATTTATCAATATATCGGCGGTCTGCGTGCGGGTATGCACTATTGTGGTGCCGCTACAATAGAGGCACTTCAAAATGCCAAGTTTGTCCGCATCACGGCAGCTGGTATGCGTGAAAGCCATCCACATGATGTTTCCATAACAAAAGAAGCTCCGAATTATTCCAGATAGGTCTTTAACAAGGGGTTAGCAGGGGGTTAACAAGGGGTTTAAAAGGCATACACATGTCTTATCCCATGTTAACCCCTTTTTAGTACCCTGTATTAGCCTTGTATAAGCGTTGATTGTGTCGAATCCTGTGTTGTTTTAATGTCCATATGAGTGACTAGCGCTTATCTTAGAGTCCCTATAGACCTTGGTTCATTATTCCTGTTGGATTAACAAGAATTATATATCTTCAAATAAAATAACATTCAATGAAATCAATATGTGTTTATTGCGGCGCCAATTTCAACGGAGATCTGCTGTTGAAAGCTGCGATTGAAAAACTAACCGCCCGTATGTCTCAACAAGGCATCAGACTCGTTTATGGTGGCGGGAGTGTAGGGGTGATGGGACTGCNNGTTCTGATGGATAAGGAAGTTGGACATACCGGCCTTACCGATATGATCATCACCTCCAATATGCATGAACGTAAAAAGAAAATGGCGGATCTTGCAGATGGATTTCTAATACTGCCTGGTGGCTTTGGTACCCTTGAGGAATTTTTCGAGGTGCTGACCTGGCTCCAGCTTGGGCTTCACAACAAAGCTATAGGGGTATTGAATATTGGTGGTTACTACGACAACTTATTTGCGCAGATGGACGTTATGGTAGAACAACGCTATTTGAAGCAAGCAAACCGTGATTTGGTGCTAAACGAACATGATCCCGAGCTGCTGATAGCGAAAATGACAAATTTTACAGCTAGCCCTGATGAGGTTTGGTTTAAGGATCGAAATCTCACTTAAACACCTAAACATAGCGCTCCAAAAACTTAGTTCCTTAAAAATTGTATTTATCTAAAGCGTAAATTATAATAGATACTACATGGAAAAGATGATTCAGGCTGTATTCAACTCAGAAGTTGAGGCATTCAAAGGTTTACAGGCCATTCAGCAATTAGGAGAAACAAAAGATATTTCTGTCGGGGAGACGTACGTACTGACTAAAGATGAACAAGGGAAAACCTCCATTCGCTCGGCTAAAGATAAGGATGCCGGTGCTGGTACTTTGGGCGGCGGTGTACTGGGTGGTTTAATTGGCCTGCTTGCTGGCCCATTGGGATTATTGGTAGGCGTAGCCGGCGGCATGCTCGCTGGTTCGGCATCGGAAACCTTACGTGCTGAGAGTGTATCTGATTACCTGGACGAGGTGTCTGCGAATATTCCGAACGGGAAGTCGATTCTGGTCGCGCATATTTGGGAAGACTGGGAGGTTCCTCTAAATACTGCCTTGCTTGCGCTTACGGATGACGTGAGCCGGTATAATCTGGACGAGCAGGTTTATGTTCCGGCACATTCTGAACTGACCAAAGTATCCGAAGATATCAAAACAGCGGAGACCAGGTTCCTTGAAGCTGACGGCGCTGAGAAGGCTGATTGGAACAAGACCCTACAGGACTTACGTACCAAGCGGCAGAATTTGCAAAGGAAGTTGAACATCAATGTTGATCATCAGGAAAAGCAATATCAGGCCTGGATTGACCACCATACCGAGGAGCTGCAGCAGGATGAAGAAATGAAGGAAAGACTAAGGCACAGGGCCGCCGCTCAGCGCGCGAGACTTGAGTTACTGAGAAAAAACAAGTCTGAATACTAAGCCGAACCGATGTTAAAATATATAGATGTCCTTAAATCCGCTAATCATGGCAACCCCGAACCAGATCAAATTGTAAATAAAACTGAGTCGGAATGGAAGGCGCAACTTTCCCCGGATATTTACCAGGTAACACGGTTAAAAGGTACAGAACGTGCTTACAGTTCCGAAATGTGCAGCTCATTTGAGCCGGGACTATATGCCTGTGTATGCTGCGGCACATTACTGTTTGATGGGTGGGAAAAGTTTGAATCGGGTACAGGCTGGCCTTCCTTCACCCAACCTGTTAAAGCCAATGCTGTAGCATATGAGCGCGACACCTCCTACGGCATGCGTAGAATTGAAGCATTATGTAATACTTGTAAGTCGCACCTTGGTCATGTATTTCCAGATGGCCCGGCACCTAGCGGCTTGCGCTATTGCATGAATGCTTTGTCACTCGATAAAATCAAAACAGATTTTGAAAAGGCTGTTTTTGGCGGCGGTTGTTTCTGGTGCACGGAGGCAATATTTGACGAACTAAAAGGGGTAGAGGCCGTAGAAAGCGGCTACAGTGGAGGTGCAATTGCCAATCCTACCTATCGCGAGGTTTGTTCCGGCAGAACTGGTCATGCTGAGGTTGTTCAGGTGACCTTTAATCCTACGGAGATTTCTTATGAGGATCTGCTACGCATCCACCTGAGTACGCATANNCAAGCCGTGTATCCGGAAGAAATCATAACGGAGATCAAAAAACTGGAAGCTTTTTACAAAGCTGAGCCGGAGCATCAGGAATTTTACGTCAACAATCCTGAGGAAGGTTATTGTCAAGCCGTCGTGAATCCGAAACTTGAGAAGTTCAGAAAGCTATTCTCTTCGTTAAGGAAATAGCCTTGTTATTGTTCAATTCGCCGAGAAAATCACTATTTTAGGCAAATAATCAATATAAATGAAGAATGGATGTTGGTTCGCATTGCTGTTTTGCCTGGTATTTACCGGGTGTCAGCAGCAGAACGAAGAAGATAAGGTAAAGGAAGTTGAAAAGGATGGTTCTGTAGAGATGAAGGTTGAAATTACGCATCTGGATTCCTTGCATGATGTCATGAAAACAGAGAAGATCTTTTGGGTTAAAGGACAGCAGGAAAAGACTATTGTAAACCTGGACACGGTTCCCTCCTTAGGCATGACAACAGAAACTGTAAAGACCAGTTCGGGCGAGGATACTACCGCAAGAATTAATAAAAACTATAAAATATTTATCACGGTGAAGTAGGATGAAGAGATCGAAATATGTGACACTTGTTTTAATTACTTCTGCATTAGCCGCATGTAATAAATCGGAACCAGAACCAAGCTGGGATAGCAATGAAGTATATATGCGCTCTGACAGTACAGCCGAGTACACACACACGCAAGGATCATACTTACCATTGTTCTTGTGGTACTACGCATTTAGACCTTATGGGATGTTTGGGGCTAATGGTTTCAGGCATTCAGGCTATTACTCCGGAGCATTAAGTAAAAGCTCAAACATTGGAACTTCGGCAAGTAAAAGCCGGGCTGTTCGTGGCGGCTTTGGCGGCTCGAAGTCCTTTAAGGTTGGAGCATAAATGAAGCGCATCGGAACGACGCCACGGAATAACTGGCAGGCTGCTGTGGAAAAGCTGGGCTTTGGCTTTCATACGGATGACGTGCCTTATTGGAAGGAAGATGCCTACTACCAGCTTTCGGGCGNNAGGATGTGGCTAAAATTGAAACCGCTACCGCTGAACTTTGGCGGATGTGTCTGATTGCGGTTCAGCATGTCATCGACCACAAGTTATATCCGCTATTCTCTATTCCGCAGAAAGCAATAAGCCTGATTGAACAAAGTTGGGAAGCCGACGAACCTTCCATTTATGGGCGCTTTGACCTGGGGTATGATGGCGAGCAAATCAAACTATTTGAATTTAATGCAGATACACCCACTTCGTTGTTTGAGGCGGCTATTGTACAATGGTTCTGGCTGCAGGATTTTAACGAAGAAGCTGACCAGTTTAACGTGTTGCACGAACAGCTGATTGCATACTGGAAGCACTTAAAGCCATATCTAACTGATGGTCCATTGCACTTTGCATGTATCAAAGGATCTCTGGAAGATCTTACAACCGTTGAGTATTTGCGTGATTGTGCGGTACAAGCAGGCTTAGAAACCGAACTCATTTTTATGGATGATTTGGGTTGGGATGAACAAACAGCGGCTTTCGTTGATATGGAAGATCAGCCGGTCAGCAACATTTTCAAACTTTATCCATGGGAATGGATGGTTGAGGAGCCATTTTTCGATAAACTATTATTGAAAAAGGATATCCACTGGATTGAGCCGGCCTGGAAAATGATCCTCTCAAACAAAGCCATCTTGCCGGTGCTTTGGGAATTGTTCCCAGCGTCGCCATATCTGCTCGAAGCCTATACGGAAGCTGAGAATACTTTAACCAGTTATGTGCGTAAGCCAATACTGAGCCGGGAGGGTGCCAATATTCAAATTGTAAGACATGGATATGTTGAAGCACAAACAAAAGGAGAATACGGCGCAGAAGGATTTATTTGTCAGGCATTCTTTGAAATCCCTAAATCTACGGGTAAGACACCGATCATAGGATCCTGGGTGATTGGACAAGAGGCTTCGGGCATT
>DDAD01000028.1 GCA_002333205.1 Pedobacter sp. UBA2067
CGGTAAAGTGTTGCATGCCACTGGCTGGAAAGCGGGATATTGCCTGGCGCCGGAAAACCTGATGAAGGAATTCAGAAAGGTACATCAGTTTAGCGTGTTTAGTGTGCATACACCTATACAACACGCTATCGCCGAATACCTGCAAGACGAAGCCAAGTACTTGAATTTGGCAAGCTTTTTCCAGGAGAAGCGAGATCACTTTCGGGGGTTAATGAGTCAAACACGCTTTAATTTATTACCTTGTAAAGGATCCTACTTCCAGTGTGTGACCTTCGACCATCTTAGTGAAGAGACAGATGTGGCACTTGCAACCAGACTTGTAAAAGATTATGGCGTGGCCAGCATACCAGTGTCTGCATTCTTTATCAGGAATACGGATCACCATGCGTTACGTTTCTGCTTTGCAAAAAAGAACGAAACGCTGGAGCAAGCGGTAGAAAAATTAATGCACTTCTAATCAAATATTTTGAACATGGAAAGTCCTGATTACTTAAGCATAAACAACCTCAAAGTCACAGTTTTCCAAGCGTATCTTTTCTGGGAGAATACAGATAAGAACTTGCATAACCTGTNNAACACCGGGTTCAGCATGAATGCCGCCGCACTTGCAGAAAGCATGGACGGGAAAACCATGACCTGGTTAAAAGACACTGCCAAACGCTACGATTGCGTGGTAACAGGTAGTCTGATCATTTCAGAGGGTGGGAAATTCTATAATCGCATGATCTGGATGATGCCAGACGGGAATTTTGAAAAGTACGACAAACATCATCTTTTTAGCCTGGCAGAGGAAGATAAAAGCTATACCGCAGGTCAGGATCAGGTGATCGTTGATCTTAAAGGCTGGAAGATTCGTCTGGCAATTTGTTATGACCTTCGTTTTCCGCTGTGGCTACGCAATAAGGATGCGGCATACGACATTCTGCTCGTAATTGCAAGCTGGCCAGATAAGCGCGCAGGCCATTGGAAAGCATTAATACCTGCAAGAGCCATTGAAAACCAGTGCTACCTTATAGCCGTGAACCGGGTTGGGCATGACGGAAATGAAATCTATCATAGCGGACACTCTATGTGCCTGGATGCAAACGGCGGAACCGTGTATTATAAGCCTGAAGATGAAGACCTTTATACCTTTAGCATCGCCTATCCAGATCTGGTAAAAAACAGGCGCACATTCCCGTTTTTAAAAGATGCCGATGCCTTCGAACTTAAATAAGCATTGGCGGGGTTTTCCCGCTGATTATTTACATATAAATAACCGGGGCAAAATCCTATATTTGCGCAAAGATGAAGCACATACGTAATTTTTGCATAATTGCACATATAGACCACGGTAAGAGCACTTTAGCGGACCGTTTATTAGAATACACAGATACCATTACCCAGCGGGAGGCTCAAGCGCAACTTCTTGATAATATGGATCTTGAGCGTGAACGCGGTATTACTATTAAAAGCCACGCCATTCAGATGAATTTCATTGCTGATGGGCAGGAATATGTGCTAAATTTAATTGACACACCCGGACACGTGGATTTCTCGTATGAGGTATCCCGCTCAATTGCTGCCTGTGAAGGCGCTCTATTAATCGTTGACGCCTCTCAGGGTATACAGGCACAAACCATTTCCAATCTTTATCTTGCTTTAGAACATGATCTGGAGATCATTCCGATTTTGAACAAGATGGACCTTCCAGGTGCAATGCCTGAAGAGGTTAAAGATCAAATTGTAGATCTTATAGGTTGCAAACGCGAGGAGATTATTCCAGCATCTGGTAAAACTGGTATGGGTATCCCAGATATCTTAAAGGCCATCATTGAACGTATCCCTGCTCCTGTCGGCGATCCTGAAGCACCATTGCAGGCATTAATCTTTGACTCTGTATTTAACTCTTTCCGCGGTATTATTGCCTACTATAAAGTTGTTAATGGCGAGATCAAAAAAGGTGATAAAGTAAAGTTCATCAATACCAATAAAGAATACCTGGCCGATGAAGTTGGCGTATTAAAATTGAACATGTTACCTAAACCCGTCGTTAAAACCGGTGATGTAGGTTATATCATATCTGGTATCAAGGAAGCACGTGAGGTAAAAGTTGGCGATACCATCACCAACGTTGCGCGTCCCTCACTTGAAAGTATCCAGGGATTTGAAGAGGTGAAACCTATGGTTTTTGCCGGTATCTACCCTGTTGATACGGATGAATTCGAGGAACTTCGTGAAGCGATGCACAAGCTGCAGCTTAACGATGCTTCTATCGTGTTTGAACCGGAAAGTTCCGCGGCATTGGGCTTTGGATTCCGCTGCGGTTTCCTTGGTATGCTACACATGGAGATTATCCAGGAAAGACTTGAGCGCGAGTTCGACATGACAGTAATCACTACGGTTCCCAACGTATCTTACATTGCGAAAACAACTAGAGACGAAGAGATTCAGGTAAACAATCCATCAGATCTTCCGGATCCAAGTAAATTGGAGTATGTTCAGGAGCCCTTTATTAAGGCTAACATCATCACAAAAGCGGAGTTTGTTGGCCCGGTAATGTCACTATGTATTCAGAAACGTGGTATCATCGTTAACCAGTCGTACCTGACTGCCGATCGTGTGGAGCTTGTTTTTGAAATGCCTATGGGTGAAATCGTGTTTGATTTCTATGATAAATTGAAGACGATCTCTAAGGGTTATGCTTCTTTTGACTATCACCAGATTGGTTACAGACAATCGGACCTGGTTCGTCTTGATATTTNNTCGGGAATTAATTCCGAGGCAACAGTTTGAAATTGCTATTCAAGCATCAATTGGTGCCAAGGTAATTGCACGTGAGAACGTTAAAGCAATGCGGAAAGATGTTACTGCAAAATGCTACGGTGGTGATATATCCCGTAAACGTAAGTTGCTGGAAAAACAGAAAAAAGGTAAGAAACGTATGCGTCAGGTGGGTAACGTAGAGATTCCACAGACCGCATTTATGGCAGTACTTAAACTAGACTAAAGCTTATTTAAATAACATGCAACTATTAGACGGAAAATACGCCTCGGAGCAGATAAAGAATCAAATTGCCGAAGAAGCAGGACGCTTTTTTGAAAAAAGTGGCCGAAAGCCTCACCTTGTCGCTATCCTTGTAGGTAATGACGGTGGCAGTGAGACTTATGTAGCCAGCAAAATGAAAAACTGTGAGAAGGTGGGTTTTAAATCGTCGCTGATCCGTTATGATGTTGATGTTACCGAAGAAGCACTACTTGATCAAATTAGAAAGATCAATCTTGATCCGGAGGTAGACGGTTTAATTGTACAACTTCCTTTGCCGAAACATATTGATCCGGAAAAGGTGACTGAAACCATTGATCACCGTAAGGATGTAGATGGATTTCACCCGGTTAACCTTGGAAGGATGATGCGCAACCTACCATGCTTTATTCCGGCAACGCCTTATGGCATATTGTTGATGCTGCAGGCCTATGATATTGACACTACCGGAAAGCACTGTGTTGTAGTTGGAAGGAGTAACATTGTCGGCAGTCCGATGAGCATTCTGATGGCACGCAATGCAAACCCAGGAAACTGTACAGTTACCTTAACGCACAGTAAAACAAAAGACCTTAAATCTATTGTTCTACAGGCAGATATCATTATTGCTGCAATAGGGAAAAAGAACTTTGTAACAGCAGATATGGTAAAGCCGGGTGCTATAATCATTGATGTAGGTATTAACAGGGAGACTTCGGATACAACAAAATCAGGCTATAAGCTTTTTGGGGATGTTGACTTTGAAAATGTAGCAGAGAAGGCTTCCTGGATTACGCCGGTACCAGGTGGAGTTGGATTGATGACTATCGTGGGGTTGTTAAAGAACACCCTCGCTTCAGNNTAGAGCCAGCAAGTTTCATTGCTGCGTCATTAATATTGCACTGCGCCCGGGAGAAAAGTCCGGGCGCATTTATTTTGTTAACTTTGCAGCTTATTATGGCGCATCAGATACCGACAGACGGAACGTTGCTTCCTTTGATGGAAGAATTTTATACAATACAAGGTGAAGGTTACAACACTGGCAAGGCAGCATATTTTATCCGCCTTGGTGGCTGCGATGTGGGCTGCCACTGGTGTGATGTTAAGGAAAGCTGGGATGCGGAGTCTCACCCCCTCACTCACGCAGATGAGATTGTAGCAAAAGCGGATACCTACCCTGGAAGAGCCGTTGTGATTACCGGTGGAGAACCTTTGATCTACAATATGGATTACCTGACTGCAAAACTACAGGAGAAGAAGATCTTGACCTTTATTGAAACGTCTGGTGCATACCCCTTGTCAGGTTCATGGGATTGGATCTGTCTTTCACCTAAGAAGTTTAAGGCTCCTCGTCCAGACATTACACCATTTGCAAACGAACTTAAAGTAATTGTATTCAATAAAAGCGACTTTATTTGGGCAGAGCAGTATGCAGAATCTGTAAGTCCAACTTGTAAGCTATACCTGCAACCGGAATGGTCTAAGCGGAACGAGGTTACACCATTGATCATCGACTATGTGATGGCCAATCCAAAGTGGGAAATTTCGTTACAAACGCACAAATTTCTGAACATCCCCTAAGCCATGGTGCTTTATTTATATATTTAGTTAATTAAATATATAGAATGAAGGCTGTCTTGTTTCTATGCTTATTTATTGGGATGCAATTGGTTGCTCTGGGGCAACAGTCCAGCAATGCACAGGCACAGCGAAGTTTCAACAATGCGCAGGGATTTTTGGATAAAGGTGCCTACGAGGATGCTNNCAATTGATACAGATCCTGAGTTCCAGCTAGCCTACCTTCAGCTTGGTGATGTTTATAGACGCCTGAAGACATTCGATAAGAGTGCCGCCCTTTATTCAAAGGCACTCGAACTTAAAAACCCCATAGATGCCCGTGTCTACTATTCTTTAGGTGAGTCACAACTGCTCACAGGTGATTATACCAATGCCCAAAAACATCTGAACCTGTTTATTTCGAAGTATGAGGGAAAGGATCAGAAGATCGTGGTACGGGCAAAGAAGTACCTGGATGATTGTAGCTTTTCCATTGAAGCGCTTAAAACCCCTCAGCCTTTTCAGCCCCTGAATATGGGTGCTCATGTCAATTCTAAATACCGGGAGTACTTTCCAGCCATAACTGCCGACGGCAATACAATGATTTACAGCCGGGTGATTGAGGGCAATGAAGACTTCCTGATTAGCACGCGCAGCAAATCAACGGATTGGACAGCGGCAGTTCCGCTAAGTACAACCATTAACACAAAGGAGTACAACGAGGGTGCACAGTCACTTTCGCCAGATGGAAAATATCTTTTCTTTACGGGATGTAATCGTCCGGATGGTTTCGGAAGCTGTGATATTTACGTGAGTCATAAATCCGGAAAAAAGTGGGATCGTCCTTTTAATCTGGGAAATGTGGTTAATTCTAAATATTGGGATTCTCAACCCGCCATCAGCCCTGATGGTAATACCTTGTACTTTTCCAGCAACCGCCCGAGAGGCCTCGGAGGTTATGACCTTTGGAAAACACAGTTGAAGAAAGATGGCACCTGGAGCCCACCCGTGAACCTGGGACCTGAAATAAATACTGCATACGATGAACATACGCCTTTTGTACATCCGGATGGACAAACCTTATATTTCTCCTCAGACGGCTGGCCGGGCTTGGGCAACAAAGACATTTTCTACAGCAGAATTGATGTGTCTGGCAATTGGAGCAGGCCGGTTAACCTGGGCTATCCGATAAACAGTCATCATGAAGAGACAGGCTTAATTGTTACACCTGATGGGCTGAATGGTATATTCTCCACGACACTAGGCGATGGTTTTGGTGATCNNGGGTAGCAAAGCCTCGTCAAATTTCCTATGTAAATGGAACCGTGTATGACAAGGAAACCAAACAACCACTTGCAGCAGAGGTCCTGGTGGTAGACCTGAAAACAAAAAAGACGCAGTTCAATGATTTTACCTCTCCAGAGACGGGGGATTTCCTGGCGGTAATGCCTGTGGGCAGCAACTACTCGCTGAACGTCTCGGCAAAGGGCTATCTTTTCTACTCCGATCATTTTGAGCTTCAAGAGAAGAATGGTAATAAGCCCGTCGAATTGATTGTCTATATGGAACGGATTAAGACCGGCAGCAATCTTACCTTGAAGAATATATTTTTCGACACCAATATGGCGACACTTTTACCTCCATCGATAACGGAATTAGATATACTGCTAACCCTGCTGCGGGACAATCCAAGGATGGCTATTGAAATACAGGGCCATACGGATAATACAGGAAGCGATAATCAAAACATGGCACTTTCTGAGGCACGGGCTAAAGCGGTGTACAATTACTTGGTGGACAAGAATATTGAAGCGAACCGGTTAACCTACAAAGGTTACGGTAAAAACAAGCCGGTGGCCAGCAACGCTAATCCTGAGGGTCGCCAGAAAAACCGTCGCACATCATTTGTAGTTACTGGAATCTAGGCAGCGCAAAAAAAAAGCGGTTAAATAACCGCTTTTCTTAGTCTTACAAGTTGTGTAAGTAGTTCTTCTAGCCGATCCAGATGAAGCATATTNNTTTCGATAAATAAGCCATCAGCACCTACAGCAATGGCAGCCTTAGCAATTGTAGCTATTAACTCAGGTTTGCCTCCGGTTACACCAGAAGTTTGATTTGGCTGCTGTAAGGAGTGCGTGCAGTCCATAACCACAGGAACATTAAAGGACTGCATTTCCGGCAAACCGCGGTAATCGACGATAAGATCCTGGTACCCAAATGTGTTACCACGATCAGTTAAGATTACCCGGTTGTTACCTGACTCCACAATCTTCTCTACCGCAAACTTCATGGAACCTGCAGAAAGGAATTGTCCTTTCTTTACATTAACAACTTTATTTGTCTTGGCTGCAGCAATCAACAAATCAGTCTGACGACATAAAAATGCAGGGATTTGAAGTACATCAACATAAGCAGCAGCCATAGCAGCTTCTGCACTTTCATGTATATCAGTGACTGTTGGAACACCGAAGGTTTTACCAACTTTCTCCAGGATTTTAAGCGCCTTTTCATCGCCAATACCAGTGAAAGAACTTCCTTTAGAGCGGTTCGCTTTCCGGTAAGAACCCTTGAAGATATAAGGAATCTCGAGCTTGTCAGTGATGCTCACAATCCTTTCGGCAATGCGTAAAGCAATTTCCTCACCCTCTATTGCGCAAGGTCCCGCCATCAAAAAGAAGTTGTTGCTGTCGGTAAATTTTAGTTTGTCTAACTCAAAATTGATCATTAGTTATTCATTAGTTTCCAAGTTCAGACATGAACTTAATTCGCATTAGTTGTATTTCTTCGCGTGTATAATCTGTTTCACCAAGATCTTTAAGCGCGGCATCTATAGAATCGTTTTCTGCAGAGCGGAAGTAATCAAATACTTCATCCTGACGGTCGTCATCTAATACCTCATCAACAAAATAGTTGAGGTTCAGTTTTGTACCAGAATTCACAATTGCTTCAATTTCTTTTAAAATATCGTCGTAGGTGATTCCTTTTGCACGCGCGATGTCATCTAAACCAATCTGACGGTCTACGTTTTGTATGATGGAGACTTTCAGCTGAGACTTATTGGCTTGAGTTTTTATAATCAAATCTACCGGACGCTCAATATCATTATCGGCAACATACTTCTTAATAAGCTCAATAAACGGAGCACCGAACTTCATCGCTTTGCCGTTTCCTACACCAGAGATCTGTTTAAGCTCTTCCATAGATACTGGATAGTGCGTACACATCTCTTCTAGTGACGGATCCTGGAAAACTACAAATGGAGGAACGTTTTTCTGTTTTGCTATTTTCTTCCGAAGGTCCTTTAGCAACTGCAGCAACTGGGTATCTAATACACCTGCTCCTTGTTTAGCATCGTCCTCATCATCCGTATTGTCGCTTTCGATCGGTTCCCGCAGGATAAATTTCAATGCGTATGGGTTTTCTATAAAATCCTGGCCTGTTTTAGAAAGACTAAGCAAGCCATAATTGTCTATGTCTTTAATCAGAAAATTATTCAGGATTGCCTGTCTCACCAAAGACTTCCAAAGGTTTTCACCTTCTATTTTGCCAAGGCCAAATTCCGGCAGCTTCCTATGCTCGTACGCGATGGTTTGCGCGGTCTCTGTGCCCATGATGATGTTAAGAATATGGGTGTCGTCGAACTTCTCACCTGTACGCTTTATCAGCTCGAGCAAACTCTTCAAGTTTTCTTCAGCATCGAAATAGGTTTTTGTTCTTCGGCAGTTATCACACATGCCATTGCAACCCGCCTCATTGAAGTTTTCGCCAAAGTAGTGCAGGATCTGCTTCCGACGACATACACCTGACTCTGCGTAGTCAATGACTTCCTTGAGAATCTGTGTGCCAATTTCACGTTCGGAAACTGGCTTGTCTTTCATGAATTTTGCAAGTTTATCAATATCTTTTTGTGCGTAGAAGGCGATACAAACCCCTTCACCACCATCTCTTCCGGCACGTCCGGTTTCCTGATAGTAGCCTTCCATACTTTTAGGAATGTCATGGTGAATTACAAAACGTACATCAGGCTTATCTATACCCATACCGAATGCTATTGTCGCAACAATAACTTCTACATCTTCCATGAGGAATTTGTCCTGGGTTTCTGCACGGACTTTTGGTTCTAGCCCTGCATGGTAAGGAAGTGCTTTAATTCCGTTAAGATTTAGTGCTTCTGCAACTTCTTCAACTTTCTTTCGGCTAAGACAATAGATAATTCCAGACTTACCTGTATTCTGTTTGATATAGCGTATGATCTCCTTCAATACATCGCGCTTGGGGCGGATTTCGTAATAAAGGTTTGGCCTGTTAAATGAAGACTTAAACAAGGTTGCGTCCCCCATTTGAAGGTTTTTGATAATATCGAGCTGTACCTTCGGCGTGGCGGTTGCAGTTAGTGCGATAATCGGAATGTTTGGTCCTAAACCTGCAATTACCTGACGGATCTTGCGGTACTCCGGTCGGAAGTCATGCCCCCATTCGGAAATACAATGTGCTTCATCAACAGCGACAAAAGAGATTTTTATAAGTTTAAGGAATTCGACGTTATCTGCTTTGGAAAGCGACTCCGGAGCGACATAAAGTAGCTTAGTTTTACCATTTAGCAAGTCACTTTTGACCTGATTGATCTCAGATTTATTTAATGAAGAATTCAGGAAATGGGCGATGCTGTCGCTTCCGCCAAATGCGCGCAGCTGATCAACCTGGTTTTTCATCAAAGCAATAAGGGGAGAGATTACGATGGCGGTGCCTTCACTCATTAAGGCAGGTAGCTGGTAGCAGATTGATTTGCCTCCACCAGTAGGCATTATAACAAAGGTATTCTTCCGCTCTAAAACATTGGTAATGATCGGCTCCTGATCACCTTTAAAATTGTTGAAACCAAAAAAGGTTTGCAAGTTGTCAAACAACGACTTTTTCACATCCATCCTGTGTATAAAATATTCAGTGCTATATTTGATTCAAAATAACATAATTTTGCACGGATAAAAGCATTCAGACTCTAATAAATTCTCTTTGAAAAGTAAAAAATCAACTTACGAAATCGCAGTGAACACATTGCAATTAGAGGCTCAGGCCATTTTAAACCTAATTCCGAACATCAATGATGACTTTAAAAGAGTCGTTGATATCATCGCTGATAGCAAGGGTCGAGTGATCGTAACCGGAGTGGGAAAAAGTGCCATTATTGCACAAAAAATTGTAGCAACTTTCAATTCGACCGGCACCCCGGCAATATTCATGCATGCCGGTGATGCAGTTCATGGAGACCTGGGCATGATCCAGAAAGATGATGTCGTAATATGTATTTCGAAGAGCGGTAACACCCCTGAAATCAAGGTTCTTGCTCCCCTATTAAAGCAATCTGGGAACCTATTGATCGGGATGGTTGGCCAGTTACAATCGGACCTGGCGAGCCTCGCCGATTTAATCTTGAACACCAGTGTAGAAAAAGAAGCTTGTCCACATAACCTTGCTCCTACAACAAGTACGACTGCACAATTGGCTATGGGCGATGCACTTGCAATTTGTTTATTGGAAACACGGNNATATCATGACCCTGAACCCTAAACAAGTAGACAAAAATATGCTGGCTTTTGATGCTTTACAGATAATGAAAGAGAATAGCATTACACAATTACTGGTTATGGATCAGGATCAGTATTTTGGAATTATTCATTTGCATGACCTTCTGCAGGAAGGTATTATTTAATAACGCTCTTGACACTTAAACTATGAATAAAAACAATTATGCCCTGATCATGGCCGGTGGAGTTGGCAGTCGCTTCTGGCCCGTTAGCAGAACAGATTTCCCGAAGCAATTCATCGACTTTTTTGGTGTCGGAAAAACACTTATCCAGAGCACTTACGATCGTTTTTTGGATATCTGCCCACCTGAAAATATATTTATCGTTACTAACGAGATCTATGTTTCTTTGATCAAAGAGCAACTACCCTCGCTGGCAGACAACCAGATTCTTGCAGAACCAATAATGCGGAACACCGCACCTTGTGTAGCTTACGGCTCCATGAAGATTGCAGAACTTAATCCAGACGCCATTATTGTTGTTGCCCCATCTGACCATACCATTGCCAACCAAAATGCTTTTAAAATTGCGATTGGTCAATGTCTACAGGCAGCTTCTGAAAATGAATCCTTGATTACACTTGGTATTAAGCCGAGTCGCCCTGATACAGGGTATGGTTATATCCAGTATACAGAAAACAATCTTCCGACGGATGAACAGATTCATAAGGTTAAGTTGTTCACCGAAAAGCCGAATCTGGAGTTGGCACGCACCTTTATACAAAGCGGGGACTTTCTTTGGAATGCAGGTATCTTCATTTGGTCTGCAAGATCTATAAACAATGCCTTCAAAAAGCATTTACCAGATATGCATGAAATCTTTGCTCTTGGGACTTCTGCATACAATACAGACATGGAAAAATCCTTTATATCGGGTGCGTATCAGCAATGTACGAACATCTCTATAGACTTCGCGATTATGGAGAAAGCAGAGAACGTGTACGTTTTGCCTGCGGATTTTGGCTGGTCTGACCTCGGTACTTGGTCATCGATTTACGAGATGGCTGAAAAGGACTATGTTGGCAATGCCGTAATTCCGTCTGAACAAGTCATGATGTTCGATTCTTCAAATTGTATGGTAAATATGCCTAAGGAGAAGATGGTTATTTTGCAAGGTTTGCACGACTATATAGTAGTGGAGTCCAATGATATTCTACTTGTCTGTCCGAGAACAGAAGAGGAAAGTGTAAAACGGATTGTAGCCGATGTGAAAGCAAAGTTTGGAACCAAGTTTATCTAAGAATCAATAACATATAAAAAACGCCTGCAGTTTCATCAACTACAGGCGTTTTTTTTTTATGGGTACAGAAATCTAGCTAAACAGCAGTTGTACGTTGTCTAATGGCTTCATACAAAATGACACCCGTAGACACAGAAACATTCAATGAACCGATTTCCCCGAACATTGGAATTTTGGCCAAGTGATTAGCCATACGCATAATGTCGTTTGAGATTCCTTCATCTTCTGCGCCCATTACGATAGCCGTTGGGACGGTGAAGTCAGGTGCATAGATCAGGTCGCTGGTCTTTTCAGTACATGCAACGATCTGCAGACCACACTCTTGAAGGAATAATGCTGTTTTATGCAAATTTGGGTGCCGACAAACAGGGATGGTAAACAGCGCCCCAGCGGATGTTTTTATAGCATCTGCATTGATCTGTGCTGTATTCTTGGTTGGTACCACGATAGCATGGACGCCTGTACATGCAGCAGTTCTGGCAATCGCTCCCATATTGCGTACATCAGTAATTCCATCAAGAATTAAGATCAGCGGAGTCTTTCCCTTTTCATAAATTGCTGGAATAATATCTTCTATCTTTTGAAAGGTAATGGATGAGATTACTGCGATTACGCCCTGATGATTTTTCTGGGTCATGCGGTTAAGCTTTTCCACTGGAACATTATGAACGGGAACCTCCAGGTTTTTAAGATGACTTTTCAACTCAACGATCAACTCTCCATTCACGCTACGTTGCAGATAGATACTTTCTATATCTCTACCGGCCTTAATTGCTTCAATAACAGCGCGTATACCAAATATAAACTCATTATTTTCTTTAGGTCTTCCAGACCTTTTGAACTGCTCCATTCTGTATAAATTATCCTGCAAAAATACTTTATTTTTTTCGTTTTGCCCTCATGCACTGGCTCTTGGTTCAAGACATCTGATTTTCTTTCAGGGCATATGATTATGTTCAAAAAGAAATCATGGATGCAGGGTTATTTTCCATAATTTTGTATTATGATAATTGATAATGCAAACCAGGGGCAGGAAAGGTCTAATTTTACTTCTCGTAAGAACAGATTGACCAATACTGTAGGCACCATGGGAAAGATTCCACCACAGGCAATCGACCTTGAAGAAGCTGTTTTAGGTGCTCTAATGCTTGAAAAAGACGCTCTGTCCACTGTAATTGATATACTTAAGCCTGAGGTTTTCTATCAGGAATCACATAAAAAAATATTTGAAGCGATACAGCAACTGTTCCAGAAATCGAAGCCTGTAGATATCTTAACCGTAACTTCCGAATTAAGGACCTTGGGGTTGCTTGAGATGGTTGGTGGCGCATACTACATCACCAATCTTACTAACCGGGTAGCCTCTGCAGCGAACATCGAGTACCATGCAAGGATTATTTCACAAAAATATATTCAACGGGAACTTATTCGCATCTCTTCTGAGATCATTCAGAATGCCTACGAGGATACAACTGACATTTTCGACCTATTAGACCATGCGGAAAAGAACCTCTTTGATATTGCCCAGAACAATCTTCGAAGAGACACGCAGAAAATGGATGAGATAATTAAACAGTCATTGGCAACGTTGGAAGAGCTTCGAACCAAAACTGATGGCCTTACAGGTGTCCCATCTGGGTTTACGGCACTTGACAGGATAACCGGCGGATGGCAGAAGTCCGATTTGGTTATTATTGCTGCTCGTCCGGCGATGGGTAAGACAGCTTTCGTGTTAAGTTGCGCTCGGAATGCAGCTGTAGATTTTAAGAAGCCAGTAGTGGTATTCTCACTGGAGATGTCCTCTGTACAGCTAGTTAATCGTTTGATTTCTGGGGAAACCGAGATTGAACAGGAGAAGATCAGGAAAGGAAATCTTGCAGATTGGGAATGGCAACAGCTGCACAGTAAGATCGGCACGTTGACAGAGGCGCCATTGCTAATTGATGATACCCCAGCTTTAAATATCTTTGAGTTCCGCGCGAAATGCAGGAGATTAAAGTCCCAGTACGATATTCAAATGATCATTATCGATTACCTTCAATTGATGCATGGAAAAGGCGAAGGTGGCGGCGGAAACCGTGAGCAGGAGATTGGTAGTATTTCAAGGGCCTTGAAGTCTGTTGCTAAGGAGCTTGATGTACCTGTTCTTGCACTATCACAGTTGAGCCGTGCGGTTGAAAACAGACCTGGTCAGAATGGTAAGCGTCCGCTCCTATCGGATTTGAGGGAATCTGGATCTATTGAGCAGGATGCGNNTTATCGACCGGAATATTATGGTATCACAGAAGATGAACAAGGCAGGTCACAGGCCGGTGTTGGTGAGGTAATCATTGCAAAACACAGGAATGGTGAGACAGGCATTGTACCACTGCGTTTCGTAGGTAAATACGTGAAGTTTCAAGATCTGGAAGAGGATTTTGCACCGCAGAACTCCTTTTCAATGGATAGCCCAGGTGCAGGTATGGCACCATCGCCAGATTTTGACAGATCATCGTTTGGGAACGTTATCATCAAGCCCTCCAGGATGGATGATATGCAAGATGAAGATGCACCATTTTAGTAAAACAAGTTCTAAATATTTACACAATCATAAAAAAGCCGGTAGTTTAATACTACCGGCTTTTTTATGTCTGTATATGTAGTTGAACTTATAGAAAATAGCCAAGTGCAATCCCCGCGATAACTAGAATTGGGGCACTTATCTTCGTGTAGTTTAAAACAACAAACGTTAATACCATGATGATAATGGACATCAGGTCCAACCCTATTGGTTTAACAAGCAGAATGAATGCAGCAACGATAAAGCCAACACTAACTGCGTTTACCCCCGAGAGGGAGTACTCGATTCGATTGATCTTTTTAAGATCATCCCAAAAAGGGACGATGAAGAGTACCAGAATCACCCCGGGTAAATTTATGCCCAGCACGCCTATCAATCCTCCAAGTAGCTGTCCATAGAACCCATAGCCAAAATTCTTCATACTTAGGGCGGACAAATAGCTAGTGAACGAAAAAGTTGGCCCTGGCAAGGCTTGTTGTAAAGCAAATCCGGAAAGAAACTCAGAAGGATTTAAGTAATGCTTCATCTGTACAAACTCGGTAAACATCAGTGGAACAAGGACCTGCCCACCACCGAATATAAAAATTCCATTCCGGTAGAAGTTTTCGAATAACCTTATGGGTAAGCTGAAAGGTGAAGTGGTGTTAATGATAGCGCCTAGCAGTGCTAAGAAAAGCAGCACGCCAAAATAGTAAATCAGCTTTTTTCGGTNNCAGCTCGCTTTCTTCCCGCGGTGTTTCGATCGAGGAAGAAATGATACCACCTATCAGGATCGCCAGTGGAAATACATACGCGTTCCTTAAAACTAAGGTAGCAATCACCGCTGCGGTAGCAAGAAAGAACGACAATTGGTTTCGCAATACCTTTTTTCCAAGGTTAACGGCTCCGTATGCAACTACACCAAGCGCAACCGGCTGGATATACCGCATAATTTCTACAAATTGGTTTTTGTGATCAAGCCTGGCATAACTCACTGCTGCAAAGGTCATCAATGCTGCTGAAGGAATAATCCAGATCAGGAAAGTGAGAATTGATAAGCTTAGTCCTCCAACTTTATATGCAAGTCCCACCAAGGTTTGTGTTGATGCTGGTCCTGGCAACACTTGGGCAAGTGCATTTAGTTCCAGCAGATCTTCTTCGGAAATGTACTTGATATCTTTAACGAAATACTTTAACAGCAGGGCCATATGTGCTTGAGCACCACCAAATGCCGTAAAAGTAAACAGGATAACCTGCCTGATAAATAACAATCTTTTAGCTGCCAAGGTAAAGCGGTTTAATCATCTTCATAATCGAGTCCAAGGGCGGCGTTCAAAGCCCCCTGAAGCTCTGAGTATGCATGATTGTCATTTTTGCTTCTTGCAGCTTTAAGACCTAGGCGGTATATTTCCACTGCTTTATCTCTATGGCCCGTCTTTTCATAAAGTTTGCCTAAGTGATAGTATGTTCCAACGTACTCCGGGCTGTTTTCAACCAGTAAGTTGTAGTAGTGAAATGCTTGTTGATAGTCCCCTGCAGTGTTATATTCAGTGGCTAGCGCATATAGAATAAAAGGATCAGAAGGATCGGCTTTTAAAAATTCCAATAACTTGTTTAATCGGGTAGTTTGCATTTTTAATCCTTGCTTTTTTAATTAGATTTGCAAAAAGACTTTTTTTATGAAAATATTAGTTTGTATAAGTAATGTGCCAGACACAACCACAAAAATAACTTTTACTAACGATAATACACAATTCAATACTGCGGGTGTTCAATACATTGTAAACCCGTACGATGAGATTGCGTTATCCAAAGCCATTTCGCTTTGCGAAGGTGGAAAAGGATCTGTAACGGTCATCAATGTTGGAGAAAGCACCACGGAACCCACAGTTCGGAAAGCCTTAGCAATTGGGGCTGATGATGCCGTTAGGGTTAATGCAGCTCCACGTGACGCATATTTTACAGCCTATCAGATTGCAGAATATGCAAAAGCTAATGATTTCGACATGATTCTTACTGGGCGCGAATCTATTGACTACAATGGTGCTCAGGTAGCTGCTATGGTTGGAGAATTCCTTGACATTCCTTCTATTTCAATTATCAAAAAGCTTGATTATGATGGAACAACTGCAACAATTGAAAGAGAAATTGAAGGTGGTAAGGAAATCTTGACAGTTACGGGAAAGTTCATTGCAAGTTGTGCGGAGGGAGTTGCTGAACCAAAGATCCCGAACATGAGAGGGATTATGTCGGCAAGGACAAAGCCATTGCAAGTTGTTGAAGCGAAAGAAATCGAACAATTATCAAAAATTGAATCCTTCAAGACACCCCCACCGAGAGGAAAAGGAAAACTTGAACGAATTAAAGATATTGAAAAA
>DDAD01000041.1 GCA_002333205.1 Pedobacter sp. UBA2067
GTAATTATAGCCGCTCGTTGATATTACAACTGGCAAATTACTTCCCTAATAATGAATATTTGGTCTATACTGCTAAAGTAAAGAACCATCCCCAGATACATGCTTTCTTTAAAACAGCGGCCATCAAGCTGCAACTTGCCTGGAAAGGTTTGCTCTGGAGGAGCTTTGGCATCCTGAAGCAACTAAAAGCAGACGACATACAGCTCTACCACGGACTCAGTCAGGAGCTTCCATTCGGGATTGCTTCGTCTGGAATCAAGTCCGTTGTAACCATACACGACCTGATCTACATCAGGTTTCCCCAGTATTTTCCATTTATAGACAGACAGATCTACCGCTTTAAAGGGCGGTACGCCTGTAAGCACGCAGATGGTGTGGTGGCGATCAGTGAACGTACCCGTCAGGATCTAATTACGCTATTCAATGTCCCTGCAGAGAAGGTTAGTGTAATTTACCAGAGCTGCGATGACAGCTTTAAACAAGGTTTCGAAGCTTCACGTCTGGCTTCGATCAAGAAAAAATATGCACTTCCAGATCAATATGTCCTCAATGTAGGTACCATTGAGGAGCGTAAAAATCAGCTTTTGCTGGTTCAGGCGATGCCTTCGCTGCCGCTTGATTGCAAACTCATTCTCATCGGTAAGGAACAGGCTTATGCCAAAAAGATTCATCAGGAAATTGAACGTCTGGGTTTAGCAGAGCGAGTCATCTTTTTAAAGGATGTTTCTTTTCTGGACCTTCCAGGTATCTATCAACTTTCAAAGGTTTTTGTGTATCCATCATTGTATGAAGGTTTCGGTATCCCGATCATCGAGGCGCTGTATTCCGGCGTTCCGGTAATTGCGGCTACAGGCTCCTGCCTGGAAGAGGCTGGCGGTCCGGACAGCATCTACGTAAACCCGCAGGATGTTGAAGGACTTGCTCTAGCACTCAACAAACTGCTTCAGACGCCTGAGCTATGCAAACACATGGTTGATAAAGGCCTGAAGTTTGTGCAGAAATTTGACAATAAAGTTATCGCTTCACAGGTGATGGCCTATTATGAGGCTATTGCTTCGAAAAGATAATTGCATTTCTATTCGTAATTTTGCCAGATGTTTAAAACTGATATTGACAAGTGTCTTACGGTGTTGAAGGAAGGGGGTGTGATCCTCTATCCTACGGATACCATCTGGGGCTTAGGCTGTGATGCCACCAATGAAGCCGCAGTGGAAAGAATTAACCAGATCAAGGGCCGCGCAGCGGATAAGAGCTTCATTATTCTGCTGGATACGGATTCGAAGATTCAAAGCTACGTTTCTGAGGTGCCTGAAGTGGCATATGACCTGATCGAATACGCAGAAAACCCGATGACCGTGATCTTCGACAATGCCCGTAATCTGGCGAAGAACGTGATCAATCAGGATGGCAGCGTTGGCATCCGGGTGGTGCGCCATGATTTTGTGCAGCAATTGCTAAAAAGATTTCGCAAGCCAATCGTCTCTACTTCAGCCAACATTTCTGGTGAACCCAGCCCTAAAAACTTTGATATGATCAGCGAAGCGATTAAGTCGCAGGTTGATTATATTGTGGAACACCAACAAGATGACCGCTCAGAAAAGAAGCCTTCTACCATCATTAAAATCGGCGCTGGCGGGCAATTTTCCTTTATTAGAAAGTAAGTTTTGCTACTTTTGCAAAACTCAGCAGATACCTTATTTAAGGGTTAAAGCACGAGGAATATGCTATGGAAGAACATTTAAGGCATCCTGTTTTTAAGTTGCTGGCCAATATTGCCGACAAAAACCAGATCGAAGCATACGTGATCGGTGGTTTTGTTCGCGATCTGCTGTTGAAGCGCCCATCTAAAGACATAGATATCGTTGTTTTAGGCAATGGTATCGAGTTTGCCGAACTNNTGGCAGGTAAACAGCTGAACGCTAAAGTAAGCGTATTTAAGAACTTTGGCACCGCGATGTTGCGGTATCAGGATCTTGAGATCGAGTTTGTTGGTGCCAGGAAAGAGTCTTACCGCGCAGATTCCAGAAAGCCTATTGTGGAGAATGGAACAATACAAGATGACCAGCTAAGACGTGATTTCACGATTAATGCACTGGCCATTTCTTTGAATAAAGCCAACTATGGTGCTTTGGTTGATCCGTTTAACGGGATCAGTGATCTGGAGCAGAAAGTCATTAAAACACCGCTTGAACCGGAACTTACGTTCTCCGACGATCCATTGCGTATGATGCGCGGTATTCGCTTTGCTTCACAGCTTTCCTTTCAAATTGAAGCAGAAACGCTTGAGGCGATTGCGAAGCAGAAAAACCGGATCAGCATTGTATCCAAGGAACGTATTACGGACGAGTTGAATAAAATCATCCTCTCCCCTGTACCCTCTGTTGGTTTCAAATATCTTTTTGACACTGGACTTCTACATTTGATTTTCCCGCAAATGGCTAACCTATATGGCGTGGAGATCATCAATGGAAAAGGTCATAAGGATAATTTCTACCATACGCTTCAGGTGCTTGACAACATTTGCAAGGACACAGACGACCTTTGGTTACGCTGGGCTGCAATTCTACATGACATTGCCAAACCTGCAACCAAGCGTTTTGAAAATGGGCACGGCTGGACCTTTCACGGACATGAAGACAAAGGCGCGCGAATGGTGCCGCAGATCTTCGCACAGCTAAAGCTGCCTTTGAATGAGAAGATGAAGCTTGTACAAAAGCTGGTGCAGCTGCATTTACGCCCCATTGTGCTTGCTCAGGAGGTGGTGACAGATTCTGCTGTTCGCCGTTTACTCTTTGATGCTGGTGATGATATCGAAAGCCTGATGATGCTTTGCAATGCGGATGTAACTACGAAAAACGAATATAAAGTAAAGAAGTACCGCAATAACTTCGAACTGGTAAAACAGAAGCTGAAGGATGTGGAAGAACGCGATAAGGTCCGCAACTGGCAGCCGCCGGTTACCGGACAGGATATTATGAATACCTTCGGCATTGCCGCTGGTAAAGAAGTCGGCTTGATTAAAAACGCCATTCGAGAAGCTATTTTGGAAGGCGAAATACCAAACAGCTATGATGAGGCGTTAAAGTTCATGCTTCGAAAAGGCACTGAATTCGGCCTCAAACCCGTGACATCGTTACCATTATAAATAACAATTATTATTTTTTAATTTTAGTAAGAAAATAGACCAATGGCGATATATAGATTTAAGGTAAGCTTTGAAGATTTTGATGAAGTAGTACGGGAAATTGACATTAAGTCAAACCAGACTTTTGAGGATTTACATAGGGCTATTCACCAATCTACAGGTTATAACCCGGAGAAATCGTCTTCTTTTTATATCAGCACCGATCATTGGATTAAAGGTGATGAAATTGCCTATTTACCAAACCAGCGTAAAGTTGATCGTGGCGTAGCACTTATGGAGAACTCGAAGCTGAGCAGCTTTATCGAGGATCCGCATCAGAAGTTTTATTACATCTATAACTTTGATCGCCCGTTCGACTTCCACGTAGAGTTGATCAAGATCATCCTGCAGGCTGACCCAGGTGTGCAGTATCCTGCAATCTTCAAGAAGATTGGCGAAGCACCAAAGATTATCGACAAAAATAACTTTGGCCAGGTTGCTGTTTCCAGCAATCCAGTGTCCAGTGATTTTGACTTCCTGAACGAAATGAACTTCGTTCCGGAGGATACGGAAGAACTTGAAGCGATGGATGGCCGTGGCATTAGCGCCAGCCAGACCGATGATGACGAACACAGTGACGACAGCGATTCGGATGAGTTCTCAGATGACGAGAACTACGAAGATGAAGCGTACGACGATAAAGAAGACTATTAATGCCTGCTGATGGCATTTCCTAAAACATTAATCTCTATTGTAGGCCCTACGGCTGTCGGCAAGACAGCCCTGGCCATACAAGTCGCACAGCACCTGAATACGGAAATCATCTCTGCAGATTCCCGGCAGTTTTTCAAAGAAATGGAGATCGGAACTGCAAAGCCTTCCCCGGAAGAGCTTTCTGCTGCGCCGCACCATTTCATCAACTCCCATCACATCACTGAATTCTTCTCCACAGGCGACTTCGAGGTAGCCGCTATGGAAGTTCTGACAGCGCTCTTCGAAACAAAGGACCAGGTTGTGCTTTGCGGCGGTTCGGGGCTCTATGTGAATGCGGTGCTTAACGGGCTNNCTCTCCATCCGTGCTGCGCTGAACGACCGTTTTCAAACGGAAGGCCTTGATGGTATAAAAGCGGAACTGGCAAGCCTGGACCCTGAATACTACGCACAGGTGGACCAGTTCAATACGCAGCGCCTTATCCGCGGACTGGAGTTTGTGTTATCAACCGGAAAGAAGCTTTCCTCCTTTCAGCTGAACAGCAAGAAAACCAGGCCCTTTAACATGCTTAAAATTGGGTTAAATAAGGATCGCCAGGCGCTATATGAACAAATTAACAAGCGTGTGGACCTGATGATGGAAAAGGGGCTTTTAGAGGAGGTAAAAGGCTTGCTGCCCTATTGTGAGCTTAATGCCCTGAAAACGGTTGGTTATGCGGAGCTTTTCGATTACCTGGATGGTAAATGCAGCTTAGCGGAGGCAGTAGATAAGATTAAACAGAATACCCGACGTTTCGCGAAGCGACAACTGACCTGGTTCCGGAGAGATGAAGAAATTAAGTGGTTTGAACCGGAACAAACCACTGAGATTCTTGCATACATTGATCAGTACAGATCAAGTCAAATAATTTAGTTAAGCAGTACAAACAGCTGCTTCCACAGCATTATGCCTGTGCAGTTGGTCCACCAAAGCCCATTGGTAGTACTGGTGGCTCCTGGGTCTTTATTCTACCGTGTAAGGCTTCATATTTCTCTACATTGTCTTGCATCGCTTCAACTAGTCTTTTTGCATGCTCTGGTGTAAGAATGATCCTGGATTTTACTCTTGCTTTTGGCACCCCAGGCATTACCCTGATGAAGTCTAATACGAACTCCGTGTTGGAGTGGGTAATGATGGCCAGGTTGGAGAAGATCCCCTCTGCAACTTCTTCTGACAATTCTATATTTAGCTGGTTATCGTTGTTTTGCTCTTCCATATAACAAAACTACCTTTTTAATATTACAGGGATCAAGGATTGAAAGATTATTCAAAAAAAAATCCCCCAACATTACTGAAGGGGGATTTGATATGATTATAGAAGATCTTAAGCTTCTACTTCTTCTTGTTTTGAAGCCAACAACTTGTCGTATTCTTCTTGAGAACCCACAATAATACGCTCGTAGCCACGTACACCGGTACCTGAAGGAATCAAGTGACCAACGATAACGTTTTCTTTCAAGCCTAACATATGGTCACGTTTACCTGCGATAGCTGCCTCATTCAATACTTTAGTAGTTTCTTGGAAGGAAGCTGCAGAGATGAATGATTTAGTACCAAGGGATGCACGTGTGATACCCTGAAGGATAGAACTTGCAGTTGCAGGTCTTGCATCACGTACAGTGATCTGTTTCATATCCTTACGTTTCAACTGAGAGTTTTCGTCTCTTAGTTTACGCATAGATAGGATCATACCTGGTTTAACGGTTTCTGAATCACCAGCGTCTACAACAACTTTCTTATCATAGATCTCGTCATTCTCTACCATGAAGTCCCAACGGTCTACAGAGTTATTTTCTAAGAAAATAGTGTCTCCCGGATCCTCGATGTGAACTTTCTGCATCATCTGGTGAACAATCACCTCGAAGTGCTTATCGTTGATTTTCACACCTTGTAAACGGTAAACCTCTTGTACACCATTCACCAGGTATTCCTGTACAGCTGCAGGTCCTTTGATAGCAAGGATGTCAGCAGGTGAGATTGAACCATCAGATAGAGGCATACCCGCTTTGATGAAGTCATTATCCTGAACCAGGATGTGTTTCGACAACGGTACAAGGTATTTTTTAACCTCGCCATCTTTAGATTCGATAGTGATCTCGCGGTTACCACGTTTCACACCACCTAAAGTTACCACACCATCAATCTCTGTTACTACAGCAGGGTTAGATGGGTTACGTGCTTCGAACAACTCGGTTACACGTGGAAGACCACCCGTAATATCTCNNCTAAGATCTGACCTGGTTTAACAGTATCACCTTCGTCAATCGCAATGTGTGCACCTACCGGGATGTTGTATCCACGGATCAGCTCACCTTTTTTATCCACTACTCTTATTGAAGGGTTTTTAGTTTTATCTCTGGTATCGATAATTACTTTCTCACGGTGACCAGTTTGCTCATCTGACTCCTCACGGAAGGTTACACCTTCAACGATTGCATCAAACTCGATCTTACCAGCGAACTCGGAGATAATAACCGCATTATATGGATCCCACGAACAGATCTTGTCGCCTTTGGTGATTTTCGCACCATCTTCAACAAATAAGAATGAACCGTAAGGAATGTTATTGGTCATTAGAACCTTGTCAGTTCCTGGCTCAATAATTTTAAACTCACCTGAACGACCCAATACAACTTGTTGTACACCGTCTTCAGTTTCATTCTCTACTGTACGTACGTTTTCAAACTCGATCACACCATCAAACTTCGCTACAACTTGAGATTCAGCAGCAATGTTTGATGCAGTACCACCGACGTGGAACGTACGAAGTGTAAGCTGTGTACCCGGCTCACCGATTGACTGCGCAGCAATTACACCTACAGCCTCACCTTTTTGAACACGTTTACCAGATGCAAGGTTACGTCCGTAACACAATGCACAAACACCACGCTTATTCTCGCAGGTTAATACCGAACGAATTTCAACACCTTCGATTGGAGATTCTTCAATAGCTTTAGCAATGTCCTCGTCGATATCCTGACCAGCACCTACCATAAGCTTGCCATCCACAGGATTGTAAACATCATGCAGGGAGATACGACCTAAGATTCTGTCATATAACGGCTCAACGATATCCTCGTTATCTTTTAAGGCAGTAGTGTACATACCTCTCAAAGTACCGCAATCTTCAGAATTAACGATCATATCCTGTGCAACGTCATGCAGACGACGGGTCAAGTAACCAGCATCAGCTGTTTTCAAGGCCGTATCCGCCAAACCTTTACGCGCACCGTGGGTAGAAATGAAGTATTCTAATACCGATAGTCCTTCTTTAAAGTTCGAAAGAATCGGGTTTTCAATAATTTCACCACCAGAACCTGATTTTTGAGGCTTCGCCATCAAACCACGCATACCGCAAAGCTGACGAATCTGCTCTTTGGAACCACGGGCTCCGGAATCAAGCATCATATATACAGAGTTGAAACCTTGCTGATCGCTCGATAACTGCGTCATCACGAATGATGTTAAGCGGTTATTGATACGCGTCCAGATATCAATGATCTGATTATAACGTTCGTTGTTGGTAATGAATCTCATGTTATAGTTATTCCTTACTTCTTCAACTTCCGCCGATGCCTGTGCTAATAGTGTTTGTTTTTCATCAGGAATGTTTACATCCTGAAGGTTAAATGATAGTCCACCACGGAATGCCATTTGAAAACCTAATTCTTTGATATCATCCAAGAACTTGGCTGCACGGGCCATACCAGTAACTTTCACAACATGACCAATAATATCTCTAAGTGATTTCTTAGTCAATAACTCATTGATGTAACCTACTTCTTCCGGTACCATTTGGTTAAACAATACACGGCCTACAGTAGTGTCGATCAGTTGGTTTACAATTGAACCATCCTCTTGTTTAACATTCGCTTTTACCTTGATGAATGCATGTAAGTCAATGCGTTTCTCATTGTAAGCGATGATAACCTCTTCAGATGAATAGAAGATTGAACCCTGACCTTTAACTACGCGAGTCTCATCAGTTTTGCGGCCTTTAGTAATATAGTAAAGACCCAAAACCATATCCTGAGAAGGTACTGTAATCGGCGTACCATTCGCTGGGTTAAGGATGTTATGGGNNGCACGGCCATCTGGTCACCGTCAAAATCCGCGTTGAATGCTGTACAAACAAGTGGGTGTAACTGGATCGCCTTTCCTTCAATTAATCTTGGTTGGAAAGCCTGGATACCCAACCTGTGTAACGTAGGTGCACGGTTAAGCAATACAGGGTGACCCTTTAACACGTTTTCAAGAATGTCCCAAACTAATGGATCTTTTCTATCAACGATTTTCTTAGCAGATTTAACGGTCTTCACAATACCGCGTTCAATCATCTTACGAATGATAAACGGTTTGAAAAGCTCCGCTGCCATATCTTTAGGTAAACCACATTCATGTAATTTAAGGTTTGGACCTACAACAATTACCGAACGAGCAGAATAATCCACACGTTTACCCAATAAGTTCTGACGGAAACGACCTTGTTTACCTTTCAGGATATCTGAAAGTGATTTCAAAGCACGGTTACCTTCAGTCTTAACGGCGTTTACTTTACGTGAGTTATCGAACAACGAGTCAACAGCTTCCTGCAACATACGTTTTTCGTTACGCAAAATTACCTCAGGCGCTTTGATCTCGATCAAACGCTTAAGACGATTGTTACGGATAATCACACGACGATACAAATCGTTCAAATCTGAAGTCGCGAAACGACCACCTTCCAATGGAACTAATGGACGTAGCTCAGGCGGAATTACAGGAACAATCTTGATAATCATCCATTCTGGATTATTCTCAATACGTGTTCTTGCACCACGGAAAGCTTCAACAACCTGAAGACGTTTCAAAGCTTCGTTTTTACGTTGCTGAGAAGTCTCAGTTGCTGCCTGGTGACGCAGGTTATAAGACAAAGTATCTAAATCAATACGTTTCAACAAGTCTTCCAAAGCTTCAGCACCCATTTTAGCGATGAATTTGTTTGGATCCTTGTCATCAAGGTATTGGTTTTCTTTTGGCAACTTATCTAAGATATCCAAATATTCTTCCTCAGTAAGGAAGTCCATGTGCTGGATGCCTTCTTCTGCCATAAAACCAGGCTGAATTACTACATAACGCTCGTAGTAAATGATCAGGTCTAATCTTTTGGTTGGAAGTCCTAATAAGTAACCGATTTTGTTAGGCAATGAACGGAAGTACCAGATATGCGCAACAGGCACAACAAGGTTGATGTGGCCCATACGCTCTCTACGTACTTTCTTTTCCGTAACCTCAACACCACAACGGTCACAAACAATACCTTTATAACGGATACGTTTGTACTTACCACAATGACATTCGTAATCTTTTACCGGACCGAAAATACGCTCGCAGAACAAACCATCACGCTCAGGTTTGTAAGTACGGTAGTTGATCGTCTCAGGTTTTAAGACCTCACCGCTCGAACGCTCCAAAATAGCCTCAGGCGAAGCCAGGCTAATGGTAATCGAGGTGAAGTTGCTTTTTAATTTATTATCCTTTTTGTAAGACATAGCTTTTTTGAGTTTTAAGTGATAAGCTTAAAATGGTACGCTTTGCAGCGTACCATTCTTTCTTAAAACTTTTAGTCTAACGTAATATCCAAACCTAATCCACGTAGCTCATGTACCAATACATTGAATGATTCCGGTACACCTGGTGTAGGGAGGTTCTCTCCTTTCACAATGGCTTCATAAGTTTTCGCTCTACCAATAACATCATCCGACTTAACGGTTAAGATCTCTTGTAGAATGTTGGCTGCACCAAATGCTTCCAGTGCCCAAACCTCCATCTCACCAAAACGCTGACCACCGAACTGAGCTTTACCACCCAGAGGTTGTTGTGTAATCAATGAGTATGGTCCGATTGAACGTGCGTGCATCTTATCATCAACCATGTGACCCAATTTCAGCATGTAGATAATACCTACTGTAGTTGGCTGGTCAAAACGCTCACCTGTTAAACCGTTATGTAAATAGGTTCTTCCTGTTGCAGGTACACCAGCTTTGGCAATCCACTCTTCAACCTCATGTAACTTCGCACCATCAAAGATTGGAGTCGCGAATTTCACGCCCAACTCTTTACCAGCCCAAGCCAATACAGTTTCGTAGATCTGTCCAAGGTTCATACGTGAAGGTACACCCAGTGGGTTCAACACGATATCAACCGGTGTTCCGTCTTCAAGGAATGGCATATCTTCATCACGAACGATACGGGCAACGATACCCTTGTTTCCGTGACGACCCGCCATCTTATCCCCTACTTTCAACTTACGTTTTTTCGCAACGTAAACTTTCGCCATTTGTACAATACCTGATGGCAACTCATCACCAACAGAGATGGCGAATTTGTCACGCTTGTATGCACCAAGCTCTTCGTTTACGCGGATACCATAGTTGTGGATCAACATCTTGATCTGCTCGTTTTTGTCATCATCAGTAGTCCATTTGTATGGGTTGATGTGCGCAAACTCCAGATCAGCTAAACTTTTCTGTGTAAACTTAGCTCCTTTAGGGAACAATAATTCCTTGTAAACATTGTAAACACCTTGTGAGGTCTTACCATTTACAATCTGGAACAACTTGTCTACGAGTTCGTTTTTAAGGTTAGATGTTGCCAATTCATATCGCTTGTCTAACTTCTCAATTGCAGATTTTTCTTCTGCTTTAGAAGTTTTCTTAGCTCTAGAGAACAACTTGGTATCAATTACCACACCTTTGATAGATGGAGGTGTTTTAAGCGATGCATCTTTCACATCACCTGCTTTATCTCCAAAGATCGCGCGAAGTAATTTCTCTTCCGGAGAAGGATCAGACTCGCCTTTAGGTGTAATCTTACCGATCAGGATGTCACCTTCTTTAACCTCAGCACCGATACGGATAATACCGTTTTCATCTAAATCTCTGGTTGCTTCTTCAGAAACGTTAGGGATATCTGGTGTTAACTCCTCTTCCCCGCGTTTAGTATCACGAACCTCTAATTCAAACTCCTCGATGTGAAGTGAAGTAAAGATATCTTCTCTCACAATACGCTCGTTAATTACGATCGCATCCTCAAAGTTGTATCCTTGCCAAGGCATGAAAGCTACTTTCAAGTTTCTTCCTAATGCCAGCTCACCATTCTCGGTTGCATATCCCTCGCAAAGTACTTGTCCTTTAACAACACGCTGACCTTTCTTAACGATAGGTTTCAAGTTGATACAAGTATTTTGGTTGGTTTTCTTGAATTTAATTAATTTATAAGTCTTGCTGTCACCTTCAAATGAAACCAGACGATCTGCATCGTTACGTTCATATTTAATGGTGATCTCGTTAGCATCAACATACTCTACAACACCATCACCTTCAGCATTGATCAAAGTTCTGGAGTCACGGGCAACGCGACCTTCCAAACCTGTACCAACAATTGGTGCTTCAGGACGTAACAAAGGTACAGCCTGACGTTGCATGTTCGATCCCATCAAGGCCCTGTTCGCATCATCATGCTCAAGGAAAGGAATCAGTGAAGCAGCGATTGAAGTAATCTGATTCGGCGCTACGTCCATTAAGTCTAATTTCTCAGGCTCAATAACCGGGAAGTCACCCTCGTAACGTGCTTTAACACGTGGCGTGGTGAAGATACCTTTATCATCATACTCCGCGTTTGCTTGCGCGATGGTTTTACCATCCTCATCTTCTGCAGATAAGTAAACAACCGGCTCATCAACTGAAACCACACCATCAACTACACGTTTGTATGGTGTTTCGATGAAACCAAGGTTATTGATCTTCGCGTGAACGCAAAGAGATGAAATCAAACCAATGTTTGGTCCCTCAGGAGTCTCGATCGTACACAAACGACCGTAGTGCGTATAGTGAACGTCACGAACCTCGAAACCTGCACGCTCACGGGAAAGACCACCTGGACCTAAAGCTGATAAACGACGCTTGTGCGTGATCTCTGCCAATGGGTTGGTTTGGTCCATGAACTGCGACAGCTGGTTGGTACCAAAGAAAGAGTTAATAACCGACGATAAAGTACGGGCATTAATCAAATCTGTAGGTGTGAAAACCTCGTTGTCACGGATGTTCATACGCTCGCGGATGGTACGGGCCATACGTGCTAAACCAACACCAAACTGGGCGTATAACTGCTCACCTACGGTACGAACACGACGGTTCGACAAGTGATCGATATCATCCACCTCTTCTTTGGAGTTGATCAATTTGATCAGATATTTAACAATCGCAATAATATCTGCTTTTGTTAATACCTTCACGTGCTCCGGGGTATCCATTTTCAGTTTCCTGTTGATGCGGTAACGACCTACATCACCAAGGTCATAACGTTTGTCTGAGAAGAACAAACGCTCAATGATACCTCTTGCAGTTTCCTCATCAGGTGGTTCTGCGTTACGCAAAGCACGATAGATGTTTTCAACAGCCTCTTTTTCGGAGTTTGAAGTATCTTTTTGTAAAGTATTATATATGATGGTATAATCAGCTTGGCTGGCGCCGTCCTCTTTAGATAAGATGATCGTTTTCACGCCAGCATCGATGATCATATCGATGTGGTCTTCTTCTAAAACAGTATCCCTGTCTAAGATAACTTCGTTACGATCAATTGACACTACCTCACCGGTATCTTCGTCAACAAAATCTTCAACCCATTTTCTAAGAACCCTTGCAGCAAGTTTACGACCAATGTATTTTTTTAAACCAGACTTGCTAACTTTTACTTCATCAGCTAGATCAAACAGTTCTAAGATATCCTTATCAGAGTCATAACCAATAGCACGCAATAAAGTGGTTACCGGGAATTTTTTCTTACGGTCGATGTACGCATACATTACGTTGTTAACGTCTGTAGCAAACTCGATCCATGATCCTTTGAAAGGAATTACACGGGCAGAATAAAGCTTGGTACCATTCGTGTGACGGCTTTGGCCGAAGAACACACCTGGAGACCTGTGTAACTGAGAAACAATAACACGCTCTGCACCGTTGATAACGAATGTACCCTTAGGGGTCATGTAAGGTATAGTACCTAAGTATACATCCTGGATAATGGTTTCAAAATCTTCATGCTCCGCGTCATTACAAGAAAGCTTTAACTTAGCCTTCAACGGAACACTATAAGTCAATCCACGGTCGATACACTCAGGTATATCATAACGCGGTGGATCGATAAAATAATCTAGGAATTCAAGAACGAAAATATTTCTTGAATCTGTAATTGGGAAGTTCTCCGCAAAAACCTTAAATAAACCCTCGGTGTGACGGTTATCTGAGGTGGTTTCGATCTGGAAGAACTCTCGGAATGATTGCAACTGCACATCAAGAAAATCTGGGTAATCTATGATATGCTTACTACGTGCAAAATTTACTCTTTGGTCGACTTTATTTGCCAATGGACTAAAGTTAATTTACTTTAAGAATAAACTATTTGTTTGGTTTGCCGTTATACATTTTCATCAACCAAGCAAAATGAAAAGTTTATAAACAGGTATAGACTCCGACTATTCAGTCGGAGTCTATATTAAAATGTGGTTAAATTAAGTGATTACTTAATTTCAACTACAGCTCCAGCTTCTTCAAGTTGTTTTTTCAACGCTTCAGCTTCGTCTTTAGCAACACCAGCTTTAAGTTCTTTTGGAGCACCATCAACTAAATCTTTAGCTTCTTTCAAGCCTAGACCAGTTAAGTCTTTCACCAATTTCACAACTGCTAATTTAGCACCACCAGCTTCTTNNAATATTACATCAAAAGTAGATTTTTCTTCTGCAGCCGGAGCAGCATCAGCAGCAGGTCCTGCAACAGCAACTGCAGCAGCAGCTGGTTCAATACCATACTCGTCTTTCAAGATTTGAGCTAATTCGTTAACTTCTTTAACTGTTAAGTTTACTAATTGCTCAGCAAACGCTTTTAAATCTGCCATTTTTATAGATTTTAAAAATTTACGTAAAATAATTTATTATAATATGAAACTTATCAGGTGTTCCTTAACCTTCTCTTTCTTGAAGAGTTTTAACAATTCCTGCAATTTTGCCACCGCTAGATTTTAACGCTGAAATAACGTTCTTAGCAGGTGATTGTAACAATCCAACGATGTCTCCGATAAGCTCTTCTCTCGATTTGATGTTTACCAAAGCATCTAAGTGATTATCACCAACGTATACCGAAGCATCGATATAAGCTGCTTTTAACACTGGTTTATCAGATCCTTTTCTCAAGGCTTTGATCAGCTTAGCTGGACCATTGCTTTGTTCTGAGAACAATAATGCTGATTGACCTTTTAGTGCTGCAAAGATCTCTGATGCATCGCCATCTAATCCTTCAATCGCTTTTCTGATTAAAGAGTTTTTAGCTACCTGCATTTCAATCCCGCTCTCAAAACATTTGCGGCGGATATTATTCACTTTTGCAACCGTTAATGCTGAAGTATCTGCAATATAGAAATTGCCGTACTGTTGCATTTTAGCTTGCAGAGTTGAAACTAGTTCGTGTTTTTCTTCTCTGTTCATAATTAGATCCCCGCTACTGATTTAGTTTCGATTGCAATTCCAGGACTCATTGTTGAAGAAACGTGAATGCTCTTGAAATAAGTTCCTTTTGCAGCAGATGGTTTTAATTTTGAAATCACTTGAAGTACTTCTAGTGCGTTCTCATATATTTTCTCTGCTGGGAATGATACTTTTCCTATCGAAGCATGAATGATACCAGTTTTGTCAACTTTAAAATCGATCTTACCTGCTTTTACCTCATTAACTGCTTTACCAACTTCATTGGTTACAGTTCCTGATTTAGGGTTTGGCATAAGGTTACGTGGACCTAAAACGCGGCCCAGTTTACCTACTTTTGCCATACACGCAGGAGTAGTGATAATAATGTCAACATCTGTCCATCCACCTTCAATCTTAGACACATATTCATCTAAACCGACGAAATCTGCACCTGCCGCTTTAGCCTCTTCTTCCTTATCAGGATTACAAAGAACTAATACACGTACAGTTTTACCTGTACCATGTGGTAAAGTAGCAATACCACGTACCATTTGATTGGCTTTACGTGGATCTACGCCCAAAGATACATCAATATCTACTGATGCATCAAATTTAGTTGTAGTAATTTCTTTTACCAAAGCAGCCGCATCCTGTAAAGAATACGTTTTACCAGATTCTAGTTTAGCATGTGCCTTTTTTTGATTTTTTGTTAATTTAGCCACTGTTGTAAACTGTTTTTTGTTAATTAATTTGTCCAGGGCGCATCACCGCTAACGGAGATTCCCATACTGCGTGCTGTACCGGCAAGCATACTCATTGCCGACTCGATAGTAAATGCATTTAAATCTGACATCTTATCTTCAGCAATCGATCTAACCTGATCCCAAGTCACCGAACCAACTTTTTTACGGTTGGGCTCAGCAGAACCACTCGCTAATTTAGTTGCATCTTTTAATTGGATAGCAACCGGAGGGGTTTTGATGATGAATTCGAAAGACTTGTCAGCATAAACAGTAATTACAACTGGTAATACTTTACCGGGCTTATCTTGGGTACGAGCATTGAATTGCTTGCAAAACTACATGATGTTAACACCTTTAGCACCCAATGCAGGTCCCACCGGTGGCGAAGGATTTGCAGCTCCACCCTTGATTTGTAATTTAACAAGCGCACTGACTTCTTTTGCCATTTTCTGTTTTGTTAATTTGAATACTCAATGTTATTTTTGGAAGCAAGTAACATTTAAGGCTTTTATGATAGTAGTAATCCCGCGAGATTACTCTTTTTCGACTTGCATATAGTTAAGTTCAAGTGGTGTTTTACGACCAAAAATCTTAACCATTACTTTTAGTTTTTTCTTTTCTTCGTTTACTTCTTCAATAACGCCGGTAAATCCGTTAAACGGTCCGTCCATTACTTTAATGTTTTCACCTACATAGTAAGATACACTCATTACCTCACTTTGCTGGCTCATCTCGTCAACCTTACCTAAAATACGGTTAACTTCTGCCTGACGCATTGGAACCGGAGTACCATTTTTGTCACCCAGAAATCCGATAACACTATTCACACCTTTTATAACGTGCTCAAGCTCACCATCCAGTTGAGCTTCGATTAACACGTAACCAGGGTAGAAGTTACGTTCTTTGGCTATTTTCTTGCCCTCTTTCATCTGATAGTATTTCTCCATTGGGATCAATACTTGAGGAACTCTTTCAGATAAACCTAAACGGCTGATTTCAGAATCGATATACTGTTTTACCTTTTTCTCTTTTCCACTAACAGCCCTAACCACATACCACTTTAACTGATCGTCCATTCTAGCTTATTAATTTGAGAGTGATTTATAAAAAGTATCCAGTACAAATACAGAACCCTTATCCATTGCAAAGATAACGATTGCAATGACTAAAGAGGCAACTAAAACCAACATTGCGGAATTTTGCAAATCCCCCCATGTAGGCCAGGTAACCTTTTGGGTCATTTCTTCATACGATTCTTTTACAAACTGAACTACTTTAGCCATTATTCTATTTTTTGCACGGGAACAAGGATTCGAACCCTGATCAAAGGTTTTGGAGACCTCTATTCTACCATTGAACTATTCCCGTGTTTAAAAAACTTAGTACTTGAATGAGCCAAATTCCGCCGTATCCAAGTACTAAGCTTTATATTCTATCAGATTGCTCCGATTATTTTACGATTTCAGTTACCTGACCAGCACCTACTGTTCTACCACCTTCACGGATAGCGAAACGTAGACCTTTTTCCATTGCGATTGCGTTGATCAATTTAACATTGATGGTAACGTTATCACCTGGCATTACCATTTCAGTTCCTTCAGCTAGTGAGATCTCACCAGTTACGTCTGTGGTACGGAAATAGAATTGAGGACGGTATTTGTTAAAGAATGGCGTGTGACGACCACCTTCTGCTTTCGACAATACATAGATCTCAGCTTGGAAATCAGTGTGAGGCGTTACAGAACCTGGTTTACAGATAACCATACCACGACGGATATCAGTTTTCTCAATACCACGTAATAATAAACCTACGTTATCACCTGCTTCACCATAATCAAGGATCTTACGGAACATCTCAACACCTGTTACAGTTGATTTAAGATTTTCTGCACCCATACCCAAGATCTCAACTGGATCGCCAGAGTTGATTACACCACGCTCAATACGACCAGTTGCTACAGTACCACGACCAGTGATCGAGAATACGTCTTCAACAGGCATTAAGAATGGAAGCTCAGTTAAACGTGGAGGAATTGGTACGTAGTTATCTACTGCATCCATTAATTCCATGATTTTAGCAACCCATTTTGGATCACCGTTCAATCCACCTAGAGCAGATCCTTGGATAACTGGAATGTCATCACCTGGGAAATCATAGAAAGATAATAGTTCACGAACTTCCATCTCTACTAGTTCTAGTAACTCAGGATCATCAACCATATCCACTTTATTCATGAATACTACCAATGAAGGAACACCTACCTGACGAGCCAATAGAATGTGCTCACGAGTTTGTGGCATCGGACCATCTGTAGCAGCTACAACGATAATAGCACCATCCATTTGCGCCGCACCTGTAACCATGTTTTTCACGTAATCCGCGTGACCTGGACAGTCAACGTGAGCATAGTGACG
>DDAD01000034.1 GCA_002333205.1 Pedobacter sp. UBA2067
CCTGTTCTTTTCGCTTGACTTAGATTCTCATCTTGAATAATACTTATCATTCAGATTTTCATTCAATCACTTCAGGTTATTGATCTGCTCACTTGCTATGCTGATTTCAAGTCCCATTCTTAATTAGACATGCTGATAAACGGAAGTGAAAATCTTTGCAAAATCTTCCAGGCGCAGCTTTCCAACCTGAACCGGCTGCTTGTCAAAATCTTCCCGTAAGATACCGCTGTGCGTCGCACTTGCGAGTTCAACCAGGCTGTTTGCCAGCCCCACATCCACGCCATTGTCGACCAGCATTTGAAAAACCTGTTCTTCAGGTAAAATCCGCCATGTCAAATCAGGTCGTCCAATAGCTTGCCCAAGAACGGAAGCAATTTCATTGCAGGATCTTTCATCGCTAGTGACGTAACGTACCTTATCGGTACTATCCATCTGAACAACTTCGGCAGCGATCAGCGCTGCGATGTCTTCTGGAGCTACCATCGGCAGCCGATCTTCCGCTCCGTACACCGTGCCAATAAACCCGGCAGATTTGATCATCGGTATAAATCCTAAAAGATTGTAAAAGAAATAACTTGGTCGCACATGTGTTAAGTTGATTCCACTAAGGGCATTGAAGATTTGCTCTGCCTTATAAGAACCTTTAATGATACCGGTACCTTCGGCCAGGTGCGCACCATAGCTACTTAAATGAACCACACGCCGAACCCCAGCAACTGCGATTGCATCTGCATAGGAAGCTGCTATTCGCTCATAATATGCAACCTGGTCAGCTTCAAAAAAGTTCGGAGGTATCATACAGTATACGGCATCTGCACCAGAGAAGCACGCAGCAAGAAATCTCCGGTCTTCAACATCGCCGATCGCTGCAGTAGCACCCAATGCCTCAATATCGCTAGCTCTTTCCTGCTTTGAACTGATGACGGTCACGGTATGACCAGCGGTTAACAGCGTCGAGGCTAATAGGCTGCTGATGTTGCCTAAAGAACCCGTTACAATGATTTTCATATTGTTTCTATTGATTTATACAAAAGTCTACAACATCTGAAACGTTAAAGTAACCGAATCTACTGTCCTTGTAGCCGAATATAATCCGCATCCTTTGATTATTAATTAAATACTTTGATATTTAATTGATGACCATACTTACCGTACTCCTCTGCATCTTACTGCTGATCGTCATGATCTCCGTGTTTAAGATCAACGCCTTCCTTTCCTTTCTTATCGTATCCATAATCGCCGGCATTACCCTTGGCTTACCATTGCCTAAAATCGCAGGTGCTGTAGAAAAGGGGATGGGTGACGTACTCGGCTCATTGATCATCATCATTACCACTGGAGCAATGCTCGGGAAACTCGTGGCGGAGAGTGGCGCGGCTCAGAAGATCGCCGAAGTCATGATGAGCACATTTGGCAAGAAACACATCCAGTGGGCCATGGTTATCACAGGTTTTATCATCGGCATACCGCTATACTACGGGATTGGCTTTGTGCTAATGGTTCCGCTGATTTTCTCCGTCGTATATCGATACAAGCTCAACGCCATCTACATCGGCTTACCTATGCTTGCGGCCTTGTCTGTAACCCATGGTTTTCTTCCTCCGCATCCTTCACCCGCAGCACTGGTCGTACAGTTTGAAGCAAATATGGGCCTGACGCTATTTTACGGCATGATCATCGCCATACCTGCCATCATAATGGGCGGACCAATTTTTGCCAAATCGCTAAAGCGTATAAAAGCAGAGCCATTGGCGGCATTCCGGACCAGAGAATTGCCGGAAGAAGCATTACCGGGAAGTTGGATGAGCCTTTTCACCGCCTTGTTGCCGGTAATCCTACTTGCTGTTGCCTCCTTTCTTCCTTTAACCTTGCCCGCCGGATCGCCGATTACGCCAGTGGTAACATTCCTGGGCAATCCATCAATCGTGATGTTGATTGTCGTGCTTATCGCCACCTATACGCTTGGGCTGGCCAGAGGGATGAAAATGAACGACATCATGAACCTGTACAGTGATGCTGTGAAAGATATCGCGATGATACTGCTGATCATCACCGGATCGGGCGCGTTGAAAGAAATCCTTGTTCAAACAGGTGTAAGCCTGGAAATCGCCAGATATCTTGACGGCATAGCGATAGATCCACTAATCCTGGGTTGGCTAATTGCTGCGCTCATCCGCTTTGCTGTGGGATCGGCCACGGTTGCCGGCCTGACCACTGCTGGGATTATCTTTCCGCTTATGCAAGCGGCACACACAGATCCTAACCTGATGGTGCTTGCGGTCGGTGCAGGAAGCCTGATGTTCTCCCATGTAAATGATTCGGGATTCTGGCTTTTCAAAGAATATTTCAACCTGAGCCTCAAAGATACGTTTCGATCCTGGGCGCTTATGGAGACCATTGTAGGCACAATGGGGCTCATCGGCGTTTTGATTCTCCACGCGCTTTTGTAAATTGCCCGAAATGCGCCTCAAACAAACATAAGACGATAACCAAATATGGAAAACTTAACACCAGATCAACGTTTCGAAAAACTCGGATTAAACCTACCACCTGCACCCGCACCACTGGGCGTCTATAAACCTTGCCTTATTGATGGTAAACACCTTTATCTAAGCGGACACGGACCTGTGAATGATGATAAATCACTGATCATCGGCAGAANNCTCACAATGTTAGCTACCATAAAGGCAAACTTAGGCAGTCTCGACAAAGTGAAACGCGTAATAAAAGTACTCGGCATGGTGAATTGCAGTCCAGACTTCGAAAAACATCCTTTCATCATCAAGGGATGCAGCGAACTGTTCGCAGAAGTTTGGGGCCCTGAGTACGGTATCGGCGTAAGAAGTTCAGTAGGCTTCGGCTCTCTGCCGGACAACATTCCTGTAGAAATAGAAGCATTATTTGAACTACACTGACCGTCAGCGTAAACATTAAACAGGAAAGGGTAATCTGATCGCTGATCATCAGGCTAAAGAATTTACCTCAGTAAACTGAATATACCCCAGCAGAACAACGATTATGACTAAGGAACACTGGTATCAACTGGAAGATCCCGCAAGTTTAAACTCTCCAGGATTAATCTTTTATGAAGACCGTATTCTGGAGAACATCAGCATACTGAATGGCATGATTGATCAGAAGGCCAGGCTGCGGCCTCATGTAAAAACACACAAATCTTCGGATGTCGTTAAACTGATGCTTGCTGCCGGACTGGAGAAATTTAAATGTGCAACCATAGCGGAAGCGGAGATGCTTGGCAACTGCGAGGCACCGGATGTGCTGCTTGCATATCAGCCTGTAGGACCGAACATCAAGCGCTTGATGCTTTTGCAGGAACATTTTCCAGCAACCAGGTTTTCGTGTTTGGCAGATAATCTTGAAGCTGCTAACAACATCGCCAAAATTGCCCTTCAACACCAGCTAACTGCAAGGGTTTACATCGACGTCAACGTCGGTATGAACCGCACTGGTATCCGTCCGAGTCAAATCATCCAGCTTTATGAATCGCTGCTTCAGGTTGAAGGACTAAACGTGTTAGGCCTTCATGCCTATGATGGGCACATCCATGATGCTGAAATGGACATCCGCCAGGAAAAAGTAAACCAGATTATCGCGGAACTTCAAACATTGCGACAAGATATTGAGCAAAGATTCCAGCGTAAGCCGGTCATTATCGCAGGTGGTACACCAAGCTTCCCCATATATGCACAAAACACTGACTTCGAATGTAGTCCCGGAACCTTCGCTTTATGGGATTATGGCTACCAGCAAGCATTCAGGGAGCAACCCTTTCTAACTGCAGCCTTGATCATTTCCCGTGTTGTTTCTCTGCCGGATGAAAAGTTGATCTGCCTGGACCTTGGACATAAAGCTGTAGCTGCGGAAAACCCATTAGCCAATCGGATAACTTTCCTTAATGCGCCGGAACTTGTGCCGGTTAGCCAAAGTGAAGAACACCTGGTAATGGATGCCGGAGCGAACCATGCTTATAAAATTGGTGACGGGCTATATTGGTTGACGTACCACGTTTGTCCGACTGTCGACCTGTACGATCAGGCCTTCAGCATTTCC
>DDAD01000063.1 GCA_002333205.1 Pedobacter sp. UBA2067
GTAAACCCTGAAAACCTTTATCAGGTTACTTTTCTCTACTTGCCTGTTCGGGTTTATACCAGTTTTTCTTGGTGTAGCATTTTTTATGTTCTACTCCCGGCACTATTAATATGCTCGCTGGTAATGTCTGTGGCAATCCGTTTTTCTATAAATTACTGCTGCGCTTTTATCTTGTTTCAGGCCAAAATTGCATTTAACAAATAATCTTTGGAAATCAGGGCATGTTATTTGCTTTTTCTTCATTATACAAGCAGAAAACCGGTTTTTTGTGATTCCGGTTCTTCTCAGATAGGCATATAAATGTTTATCTTTACACACAAATAAATTAGATATATAATGAGGTATTTTGTTGAGAGAAGAAGGGAAGTCATGTTACACATCGAGAACTATATGCTTGAGGTAATGGACACCTACCTTAAACCAATTGATACAAACTGGCAGCCTTCAGATTTTCTGCCGGATTCTACTAGTGAGACTTTTTTCCAGGATTTAAAATACCTGCGTGAGAACGCTGAAGGTTTATCTTACGATCTTGTTGCTGTTCTTATCGGCGATACCATTACCGAAGAGGCTTTGCCTACATATGAGTCCTGGTTATCCATGGTAGATGGCGTAAACAGAGATGAACAAGGTGGTTGGATGAAATGGGTTAGACATTGGACTGCCGAAGAAAATCGTCATGGTGATCTTCTAAATAAATATTTGTACCTCTCCGGAAGGGTTGATATGCGTCAAATGGAGATATCTACCCAATATCTAATCGCAGACGGTTTTGATATTGGTACTGGAAATGATCCATACCGTAACTTCATATATACAAGTTTCCAGGAACTTGCCACCAATATTTCACATAGACGCGTAGCTTCTTTAGCTAAACAAAGTGGTGATACCTCATTATCCAAGATGTGTGGTGTTATTGCTTCTGATGAAGCCCGCCATGCTAAAGCATACAAAGACTTCATGAGCAAGATTTTTGCGGTTGATCCGAATGAAGCAATGTTAGCTTTTGAGGACATGATGAGACATAAGATTGTGATGCCTGCACACTTCTTACGGGAGATGGGCTTGAAGATTGGACAAACCTTTGGTCACTTTACTGATGCTGCACAGCGTTTAGGCGTATACACCGCGGTTGATTATGTTGAAATTATGCAGCAATTGATTGAAGAGTGGAAAGTTGAAAGCATGGTTGATCTTAATGAAGCTGGTGAGAAGGCGAGAGACTATATCATGGCTTTGCCAAACAGATTGCTTCGTGTTGCAGAACGTATGAAGAACCCGACCATGGAATATAAATTCAGTTGGATCCATTCTTAAACTGCACTTTAGTGATATAGGATGANNGGATGATATTGGGGTTGTTTGTTTTCCCTAATCATCACTAAATACCCGATTCCGGAGCCTTAGTGCGGGATTTCCCTGATAAATAACATACGCATCCAGATTTTTAACTGCAGTTGAACCTGCAGTTAAAACTGCATGTGATGAAGCCCGCACTCCCGGTGCTACCAACGATTTTGCGCCGATCCATACCCCATCTTCCAGTACAATTGGCTTCGTAACCAGATCAAAACTGCTCGATTTGTAGTTGTGGTTTCCTGTCATCAGCATAGCCTGTTGCGAAATGCATACATTTTTCCCAATAGATACAAAATCGAGGTTATCGATGTAGCAGTCTGCCAACCAGGAATGATCCCCCAGTTGTAGCTTCCATGGATAGCGGATGTGAATGCCTGGTTTAATTCGTACATCTTTCCCAATCTCTGCTCCAAATACCCGAAGGATTCCCACCAGTATATTACTGAAAGGTACCAGTCCTGATTTAAAGCATATCAGATTTACGAGATACCAACAGTAAACCTTGGTACTTGATGCTCCTACCTTAAACGCCTTTTTATCGAAGTTCTTTTTTAAGCTTGTGTTTGCCATAGCTGCTTATATTAGGTGTTGTTTGTGTCCAGGCATAAAGGATAAGTGTGATGATCAGATAAATGACGATGTTGAACAAGGTATGGTGATCTATCCAGTTTTGCTTATAGCTGGGTTTCCAGTAGACACTGATTAAGATAAATCTGGTGATATTTAATGCCTGAATTATCGTGATGCCGGTGACTAACATCAATAATCTGCCAGACAAACGTTTCGGAAAGCTTAATACAAAAGCTGCGAAGAAGCTCATAACGCCATATCCAAGGCAATTGTAGACCAACTTAAATCCCGATAGACCACTTACACTCAGGCTTATTTCGGTTAAGCTGGTCCGGAATCCCAGTATGTTTAGCATAGCAGCGGTTATTTGAAGGTCAAACTCGCGCCAGTGCCGTATGTAGTTTGCGTGTTCCTGAAGCCATGGAATATAGAATCCCTCTGGTGTTATTAAGCCAATGTACAGGATGTTAATTCCATAGAACAGCAGGAATAATGATAGGAAGTTCAGGATAAAGCGTTGCTCATTGTGCAAGTTTGCCGCCCTGAGGTTTATGTTTTCGGCTTTTATAATTTCCTCTATTTTAATGTCTACAACCACGCGAAACCAAAATCCCTGGAGGAAATGGAAGATTATACCTGTACGCCCATCAAGGAAACCACGTTGGATGGTCATACGGTAGGTGAAATACAGCATTGGTCGTAGAAACCTCGGTAACTTCCACCAGAGCATTTTTACACAGGCTTTGCGTTGATCTGGATTTCCAAGAAGGCTAGGTTTAAGCGCCTGGGTTCTTAGCTTCATCATTCGCTCTATCTCTTCTCTTGCAAGCAGATCGCTGTAGCGGCCATGTTTATCGAGCCAAAACTGTACTTTGTTTTCTTTCAAGTTCTCCTCGATGAGGTAGCCTTGCTTCCAAATCCTGGTTTTCCCAGGTACAATAAACCGGTGGTCCATATTCTCGTTCAGGTCCGAAAACCCAACGTTCATCCTGAACATCTTAAGCATATAGAACGGGTAATATCCCCCATAACGAATCCACCTGCCTTTATGATAATTTTTGCGGTTGAAGTAAATGCCGTTTACATCTGGGTCTTCATGCGGATCAAATTGCAGAAGCATGGCCAGGAGTTCCGGGGAAACAATCTGATCTGCATCAAGGGCAATTACCCATGGCGTCGTGATATTGAAACAATGAAGTGCTTTATGCCATTGCTTAGGGTGATTTTCAAAAGGATGGTATTTGGATATTGCTCCATAAGTGCTGCATATGTTTAAGGTATTGTCGGTACTTCCAGAGTCAAGAATGAAAACTTCCGCACGCAGGGGTTTGATGGACTCCAATAGGCGACCAATATGCATTTCATCATTAAACGATAATATCAAGAAAGAGAAAGCCGGATTTGCTTTAAACATATGGGATCAGGTGTTAGGCTACGCAACATAGGGCATACCTATGTTGCTGCTGAATGCGCTAGTTCTTATTTTTTACTGACAGTACACGCTGATATAAGCAGATGTATTTGTTAATGATATTAGGTGTACTAAAATCTATACTGACTTGTTCGGGCGCCATGTTTCTTATCCTTGCCCGTTTGTTTTGGTCTAGCTTAATAAGGGATAGTGTGCAAGCAAGATCCTTTGGAGCATGCTTACAGACCCAGCCAAGGTCTTTTTCTTCAACGTATTTCGCTAATCCTACCTGATCTGAAATGAGCACCGATGTGCCAGCGAGTAGACTTTCGAGTACGACGTTCCCGAAGTTTTCATTGCTTGAAGTTAGCGTTAGAACGTCATGACCGTTCAGGAGCGCATATTTATCTGCATCGTCAACCTGTCCGATCCAGTTGATTTTGCTGCTGATTTTCAGCGTTCCGGATAGTTGTTTTAGGGAACGTAGATAGGTCGCAGTCCCAGTTCCTCCAATGGTAAGTGTCCATGCGAGCGTTGTAATCGCTAAGGCTTCAAACAGTACCTCTAAGCCTTTCTTCGGATCTATTCTGGAGAGGAAAATCAGCTTTAGTGGCTCTCCAATAGGCTTCAATTTGATTGTGTCCGAAACAGCACCTGTGCCTGCATTAAGTGGATTATTGGTGGTGGGAATGAGATGGTTTACCGCCTTCAAGGTAAGCAGGTTTGGAAGGATACTGATTTTGGATGCAGTAAGATATTGCCGCAGGTACTTAGCTTCTAAGGATGTTGTTGCATGTAAATGTGCAGTTTGAAGGAGCCATCGGCCAAGTAAATTGTGAATCATGTATTTGGATGCTTTATGCCGGAATGATAGGGTATAAGGGGTGATCATCCCTCTAGGTGAAATTATGGTCGGTACCCGATGAAACAAGGCAATTGCCGCGGAGAGAATCGCCACAAGGTTCCACCAGGAATGGATGTGAATGACTATGTCCTGTTGTTGTTGCCTGGATTTTCGCAGCTTTCGGTGCAATGCAAAGAGTAGTGCAGGGGAGAAGTGGGTATGATCCTTGGTTAGTCTGGAATAAAAATAGACTTTAACACCGTCAATGTGCTGCATAGATCCAGGTGTATATTTTAATTCCTGATCACCGTTTGCTGTTGTTGTAAATACCAGGGCTTCTACTTCAGTGCTCGTGGCATTTGTAGCTTCACACAGCTTAGCGATTGATCGTGTTGGCCCACCGTAACAATAGGCTGGCTTATATGATGGGGAAATGTGCAGCACCGTTTTTTTAGTCATGTTCAACATTCTTGATGGTTTACGCGTTACGCTATGTATTTGCCGGATTTGGAGCAGCAATCAGGAGCCCCGTATACCGCATGATATTGAAAACTAAAAGCATCAGGATACATCCATAAACCATGTTGTTCAGGATAAACTCAAAGTTGTTTCCTCTCCATAGCTGCTGGAACATTCCGTTGAAAACAACGATGCAACCACCTTCATATCCGCCAAAAAGTTGCTCCGCCATATTACACAGCAATTGGCAAATAATGCCATAGAAAATCATAGTGATCAAAATCCCCGGAATTCCAGCGCTTAAATAGCCATCTACAACTGTTCGTGTTTTTGCAGATGCGGCTGAGGAGGTACTTAAAACATCTGCCTCATACACACGTTCCATAGATCTTTCTTCGGTGTTCGGTTTTGTTGGCCAGAGTGCGCGTGGAACTAGTGCATACAGCGCATTTTGTAGAATTTCTGTTTTATAGAAAGGTCGATCTTTGGGTACATGGGCTACATATTTACTGAACATACCAATTTCACTGAACCTGTTTGTCAGGAAATCCCAGCTGTTCTGTTTTACAACCTCTTGGTTCTGATCCTCAATTATTTGGCTATAAGCATAGGTAGCGGCTTTATCAATCGATATCTCACCTTGCCAGGTTTCTGCCCGAAGTGTATTCGTCCAGATTGGCAGAAAATAAATGACTACAAGAAGTATGGGTAGGCCGAGCCCGATAACAATGGATCTGTAATAAGGGTAAAAGATGAAGGCCAATACGATCAGAGGTACGAACAGTGCTTCTTTGTAGCCCGAATAGGCTGCCTGATACAAGGTATAACAGAAGAAGCAGAATCCAGTCCAGGTAAGCTTCGGTCGTGATTGTTGTAGCCCAATCAGAATCATAAGTCCGGCGAGAAACATTGGAACGGGTGCCAGAAGTACTGAAAACTGGTTTAGGGTAGCAAATAAAGAGAGACAATAGATTGCCGAAGTGGTTAGCAGCAGGATCGTGATCAAATGATCTTTGATCTCCTGGATCCAAATGAAAGTAGGCGCATTCCTTGGCTTCGCTGCAATGATCATCCCAAGAATAAGGGAAGCATGTGCAAAAAGATACAGTCTTTGACAGTATGCTAAATGCATGGTTTGCTCGCGGGCCTTAAACCCTCTGCTTTGTATATCTGACCAGAAATAAAAGCCCAGATGATCCAGGAAATAGAAGATCGAAGTCACCGACATCAACCCTGCGAAGATCAGTTGAATGAGGATCATTGGGCGCATGACCTGCATCGTGATTGGGAGGTCTGCAGCGAACATTGCTACCGGGCTACGTAAGGAATACAAGAAGATGAAGAACGAGCCGAGCCAGGCTATGGCGTAAGAACACAGGGGATTATTGCTGATGATACAAGATAATGCCCAGGGTAAAAACAAGGGCAAGATTGTTTGCAGCTTATAAATTGCAAGCTCCTTTTGATTAAGATACCCCATGAATCGCGTTTATTTGATGTTGAAAGTTCCAATTCTCTACCTTTTCACCCGAAGCCTGGCCCATTACCTGTAATTTTCTTTTGTTTGCGAGCATGATCCTAAGTTTCTTGCTAAGATCCTCAAGACAACCGCTGCTAAACTTCTGCCCATTATTGTCATCGATCAGGTCAGCTGCTCCACCTACCTTGTCTGACGCCAAAATTGCCTTTCGAGCAGCCATGGCTTCATTTATGGCAAGTCCCCAAGTTTCACCTGGCCCTGCAGAGGGCATACAGAAAAGGTCACAGGATTGATAGATTACTGGCATTCGTTGCTGGTTCTGAAAGGGTAAGAAATGTATGGCATGCTGATTAGGGAGTACCCGGGCGTTCCTCTTTAAAGTCTCCCCGAGAATACCATCGCCAACCAACAGCAGATGTGTGCATGGTATATCCAGATTTCCAAAGGCTTTTAGCAGCAAGTCGGGTTGCTTTTTATGGATCAGCTTGCCGGTAAAAAGTACGACTATATCGGTGTCGGCTATCCCTAATGACGTTCTCAATTTAGAAACCTCTAACTGCCTTGGCGCTGCAAAGCGAGCGTTATCCACGGCATGCCTTGCATAGATCAGCTGAGCGGTTGTAAGTCCATACTTTTCGAAGTAAGCCTTGTTGTTGCTACCTACATACAAAGCAAAATCTATCCTGGCATAAATTTGCTTTAACAGGTAGAATTTCAATGTTGCCCGCCAGCCATTTATTGGATCCAATAACGTAGAGTCTCCTCTGAATAGTAAGGTGCTCTTTCGGCTGAAATGAAAGATGATTTTAAGATGGCTGCTGTAGGCCCAACCATAAATTAGAATCGCTGTTGGAAGATATTCATGGATATCTATTAAACGATGGCTGAAGGCATAGTTGTAGCCTTCTAAGAGTGGAACATCCCAACTGATATTACGACCAAAACCTTTGTCGAACTTGTTTTCGGAGGACTTAGGCGCGTAAAATACCTTTATGTCTTGCTGTTTAGCCATAAGCTGAAACAGAGGCGCATAGTATTGCACAGGATGCTGACAAATTATTGCGAGCCTTTTTATTTTTGGGAGTTGCATACCTGATTAAATAGTTGGGTTTGGACGCGGGTTAAATTGGCAGACGAAAATTCATTGAGGTCTGGTGATGGGATTTCTTTTCGATGCTTGGGCGAGATCAACGTGGTTTTCAGATAGGATTTGATGTCCGCACTGATAAGCGACACATCCTGGTCTAAGCTAAACACCTGTGCGTGAGGAATACGGCTCAGCACGGATGTCGCAGTAGATGCAGGGTGAGTAACTGCGAGTATAGGTCTTTGGGCCAAAAGATAGGGGAAGATCTTACTTGCAGTGTATTCTGCCTGATCAGGACCTGGAAGGAACAACAGATCAGCCCTTCGTAGGGTAGTCAGGGTCTGGTAGTAAGGCAAACGATCTGTGGATTCACAGAATATATGGCTAAGACCTTGAGAGGCAACTTCATCTTGAAACGTTGATTTTCCTGTGCCAGCCGCTGCATAGCTGGTCCCAAAAAGCCATACCCGTAAGTTCTGGAAGAGCGCCGGATCTGTTTGGAGCCCCATGTTTATAGCCCTGAGCAGCGGTTTGAAGGCTGGGAGCAGGTCATGGCCGCCGCGGCCAACATAGACCAGGTTGAAATTATTATCCTTGGGTATAACACTGGGTTGTAAGTGCAGGTTTTCTATCGCCAGATCTAAGTCCTTAAGGTGCAAGCCAAATGGAATTACAGCAGCGGGTACATGTTTTAACCAGGCATATCTTTTCTGCAGTATGCTGAGGTACCCAGAGGATACACTGATCAGACCATCAGCGGCTCGCATTGCAATGGGCTCTAGAATCCTATTTAGATTGTAGGAAAACCAGAATTTCTTAGGTCGTTCCTGCTTTGGACGTTGTTTATAGTAATCAGTATGCCAGGGATCCTGTATGTCAAACACAATCTTAACTTTAAACCTGCATTTCCATAATCTTGCAAGCACCAGAACTGGAAACTGTGTTGTGGAGAAGAATACCAGATCATATTGCTTCTGTTTCAACAGTTTATTTACTGCGAACAGGTAAAACCATATGGACCGGAGTGCAATACTCCCCAATCCAAACTTTGATGTCCATTGCTTGTTCCAGGCTTTTACCTGATGAACCACGGTATTCGCCGGTAAGCTTTCCATCAACAGCTCATCTTGTACGAAATCGGAGTAATCAGGGTTTACTGAAACAATTTCCGCGTTCCATCCATGTTCTGCATAATAGGGCATGCTTGTCCTCACCCGATGCATATCTGCTGCATTGACGGGTGCGAAGTACGGCGAAATGATCAGCAGTCGCTTGTTCACTTTATGGTCTTTTTAATTTTTTTAATGAACCGTTGGCTTTCTTGCTCCCAGTTTAATGTATGCTGTCCTAGCAGGAAGTTCGCTTGTTTGGTATGCTGTAATTCAGAATCGTGATCTAGGTAGTACTGAATGGCCCGGGCTAAATCCAATGCGCAATCTTTTTTGTAACACTTCCCGATCTGCGGATATTGATCATAGAACGCTTGCTGTGCTTTCGTGTCACTTAGTAGTACAACCAGACCGGCTTGTATGTAGGTAAATAGCTTATTGCTGAGTGCAGCATCGTTATTTGTGCAGAATGCAGGTTCTGAAGCCAGTCCGATATCAAACTTGCAACAGTACTGAAATAACTTTTTCGGGGGTACAGGTGGATGAAAATGCAGCTTGGTTAGAGGTATGCCATGGGCGGCAGCGAGATCAACGATTTGTCTGAGGTATCCAGACCTGGGGTCGCCTAACAAGTGTAACTCGTATCGAGGCGTTTTCAGGTATTTCAATGATTCTACGATGAGTTCAATTCCCCGGTCGGGACCTATAGTCTGTGAGAACCAGAAAAGCTTTAATGTTTTAGGCCCATGAGGTAGATCCTTTCTAAGCGGTAGCGGCTGTAAGGGCAACACATTTCTGAGCACCATCGGCTGATATTGATAATGTGATTTATAGAGATCAGCGATTGCTGTACTGCTGGTGGTAAAATATTCCAGCTGAGGAATGTATTCGTCTTCAAGCATTACTTTGAGATCGGAGTTTAAACCTGAGGCGCAGGAACGCGTTTCCTCACGATGGTAGTCTTCAGCATCAAAACCGGCCGGTGCTTTGTGTTTTTTTGCGGCTTCAATGGCAGCAGGAAGCGCGGCCAGATTATGTGCAAGATAAAGGTCTGCATGCATCTGTTTAGCAGCCCTTGCTAAAGGGAAAGTCGCCCGGGAGAGGGCATAGGTCTTCAAGCTATTCTGGAACATCATTTCGGATAGGTTTAATGCGAGTTTTTGAATTATCTTAGTCAATAGGTATGTTAGGGGGCTTTCTGAAGGATGGCCACCCACGCGAACGATTTTCCACTTTCGGCCTTGCATCATTGCAGCGTCCGCAAGGGTAGCCCACTTATTCCAATAGCAGTAGAGTACCGTTACCCGGTATCCGTTCGCTGTTAGGCAATCTGCCTCTTTTACCAGTCGTGGATTTGTTGCAGGCTGACCAGTGGTCATTAATACGATATGTTTTTTATACATAGATCCGCTTAGTTGTAGGTTATGTTGTTATGAATATTCTTCCGAGGTTTTGCTCCGATATACTCAAAGATTGCGGACTTATATCTGGCCAAAGCGAGGTACTGACCTGCAATGACGCTGATGTCGAATTTTGCCATCGCGGCATAACGACAATTCAGACGATTGATTGTTCCAAGCTGTGGGATGGCACTGCACATCTCCGAGATTCCGTTTACAATAAATCCTGTTTCGCCCGAGATGACAACTNNACAGTTTTCTGTTTGTCCTCTTAGCAACCTCAATGGCAATATGTACACCTTTGATGTGCTCCAGTCTTCCGAGGAACATCAGTGGCGCATCCTGATCAAGCGAATAATTCGGCTGGTATTTCGAAAAGTCCACTGCGTTGTAGATTGTTCGCCAGTTGCTGAAATCACTAGGCTTTTCGAATTTGTGGCCGGAGATAGGTATGCTAGAACTTGTGGCGGGTTTCGGACCAAAAGAGAATCTTCTACATTGGTCGCTGCAGGCAGTGAACCAGAAATTATCAGGCCTTAGCAAGTTGAGCAGCCTGATGTTTCTGAAGGTAATTCTCCGCTGATAACTCATGATTTTAACTGTTTGCTGTTGTAGGCTGGGCAATAGGTAAAGCAATTTCCCGAAGTTGTGTATCACATCGTATTGATGATTTTTGCTAGTCAACTTAGAGGGAAGCCTGTTGTGTATCAAATGGCTCCAGATATAAAGGACTTCTTTACAGATTGCCCATTTTGAACGATCAAGTTTGTTCATGCCGAAATGCAGGGTTTGCCCGTCGCAATAAGAGTCCGGACCTGCAAGTAGCGTTACCATATGCCCGTTCGCCTGGTATGCATTTGCTAGTAGGTACACGATGCGCTCTATGCCGCCGTATTTGACAGGGGGTACTGGAATACCAGGATCCATAATGATAAGAATGTTCATCTGTTTACTTGATTTGGTATGAGTTGGTCTTTTGCAGTAGCGCTTCAATGTTTGATCTATAGTTCGCATAAGAAAATCGTCGGGTTGACAACTTCTGCTGGAGGGCTGCTGTCGCAAAGCTGTATTTTATTGAAAGCAGTTGCCGGAGTGCATTAGTTAACTCCTTTCTTGAACCTGGATCCACAAGTGTGGCAAGTGCACCATCCATCACGGCGTCGATGCTACCGTCCTTATTGCCTGCAATAATGCTGCTTCCGCAAGCCGCGGCTTCCAGGAAAACCAATCCAAAGCCTTCTTTACTGCTGGGCAGCACAAATATGTCTGCCAGTAAATGATGATCTGTGAGTTCTTCTTCCTGGATAAAGCCTGGCAGCACCACGAAAGGTTTTAGCTTCAAAACCTCAATCTTGGTAAGCAGCCTGTGCAATTCAGCTGCTGACGGTTTTCCAGCTATGACGTATCTGGCATCAGGGAACGTTAGTAGCAATTCTGGTAGCGCATCCAGCACCAGATCATATCCTTTTTCCTTTTCGTGAGTATCCAGTCTGGTGATCGTAAGTAACACCTGGTGGTGTGCCTTGAGGCTATATCGATCCAGCAAGTAAAGCGGCCGCTCAAAGTTTTCCGGGATTCGAAAGAACGGGTCAAGGCAGTTGTTCAGGACTTGTATGCGATCCGGGCTAATTTGATGTCTTGTCACTAACATCTTTTTTGTAAATCTGCTCACCGCCCATACTTCTGTTTTTTCGTTTAAGAACCGCTTCTTCCAGCCTGGCATTTTTCCCCAGATCTCTTTTCCGTGTGCAAGTAAAATGATTCTGGTTGCTGGCCGCAGTTGCTTAATCACCCAAGCTAAGGGGAGAAGATTAACATGCCCGAGCAATACGGTCCCGGCAGAAAATGCACGTTGCAATACATAGCTGCAAAATCTCATTCTCTGGTATGTAAAGCTCTTGAAGCTGCTTCCAGGTATATAGCGGTCGTTATGATCTTCAGGTGCGTCACAAAGGGAAATCATTTCGAAAGGACTATCCGCCTGCTGTTGAAGGTGGTTAAGTGCCTTGGTCATAGATCTACAAACCATTTGTACACCGCCGGTTTGGCTGAATGTTGCGAGTGTGAGAAAAAGCATGTTAGTTACCTTTAAACTGGACGATGTTCCACCATTTCATCTTTTTAGTACCGTTTAAGTATCCCTGTAAGCTTCCCGGGAGCTCTGCGTCCTGGTAGCGACTGTAGCTGTAATAAGGACTATGAAGCCTGTCCTGATTGAAAGCATTCAGAACAATGTGGAAGTTTTCAAGGTCCAGTTCTTGAGATAATCGTTCAGGTAGTTTTGCGGCGTGATACCTTGATAGACCCGCCCGAATGATGAAGAGGTTGATATCTGCCGCTTTCAACATGGGCAAGGCATCAGAAACCAATCCTATCGGGGCTGAATCAATGATCACGTAGTCGTAGGTTAACCGGAGGGCAGCAATCAATTTTGACATTCGCTGTCCGTACAGCAACTCTGAGGGATTCGGCGGCACGGGTCCACCACTGATAAAAGAGAGTGCTTCTGAATGGTGAACAATAACATCTTCAAGTTCCGCTTGGTGGGAAAGGTAGTTGCTGAGGCCAATTTTGTTATCCGTGTTAAAGGCGCGGTGTAACACTGACTTTCTTAAATCTGCCGCAATGATGATTACGCGCTTGTCAATCAATGACAATGCATGTGCAAGGTTCAGTGCGCTGAAAGACTTCCCCTCACCAGAGGTTTCGGAAGTAATGCATATAACCTTTCTTTCAATATCAGGTGCCAGAAAACTGATGTTACTACGTAAGGAACGAACAGATTCTGCAAACATCGAATCGCCCTGAACCAGCAAGAGCTTTCCTGTGTTAGGTTTTGCTACATGGAATTTTCTAATAACACCAATGATGGGAATAGTTGTGAGTTGTGCCAGCGTTTCGCGATCAAAGATATAGGGGTTTAAAGCACGCACCAGAAAGATTAAAACAATACCAGCAGCTAATCCAAGCAGGATCGATGTTTTGTAGACATCGAAATTTACAGGAGCAATTGGCTTTAACGCTGGGATTGCTTTATCTACAATCGTCGCAGCTGGCGTGATAGAGGCCCTGCTAATTTGCGCTTCCAGCTTTTTCTGGTTTAGATAAGCATAAACCTTCTGATTGACTTCAAAGGTGGATTGTAGCGTAACGAAATCCTTTTCAGCACCAGGAAGCCGGCTTAGTTGAGACTGATCTCTCGAGATTTGCGCACGCAGAAATGTGCTTGCTTCAGCGTTCTTTTNNCTTTTGCTGCTGTACCTTTAAATTGTCGACCAGAGATTGCCTGATAATAGCGAGCTGATGTTCTGTGTCTCTGACCGTTTCCGAGCTACCTTTGTAGGTGCTTAGCTGAGCCTGTCTTTTCAAGAGCAAAGAATTATATTGGGTGAGCAGATTACCTAAAACTGGATCTTTAATCTCTTGAAGATCATAGCTGATTGCAGCTGTTTGATCCCTTTCGTGTAATTGCCTGGCGAGTAGATTGGTCTTAAGCACTTGAAGATCAAGATCAGCTTTCTGCCGTTCCGATGCCTCTAACCTTCCCAAGGCTTGGTCGGTACTTCCTGATACATTTAACATTTTAGAACGACTTTTGAAACGCTCAAGTGCGGTTCCAGAGGTGCCAACTACCTGCGCCAGTCTATTCTGTAACGTGTCGATGAAAGCGATGGTCTGGTTAGCAGATTGTGTCTTTTGTCCTCGGTCGTAATTGATATACGAGTTGAGTATGGCATTCAAAACGTTGGCAGCAAAGAAGGGGTTCTGATCCTTCTGCGTGAAGCTCAAGATGTTAGTATTCTTGTTTTCTGTCATGGACAAGCCACTGTTAATCCTGCCAAGTAATTCATCTGGGCTGTTGAAATGGAGGCTGTACAGCAAGCCCATCTGTGAAGGTTTAAACCGACTTGATACCATAAATGTGCGGCCGCCATTTGCGATGGGTTCATTGATCTTGTAGGCCTGTTTAATCAGCTTACCATTTTTCTCAAATTCCAGTTCAAAACGATCCTCCTTAATAGGATGCACTCGATAATCGTTGGATTCTGATTCCTCCCGCGTATTGCTCAGTACAATTATTCCAAAAGGAACAGATGGATAGAGCTCAACGCGATGAAGTGCATTTTCCTCATAATAGGCCAGGGGATAGTTCAAATTTGCAATCGCGTTCAAGAGTACCTCGCGGGAACGTATCACGAACTGTTCGGACTGCAACTTATTGCTTCGCTCATAAACGTTCCGGACATTGATCAGCTCCGATATTTCCGAACGTTTCTCCTCGAACTTCAATGTCGCTTCCGTTGCGTAAGTTTTAGGCTTTAAATTCAGGTATATATAGCTAAGGATTATGCCTAGTAGTACCATGGAAACCAGCCAATACCACCGGCTAAACAGAATAATCAAGATTCGTCGATAGCTAAATCTCAGGNNTTCAGGCCGCTCTGCTGCCACGTTCTTCCGCTAACTTCCATTATTTCGAGAGATTAACGATGAGCAGAATGGTGTTAAGTACAACGAAACCAATCTGAAAGAAAGTGGTGTAAGCCTGCGCATTGTGTGCCTTTAATGCTGCCGGACGTGGTTCCACATAGATAATATCCCTTGATTTCAGCCTGAGTTTCTGATCCTTCAAAAAAGCGTAATCCTCGAGATCTACCATGATGACCTCAGGATTGGTCCGCTCTCCTCTGATGATCTTAACGAGGTGTTTGTTTGCAATAGGACTTAGACCACCAGCCTCACCAAGCAAATCTATAAGCTCGTAGTCCTCCCGGTTGATGATGTACTTTCCCTGTTTGGCAACTTCGCCGAGTAGGATAACATAGAGGTTGTTTATTCGAACGTCTATTAAAGGTTGTTTCAGTTCCTTTTCTTTGTACTTAAATTCAATCAACTCCGCCGCTTGGGCGCGGTTCAGTCCTGCTACAGTGACTTTGCCAATCAGCGGCAGGTTGATATCTCCCGAAGCATTTACCTTGAATGTTGCATAGCTATCATTCTTCAGATCGTTTCGAAGGTTTTCCTTTCTAACCAAAATCGTGATGTCCTGCAAATCAGCAATGGCAAGTTCATCTTCCGGTTTTATCACATTATAGTACCCCTGATCATATGAGGAAGTTGGTACCACATAAGCTTTATGACTGGTATCTGCGTCATAAGGTGTTTTCAAAATTACGTCCCGGTTAATAAACCCACAGGATGTTAATAGGGGAAGTAGGAGCATAGTGAAGCAAATGAGCCTGTAGTGCTGAGCGTTTCTTGTTAGCATTATTTTCGAGCTGATAATCTATTACAATGTAATTATATTATTTAATTAAATACTATATTACATTAAAATTAAATATTTAACTCATATGAAGGTAAGCTTGATCACGGTTGTATTCAATTGTGAAGATTTTATAGAGCAGTGCATCCAGTCGGTACTGAGCCAGGATTACCCAAAATTGGAGTACATTGTAATTGATGGCAACTCTTCTGACTGTACACCATCCATCATCGAGAANTNTCAGNACCGGGTATCCCGTTACATTTCTGAGCCAGATGGCGGCATGTATGACGCCTTAAATAAAGGTATCAGCTGGGCCACCGGAGATCTTGTTGGGATTGTTAATGCCAATGATTATCTGGCAGGGCCCTCGGTAATTTCGCAAATCGTTCATTTTTTGACCATGCATAACGCTGATGCTGTTTATGGGAATTTGAACTATGTAAAGCGACATGATACCGAAATCATCAACAGAAAGTGGCGTTCCAATCCGCTAAGCCGGCGGGATTTGAAATTGGGGTGGATGCCTGCTCATCCAACCCTCTTTATCCGCAAGACCTACTTTCAACGTTATGGTGGGTACTCGGTTAAGCTGGGCACCGCCGCAGACTATGACCTCGTGCTAAGATTCTTTTTTAAACATAGATTAAGTGCTGTTTTCCTGGATCAGCTTATTGTACAGATGAGGACCGGGGGAATAAGTAACAGGAATCTGAAAAGCATGCTAAGCGCAATAAAGAACGATTATCGCGCAATGGTGTATAATCAACTTCCGTATCCATTGGTCGCACTTGTTTTCAAAAAACTCCGCAAGCTCAAACAGTTCATTTAATTATCTTCTTATCGTTAATAATACAGAAATCCATTAGTTCAAAGAGATGAATAGGAGAAAATGGGGTAATTTTGCTACCTAGAATTTTGAATATGAATATCTCTATAAACGGTTTTGGCAGAATTGGNNTGGGCGCAACTTCCTAAGAGCTGCGCTGGAACGCGGCCTCAACGTTATCGCAATTAACGACCTTACCGATCCAGGTACCTTAGCGCACCTTTTTAAATATGATACCGTACATGGCGGTTTCAAGGGTGAAGTTGCCCATGATGAGGAAGCTATAGTCATAAATGGCAAGCGTATATTAATACTTTCTGAAAAAAATCCAGAACAACTACCATGGAGATCATTGGAGATTGACCTTGTATTAGAATCAACAGGGAAGTTTACGAACAAGGCTGGTGCCACCCGCCACCTGGAGGCAGGCGCAAAGCAGGTCATTATATCTGCTCCGGCTGCTGATAAAGATATCCCTATGGTCGTTTTAGGGGTGAATGACAGCCTTGTAGATCTAAAGGCACCCATTCTCTCCAATGCCTCATGTACCACAAACAATGTCGCGCCAATGATCAAGATCCTGGACGACAACTGGGGAATTCTGGATGGATATATTACAACGATCCATTCCATGACTGGTGATCAAAGCTTGCATGATGCGCCACATAAGGATCTGAGAAGAGCGAGGGCAGCTTCGGCGTCGATCATCCCAACGACCACAGGTGCAGCAAAGGCCATCACGAACATCTTTCCTCATCTTGATGGTAAACTTGGCGGGGCAGGCGTCCGTGTGCCTGTTTTAAATGGTTCACTGACAGATCTTACCTGCATACTAAAAAATCCGACCAGCATTGAGGCAATAAACGATGCCTTTAAACAGGCTGCAAACAATGAGTTGAAGCATATTATCGAATACACAGAGGATCCAATTGTATCTGTTGATATTCTGGATAATACGCACTCCTGTATCTTCGACGCACAATTAACCTCTATTGTAGGTGACCTGGTAAAGGTTGTTGGATGGTATGATAATGAGTCTGGCTATTCCTCCAGACTGGTGGATCTCATCCAGAAAATCGAAGATCATGATAAAGTTTATCAACGCTGACCAAACACTGCCGTTAAGAAACAAAGTTCTGCGCAAGCATTTGTCATTAGAACAATGTCGTCTTGCGACAGATGCGGCGGGCTTTCACCTTGGTTATTTTTTGGAAGATCAACTTGTATCCATCGCCACGTTTTTTGAGGAAGATTATCCGGAGATGGGTGAGGGCGGATATCGGTTGAGGGGAATGGCGACAGAACCTGAACAAGTGGGTAAAGGATATGGTTCCGCAGTAATAAAGTTTGCAATAGATGAATTGAAAAAGCGGGGTGCTGCTTATATTTGGTGCAACGCCAGGAGTTCAGCACTTGGGTTTTACCGCAAGCTGAACTTCCAGATCCTCTCAGAAGAATATGAAGTCTCCGGAATTGGAGGCCATTTTAATATGTCACTACAACTAAACAAACAACATATGAATACAGTAGATCAATGTAATTTTAAGGATAAAAAGGCACTTGTAAGGGTCGATTTTAATGTTCCTTTAGATAAGGACTACAACATTACAGACGATAAGAGAATGCGTGCTGCTTTACCAACCATCAATAAGATTATCAAGGATGGTGGTGCGGTGATTTTGATGTCGCACTTAGGTCGCCCGAAAGGTGGACCTGAGGAGAAATATTCCCTTAAACACATCTTGGGAGACCTTTCCAGAATGCTTGATATCGAAGTTAATTTTGCAGATGATTGTATTGGTGAACAAGCTGTAAACAAGGCGGCTAATTTAACGCCGGGTCAGGTATTGCTTTTGGAGAACCTTAGGTTTTACAAAGAAGAGGAAAAAGGTGATCGTGCCTTTGCTGAAAAGCTTGCCAAACTTGGAAACGTGTACGTGAATGATGCTTTTGGTACTGCCCACCGTGCGCATGCTTCTACAGCAATCGTAGCGGAGTTCTTCCCAACAGAAAAATACTTTGGTTATTTAATGGCGGAAGAGCTTAAAAATGCCGAGAAAGTTAATGAAGGTGCGGATAAACCATTCACCGCGATAATGGGTGGTGCAAAGGTGTCTGACAAGATTTTACTTATTGAAAGCCTTCTAAACAAAGTTGACAACCTAATTATAGGTGGTGGTATGGCATATACCTTCGCAAAAGCACAAGGTGGAGAAATTGGGACTTCGTTATTGGAAGAAGACCTGATGCCGCTTTGTTTGGAGCTTTTGGAAAAAGCAAAAAGCAAAGGTGTTAACCTAATCCTTCCAGTTGATACGGTGATTGCTGATAAGTTCGATAACAATGCACAAAAAGATACTGTGGATTCAGGACAAATCCCTGCAGACTGGATGGGACTTGATATTGGTCCTAAGAGCGTGGCATTATTCACCGAAACCATCAAGAACTCAAAGACGCTGCTATGGAACGGTCCAATGGGTGTATTTGAGATGGAAAACTTCGCTGTGGGAACACGTGCTATCGCGGATGCAGTCGTTGCTGCAACCAAGGAAAATGCTGCATTCTCACTTATTGGTGGCGGAGACTCAGCTGCTGCGATTGCGAAGTTCGGCCTTGAAGATCAGGTTAGCTTTGTATCAACCGGTGGCGGTGCGCTTCTGGAATACATGGAAGGCAAAGAACTGCCAGGTGTTAAAGCGATCAATACATAGCTAGAAAACATAATCTTACAAGGAGCCTCACCATCTGGTGGGGCTTTTTTATGCCCAACTACACAAAAAACTTCAATTTTGAGGCCCTCTTTATAAAAACTATGCCATGTTGGTTGCTGCTGACAGTATTCATCAAGATTATTGAAGTTTAAGACACCCAAAAGGCGCCTGCCGAGCGTGTATTCAACTGTTCTGTGAATTAATATAGTCATTTACAATCCAATATCACTAATTTCTTCTTAAAACCGCAATATTTATAAAGACAAAAATATTACAATTAAATCAGATACGTCCAACAATAAAGTTGCTGTTGTTGTTATATTGTCAATATTGTATGTAATTTTGCTACCCAATATGAGGAAAAAAATACCCGCATTAGTAATTCTATTGTTATGCTTTTTTCCCATACTGGGAATGGCTCAGCTTAATAGTGAACAAGTAGATCCTGGACCTTATGGCAGAGGCAGCAGCATTACCGTTCCCAATCCACTCTCGCAAACCAGCAATAACTTCGCTGCAAATAATGTATTCACCTTATTTCTCTCAGATGCAGCTGGTAATTTCACTAACGAACGGCTGATTGGTTCGTATACCGGATTCTTCTCCAGATTTATTAACGGTTTAATTCCTGCCGATGTAGTCGCCGGAAATGCTTACCGGCTTAGGATTAAAAGCAGCAGCCCGGTTGTCGTTCATGAATTCACAACAGCTTTTCAGATCATTGCCAGTCAGGGGCCGGTAGCGGGCGTAACCGCAAATGCGAACCTCACATTAGATAAAGATGCATTCGGCTGGTGTGGTAGTGCAATCGGAGATCGTAAATCCATCACCCTGGAAAGTGCCGCAAACGCGCCGGCAAGCCAGGTTCTTACCATCAAGAATGAAGTCAGCGGGGAAACCCAAACCATCGCGCGCAGTGCAGTTGGGTATAACCTCACCAACATCAATCGTGCGTATTATACCGTTCGCGTGAGCTCTGAGCGTAGCGAAGGCGGACAAATTATCAAGTCAAACAGATCATACCTCCTGCTGAATCAGCCCTCCCGAGTTAACGTAGGTGGTGAAACCGCAATCGGCTGTATAGATCCTGCTACCGGAAATGGCGTAGACATCAGCTTTGCAGTTGGGATTAATGGTGAAAATGGTATCCAGAATAACTATCCAGGTTCAATATACAAGGTAACCTGGGGTGATAAGAAAGAAGACAACTACACCCATGCCGAGATCATGCGCGCAAACGGAATTTTAGTGCACAATTACAAAAACTCCTCATGCGGNNCTGCCACTGCAGCTTGCATTAACACCCCGGTGTTGCTTAGTAACAAAACCATCAATGGCACCAATGCAAACTGCTCTTCGGCAATGGTCTATGAATGGTGGGTAGACGGTGTACTGGTGTCAAACAAAGAATCCTTTGTTTTTCCAGGTTTCAGCACACCAGGTATCCATACCGTTCGTTTGGTTGTGGCTAATGATGTTGCACTTTGCGATCCAAGCGAAGATATTCGCACCATCTGCGTGCAGAACCCGCCGCAACCAAGCTTTAACTTCAATGGAAATGTTGGCGCCACGGGCTGTGCACCTGCAGTATTTAGGCCAACAAATACCTCCATCATTGATGAAAACTGCAACACGAACAACACCTTCAGGTGGGTGGTAACCGGCGGACCAGTAACTTACCTGAACAACACTTCTGCGACCAGTAGAAATCCAGAGTTTAGTTTTACCACACCTGGAATATACAAAGTGAAACTTATTGCCCTAACCGCGTCCTGCGGAGAGGTTGCTACAGAGGAGCAGACCATTGTCGTGAACAGCAACCCTGTTGCCACGCTTTCTCCGGATGTTCAGCTCTGCAGCCTGGGAACCTATAAATTCTGCGACTGCTTTACCGGCCCTACACTCACCAAGTTTTCCGGAACACAGCAGGAGCTTGAAGATACTTATACCTGGACCGTAACTGGGGGTAACTACGAGTTTGATGCTTCCACGGCTAATACCAAGTTTCCTAACATCAAGTTCCTGGAGTATAAAACCTATACCATATCTGTAACACATAAAAACAGCTGCGGATCTGTGACCAGTACACAGACCATCTCTTTCATCCCATCACCTACAATCGAGATTCAGGCAGTAGATTCCATCTGTTACGATGATCCTATTGCTTTAAACGCCGTGATTACAGGCGATGTGAGCACCCGTACCTGGGTAGGTGGTAATGGAACCTTCAGTGCAGGAAGAAATGCACTGATTACAGATTACATTCCAACAGCTGCAGAACGTGCTGCAGGCAGGGTGGAACTGATCCTACGCGCTACAACAACGCTGGCAGCACCTTGTGCAGTTATTGAGCGTCGTGTCACTGTGATCATCAAGCCAAAAGCAACGATCACCAGCGCCGCAACTATAGCAAACTGCAACAATGCCCCATTGAACTATACCATCACCTCCAACTTGCCTGGAACTACCTACACCTGGACCGCCACTGGTCCGGCGAGCGTTACAGGTTTTACTTCTGGCAGTGGGAACGTGATCAACGATGTGTTGGTAAGTGCAAACGCAAATGTGGATGCTGTAGTAACCTATACCATCACACCATATAACAATGGTTGTCCTGGGGTTCCATTCACCTTAAGAGCTACAATCGGGAACATTAACAATGAAATTACCACCGCCACAGCCACCATCTGCAGCGGACAAGAAATCACGATTACCGGAAACGACCTTTCATCATTAGGCGCTGGTTACCGGTATGTATGGGAACGTAGCGTGGACAATGGAGCTACCTGGACCGCTATTCCAAATCAGAACCTGAAAGATCTTAAGCNNTCAGACGTACCGTAACAGGTGGGAACTGTTCGTCGGTCAGCGAAGTGGTTACCATAACTGCCTTGCCAGCTTTAGCAAACAACATTCTCACCGAAGTGCCTGCAGTATGCGAAGGCTTTGCACCACTGCAGTTAACAGGTGCTGTGCCGACCGGTGGTGACGGGAACTATAATTACCAATGGCAATCATCCATAGATGGTGGAAAAACCTGGACCAACATTACAGCAGCGGTACTTCCAACATACCAGCCAGGTGTGCTTACCGCTACCACCATGTACAGACGACTGGTAAGTACAAACATCTGTTCAGGTCCCTTTCAAAGCACTAGTAATGCAATTACGGTGACGGTAAATCCAAAACCTACGGCCAGGTTCACCTTCGTATCTGATAAAGGCTGTGCACCATTCCTGATCAATGCGCAGAATGTTGTAGCCCAGGCTTTCCCTGATCGCAATGATGTATATTCCTGGTATGCAAACGATGTTCTAATTGGAACAGGCATCACCTTTCCAAACTATACAATCAGCACCGATAATACTTTTATTATCATAAAACTGGTGGTCAGCAGCCGCTTTGGTTGTTCTACCGACAGCACTTCCCATGTATTCAATACACAACAACGGGTTGCCGCATCCTTCATGCAAACGCTTACCGAATCCTGTGGTCCGGCACAGGTAACCTTTAAGAACACTACGCCAGCACTCACAGGTTCAACCTTTGAATGGGACTTCGGTAACGGCGTAAAGTCGAACGTGGCGAACCCAGTACCGCAGAGTTATCCTGTTCACCCGGCAGGACGGGATACAACCTATACGGTAAAACTTACCGTGAAGACTTCCTGCGGTGATAATACCTTTACTTCGACCGTGCTGGTGAAGGCGCTACCTTTGGCAGTATTCTCTCCAAGTAAAACCACGGGCTGTTCTCCAATGATCGTTACCTTCAGTAACACCTCACCTGGTACGGGCAACACCTACTATTTTGATTTCGGGGACGGAACGCCGCCGGTACAGAAGACCGANNCCCGATAATTCGCCGGTAACACATACTTTCGTTTCGGGCACCATTAAAGACTTCGTAGTTACCATGATCACGGAAAACAGCTGCGGAAGAAGCGCGCCGGCAAGATATACAATAAGAGTTTCCCCAAACACCATTTTACCAGAACTGGTTGTGAACAGTAATGAACTTGCAGGCTGTGCACCATTTACGGTAAACTTCTTTAATAACTCAAGTGGTGCGACTTCTTTTGTGTACGACTTTGGCGATGGCACCAAAACAGGCCCTACGCGCAGTGCTCCAGAAACCGTTACGCATACCTTCACCAAAGGTGGCGTGTACGTGGTGACACTTACCGCATCTAACGGCTGTTCAGACACCACCACAACAGAAACCATCACAGTTTACGATCAGCCAATGCTGCAGATCGCTGCAGATCAGGTACAGGGCTGCCCAGGCTTAAACGTTAAGTTCAAAAACCAAAGCGCTGGTGGAATATCTTACGTATGGGACTTCGGAGACGGTACAACCTCTACCGAATTTGAACCTGAGCATGTATATACTGGCGACCAGGAGTTTTACACTGTAACGCTTACCGCAGTCAATTCCCTTGGCTGTACCAACACCAGGGTGTTTAATCAGTACATCCACATCATTCCACCACCACAGGCTAAGTTTAAAGTACTTCCGGGAACAACCATTAATATTCCAAATTACACCTTCCAGTTTGAAGATGAGAGCGAGAATAATCCCGAAAGCTGGAGCTGGGATTTCGGAGATGGAACAACATCTACAGCCAGAAGTCCCAAACACACCTATCCAGACACCGGTAGCTATACAGTGACCCTACGCGTTAGCAACCAGTTCAACTGTTCAACAGAGATTAGCAAAACAGTAAAAATCGTCGGCGTACCGGGTTACCTGTATGTGCCAAATGCTTTCATGCCGAACAGCGGTACTGAAGAATTACGGACGTTCAAGGCAAAAGGATANNCTGGCTTCCTACAGGCTAAGCATTTTCAATAAATGGGGTGAGCTGCTGTGGCAAACAGATAAGCTCGAAGACGGCAGACCGGTAGAAGGCTGGGATGGCACATTTAAGTCTATTCTTGTACCACAAGGTACCTACTTCTGGAAAATCGATGCAGAATTTATCAATAAGATGCCATGGAAAGGCATGAGTTACGACGGATCTACCCCTAAGCGGACTGGTTCAATTAATTTAATTAGATAATAAATGAAAAGGAATCTCAATCGGATCTTGATGGCTTGTTTAACCGTGCTTTCAATGGAAGCCGCTGCGCAGGATCATATATATTCCCAGTTTTTCAACTCACCTATTTACCTCAATCCTGCGCTTACAGGGCAGTTTGAAGGCGACCTGCGGCTAAACCTGATTTATAGAAATCAGTTTACCGGCATGTCACAAAATCTGAATTACATGACGGCTTCAGCCGACCTTAACATCCCTGACTTCGGTGGTGGTATAGGCTTGCTATTTAACAGAAGTAGCGAGGGTACGGCCTACCTGGTGAAGAACAACGTTGCTGCAACTTATTCCTACAGTGTAGGAGGAGATGACTTCATCGCCTCTTTCGGCATTCAGGCTGGTTTCACGAACAGGTCCGTTACCTGGAGCAAACTCGTATTTGCCGATCAGATAGANNTCGACTCGGCTATATTCCGGGCAGTATCTCGGCAGCAGAGTTACCAGATGTTTCGAATAAGTTTTTCTTTGATGCAGCAGGAGGTACCAATATCGTTTATAAATCGATGATGCTGGGTGCTTCATTCTTCCACATCAATCAACCTAATGAGTCGTTCAGTGGTGCTGAAGCGAAGTTGCCGATACGTATGACGGTAAACGCCAGTTATAGGATCCCATTGGTTTATAACGCAGGCTATTCCAATTACGATGGTGCATTTCTAATTCCCTCTGTAATCTACCACAAGCAGCAGAAGCTAAGCTCAGCTACTTTTGGTGCGCAGGTTAAATACCGTAACCTGAATACAGGACTTTGGTACAGGACNNAGGACAGCAGGGCAGGGTAGTCCAGACGCAATTGTATTGTCGTTTATTGTTGATCTGGGTAGCCGCAGATCCGGTGAGAAATTCCGGTTAGGAATTAGTCATGATGCAACAACATCCAAACTTAATTATACCAACACCAGCGGCACCACAGAGGCCAGTGTGGGCTATCAAACCTTCTTCAGGAACACCAGCAACTACGAGAAGTTTAGAGGCCTTCAGAGCTACTATTTCTACTAGAAGCTGATATCTAAGAGAAGTTCATTTGGCAGGAGCTAAGCGGAAGTAACAGGCATAAAAAAAGCTATCCATTTGGATAGCTTTTTCTATTTAGAGATTAGGAGAACTTATTGTTTGTTTTTGTTCTCTTCACCTTCCATTTGTTGTTTCAATTGAGCAAGAACATCTAAATCTCCTAAAGTTGATTTCTCAACAGAATCTTTAACTTTCTTTACTGCTGTATTAGAAGCTTTAGCTTCTTTTTTCTTGGTAGCTCTTTCTTCAGCAACTGCTTCAGCTTTAGCCTCTTCCCAGATACGGGCGTGAGATACAACGATACGTTTAGCGTCTTTGTTAAACTCAATGATTTTGAAATCATTGGTTTCTTCAGCTTTGATAGTAGTACCGTCTTCTTTAGCCATGTGTTTTGTAGGTACGAAACCTTCAACACCGTAAGGTAAAGCAATAACAGCACCTTTATCAGTTACTTTCACAACTGTACCCTGGTGAACTGAATCAAGGGTNNTGACCTAAGCTTAATTTACGGCTTTCTACGTCTAGTTCAAGAACAACTACGTCTAATGTATCACCAACTTTAGTGAATTCGTTAGGGTGGTTAACTTTTTTAGACCATGAAAGATCAGAGATGTGAATTAAACCGTCGATACCTTCTTCAATTTCAACGAATACACCGAAGTTAGTCATGTTTTTAACTACTGCTGTGTGTTTGCTGCCAATTGGATATCTTTCAGCCACATTTTGCCAAGGATCTTGAGTTAATTGTTTGATACCTAAGCTCATTTTACGCTCGTCGCGGTCTAAAGTAAGTACTTCAGCCTCGATTTCGTCACCAACTTTCAAGAACTCCTGAGGGCTGCGTAGGTTTTGAGACCATGACATTTCTGACACGTGAATCAATCCTTCAACACCAGGGATGATCTCTAAGAAAGCACCGTAATCTGCAACAGTAACGATTTTACCTTTAACTTTTGAACCAACAGTTAAGTTAGTGTCAAGGCTTTCCCAAGGGTGTGGAGTTAATTGTTTAAGACCTAAAGCAATACGTTTTTTCTCGTCATCAAAGTCAAGAACAACAACATTGATCTTCTCGTCTAAACTTAATACTTCTTTCGGATGCTCTATGCGGCCCCAAGAAATATCAGTAATGTGTAGTAAACCGTCTACACCACCTAAGTCGATGAATACACCGAAGTCAGTAATGTTTTTAACAGTTCCTTCCAATACCTGACCTTTTTCAAGTTTAGAAACGATTTCAACTTTTTGACTTTCTAAATCGTCCTCAATCAGGATTTTGTGCGAAACTACAACGTTTTTAAATTCATGGTTGATTTTAACAACTTTGAATTCCATTGTCTTACCTACGTAGATATCGTAATCACGGATAGGTTTGATGTCAATCTGAGATCCTGGTAAGAAGGCTTCAACACCCATGATGTCAACGATAAGACCACCTTTTGTACGGCTTTTAACAAATCCGTTGATAATTCTGTCGTTTTCAAGCGCTTCATTAATAGATTCCCATGAACGTTGAGTTTTAGCTCTTTTACGAGATAAAATTAACTGGCCGTTCGCATCTTCAGGGGCTTCCACGAAAACGTCAACTGTATCGCCAATTTTTAAATCCGGCATATCACGGAATTCAGAGCTTGATACTAAACCGTCAGATTTAAATCCTACGTTTAATACTACGTCCTTGTTGTTGATAGATACAACAATCCCACTGATAATCTCACCTTGATTGATTTGATTAAAAGTATCGGTATACATGCTTTCAAACTTTTGACGGTCTTCTTCTGTGTAATTACCGAATGCTTTGTCGTCTGCATCCCAGTCAAAATCTTGATCTGGAGTCGCTAATGATGATTTGATCGCTTCGATCGACACTGTATCAGCTTCTGATTCAATGTTTTCTTTCTCGGACAGACGAGCGTCTGCGCCTTGGAATTCGGCTTTTTTAGCCTCTAGTTCTTTTTCTGCTACTTGTTTTTTTGCCATTAAAAATTTAATCTCCTTTTCCCGTGAGGGACTACAAAGATAGAAATAATTATTTTTAATGAAAGAAAATATAATAAAGTTCTTGATTTAGAACTTATTAACAATTAACATCAGATGTGGAATATGTGACGAAAATGCCTGAAATTTTACCGCTTCTAAGCTTGTTCTACCAGGAAGGGTTGAACTTTACTAATCGCAAAGTCCAGTTGCTCCTGTTCAGACAGCTCGGTGTTGTCAAGAATGATTGCATCTTCAGCTCTAACCAGCGGACTTTCCTTACGTGTGGTGTCTGCATAGTCACGGTGCGCAATATTTTCAAACACATCTTCCAGCGTCAAATCGGTGTTTCCTTTTGCTTTTAGCTCATTAAAGCGCCTTTCGGCACGGATCTTTGGATCTGCAGTCATAAACAACTTTACCTGGNNCATCCACGAATACGGCGGTACCAATATCCCGTCCATCCATCACAATGTTCTTCGATTGCCCCATACGTTGCTGCTGTCTGACCATTTCCACACGTACGCTTTTGTTTGCAGAGACTTCACTCACACGCTCAGAAACCGGCATCAGCCTGATTTCTTCAGACACTTCTTCGCCATTTAATGAAATGTGCGATTCATAATCTCTGGAATGAAAGTTCAATTCGATGTGCTTTAACGCTTCGTTAACCGCTGCCGGGTCATTTACGTCAATATTGTTTCTGAGAAAGTAGAGCGTTACAGCACGGTACATCGCACCACTGTCAACATAGATCAATCCAAGTTTCTTTGCTAATGCTTTTGCCAATGTACTTTTACCGCAGGATGAATATCCATCAATCGCTACAACCAGATTTTTTCTCATTGCTGCAAAGTTACGCTTTTGCTCAATTTCCGGTCTAAATTGTTGAAGAAAACTTAATTTTACCCAATGAATCCTGATAGACAGCGGCTTTTAGAACACGTAACTTTTAAGACTTCCAGAAGCGGAGGGAAGGGTGGACAGCATGTAAACAAGGTTTCCAGTAAGGTCGAGGTCATTCTGAACATCCCTGACGCTGAATTTTTAGCAGCGGATGAGAAGGCATTGTTGATGAGCAAACTTGCACATCGTCTGGATAATGGCGGTAACCTGCATGTTGTGGCGCAGGAGGATCGCAGTCAGCTGGCCAATAAAGAAACAGCAATTGAAAAGCTTCAGCTCCTTATTGCCAATGCGCTTAAAGTTGAAAAGCCAAGGAAGCCTACTAAAGTGCCGAAAGCGGTTATCCGGAAACGACTTGAAAATAAACAGTCAACAGCGCTTAAGAAGGAAATGCGTAAACGACCACGTTTATATTAACATTATACGCTGTAGGCCCAAGGCAATCTTTATTGCTCAGCCTTAGTTAAAGCGGTAGTTCACCGTTATGCTTCCGAATTGGTGTGCAGAAGCACTACTCTTAATCTCCTTTGTTTTAAAGATGGCTTTGAAGTCGAGCGTAAGTCTGCCAGTGCTATAATTCACCCCAATATGTTGGGCGAATACTAAAGGTTTTACCCCAAATGTAATCGGACTATTGTTCGAAAACATACTTCCCTGTACAGTGGCATCATAGGCTACAAAGTTCAGCTGTGGTTTAGCATAAAAGAAAAGTTCATGACGTTGGCCTGCATCAGCGCTGGCAGCTGTTCCCACACGGGCGTCATAACTTGCAGAGCTAAATAGTTGTTCCATATTTCCTGCTCTGAAAAGCACACCCGCACCAGCACCGCTAAATGTTGTACCTGCATTTGCATAACCTTCAAAACTGAAGTCCGTTTNNCATCGCTGTGAAACCAACTCAGCGCAGCACCAAGGTAAAGGTATCCTGCAAATGGACGGTCTTGAGTACCGGGGTCCGGGCGGTAACCTGAGCGCGGGTTGAATATCATCTGTCCTGCAGATATCTCGATCACCTTCTTCTCTAAACCTGGTTTGAGCTTCTGCTGATCCGTTGCGAATCGATAATGAAGGAATAACCCGTTAGTATAGTACCTGTCCGATCCTTGCGCAAGATAGGAATCGTTATCGCTTTGAAACCCAACTTCGTGTTTGTATTGCTGTGCACTTACCTGTAAACCGAAGAGGAAGATACCAACTGTAAATGCCAGAAACTTGCTTTTTGCCATAAAATGAAAAACCCGGATTTAAATCCGGGTTAATTTAGTTCTTTGTATGCTGATATTAATCTTGTTTTTTGCTTTTCACGGTTAAGTCCTGTGGATTCTTCACCTTTTCGGCAGTAAGTGCCAGTTCGATCACCTCGCGCATTTCGGTAACATAATGGAACTTAAGGTCTTTAACATAGCTCTCCTTTATCTCCAGAATGTCTTTCTTGTTCGATTTGCAAAGGATAATATCCTTGATGTTCGCACGTTTTGCCGCAAGGATTTTTTCCTTGATGCCACCAACCGGCAATACTTTACCTCTTAAGGTAATCTCACCGGTCATTGCCAGGTTCGGTTTAACCTTCCTTTGAGTGAAAGCTGAAGTCAATGCCGTTAACATGGTGATACCTGCGGATGGGCCATCTTTTGGCGTTGCACCTGCCGGTACGTGTACATGGACATCAAAATGATCAAATAACTCATATTCAATTCCAAACTGTTCAGCATGTGCACGAAGGTAAGCCAAGGCAATCACTGCCGACTCTTTCATTACATCTCCAAGGTTACCGGTTAGGGTTAACTTACCTTTACCAGGGCTCAAACTCGCTTCTATGAACAGGATGTCTCCACCAACGGAAGTCCAGGCCAGACCGGTAACAACACCGGCAACCTCATTACCTTCATAAAGATCCTTATCGAAAACCGGTGCACCTAAAATACGTTCCACATCTTCACTGTTCAGTGTAGGTTCATAGGTTTCTTCCATTGCAATTTTCGTGGCAACACCACGAACAAGGGAACCGATCTTTTTTTCAAGTGAACGTACACCAGATTCCCTGGTATAATCCTCAATAACCTTCTCAATCAAGCCCGGCTTCAGCACAATGTCTTTACTCTTAACGCCATGTTGTTCCTTTTGCTTTGGTAACAAATACTTGCGGGCAATCTCGATTTTCTCCTCTATGGTGTAGCCATTAACCTCAATGATCTCCATCCGGTCTAAAAGCGCTGGCTGGATGGTGTTCAGTGAGTTTGCAGTAGCAATGAACAGTACGTTGGAAAGATCGTAATCTGCTTCTACATAGTGATCATTAAAGGCGTTGTTTTGTTCAGGATCTAAAACCTCCAGTAGGGCAGAAGATGGATCTCCGCGATGGTCTGAACCCACTTTGTCAATCTCATCCAATACAAACACGGGATTTGCAGCACCAGCTTTTTTAAGCGACTGGATAATACGACCAGGCATTGCACCAATGTATGTCTTACGATGTCCGCGTATTTCGGCCTCATCTCTCACACCACCTAATGCAATTCTAACGTATTTGCGGTTAAGTGCTTTTGCGATGGATTTACCTAAAGAAGTTTTACCAACTCCCGGAGGACCTACCAAGCAGATGATCGGCGCCTTCATGTTGCGCTTTAACTTCAATACGGCAAGATATTCTATAATGCGCTGTTTAACCTTCTCCAGACCGAAGTGATCTTTATCAAGCACACGTTGCGCACGTTTTAAGTCGAAATTATCTTTGGTAAATTCATTCCAGGGCAGATCCAGTAATAATTCCAGATAGTTCATCTGGATGGAATAATCTGGAGCCGCCGGATTCATTCTACCCAATTTTTCCAGCTCTTTGTTGAAGTGTTCTTTAACAGCTGCGGTCCATTTTTTCTTGTTACCACGAGCCTCGAGCGCATTATACTCCAAGTCAGTGGAGTTACCGCCCAATTCTTCCTGAATGGTTTTCAGTTGCTGGCTCAGGAAATAGTCCCGTTGTTGTTTATCAAGGTCGGTACGTACCTTCGACTGTATCTGGTTTTTAAGTTCCAGCATTTGCAGCTCAAGGGTAAGCAATTCCATCACTTTCTCTGCGCGATCGCGTAAGTTGGCCATTTCAAGCATTTTCTGCTTGTCGGCCATTTCGGCATTCATATTCGAAGAGATGAAATTGATTAGGAACGCTGTGCTTTCGATATTTTTCAGCGCCAGTCCGGCTTCGCTCGGAATATTTGGTGAAAGCTGAATGATCTGTGCCGACATCTCACGGACCGAGGCGATCAAGGCTTTAAATTCCTTATCTTTTTTGTGTTTGGCTTCTACAAATTTGGTTACCTTAACCTTGATGTAAGGCTCGGATTGTACCAGCTCTTCCAGGTTAAAGCGCTGTTTACCTTGAATGATCACGGTGGTATTACCATCAGGCATCTGTATGAGCTTGATGATGTGCGCCACCGTACCTACGCTGTTAAGTTGTTCAAATGTAGGATCTTCGATGGATACATCTTTTTGAGAGACAACGCCAATAATCCGGTCACCTTTATATGCTTCCTTAATTAACCTGATTGATTTATCCCGTCCAACAGTTATCGGTATAACCACTCCCGGAAAAAGAACGGTATTCCGCAACGGTAATATGGACAACACTTCAGGCGTATCTTCGCCGTTCATATCATCTTCGTCCTGCTGGGACATTAAAGGAAAAAACTCTGTGTCCTCATTTATAATTGGAAGTGCATTACTAAAATCAAATTGATCTTTTATACTCATTAAATTAGGCCTTTTTTAAAAACGACAGTATGACAGTGTGTCGTTTGATAATATTAGATTTTGTAGTAGGAACATTAAATTCAACTCTTATGCCAAAGAACATTAAAACCGATAGTCTGTTAAAAAGTCCGAATTCTAAAAATTATTCCAAATTTAACATATTTTGAAATATTAAGCGTTAAGTGTAATATTGCCACCAAGGGGAAACATTTCCTTGCTTAGCGTTCCAATTTATCTTTATTTATAATTAATGAAATATCTTAAACACACCTTAATCATTTTATTTCTTAGTGCTGCCGTTAATAGTTTTGGTCAGGGTGGAGGTTACTACAACCTGGGGATGCAGCTCATGATGAAGAATGATTTTAAGGGCGCGATTGCTCATCTTGAAAAAGCTGAAGCGAAAAGTCCTGATAATCCGAATGTTTCCCGTTTACTGGGTTACGCTTATTTCCAATGCAAAGAGTACGAAAAATCAATTACAGCTTACAGCAAGCTGATCGCATTGAAGCCTACTGATAATTCTGCATATTACTACAGAGGCAAAGGCAGGTTGAACATCGCCAACGATCCTAAAGAGTCGCTAAACACCATGCGTGATAACTTCTACCTTTCTGCTATTAAAGATTTCAGCAAGGCGCTTGAACTTAACGGCGAGGAAGATGTTCAATTGCTGCAGAACCGCGGTATCGCTTACAAAGATTATGCGATTTTTAAATCTTTCAAGATTAAGAAGTCGGCCGATAAAGCTGCTTGCAACACCTTGTTCAATCATGCCATCTCTGATTTCCAGAAAATTCTGGTACTACAGCCACAACGTAAAGACATTATTGATTTGACCAAGTATGTTAAGGCACAGATTGCCAGCTTGAAATAATAAGAACTTTCCCATTTTATCTTGAGGCTGCCCGTAAGGGTAGCCTTTTTTTATGCCTCATGCTGGTGCGAGACGGGTTTAGGACAAACTCAGACCATAGACACACCAGACATAGACCAAGCGCAGACCTAACACACATGCAGTGTGCGCTTGGTGTGCGTTTAGTGTGCGTTAGGTGTGGGTCAGGTGTGCGTTAGGTCCGAAGCTGTCCTATCCTGATACAGCTGTACGTGTTTAGCAGTTAATTCTAAACTGGCTATACACTTTCCATTTGTTATTCCTGTTTAAGATATACAGATTCGAGTGGAAGTAAAATAAAAAGAGCCGTGTGATAAACACGGCTCTGGTTTTAAAATCTTCCTGTAATCTTGTATCGTTTGGGCGACATCAGCTTAATTTGCTGCGATTTTTGAATTTGATAGAGGCTATCGGGATAGTAGCGCAGTGTATCTGTAGAACGATATAAGTAATTGCTGTTCTCCAGTACAATTAAGATACCTGATATCTTTCCATTTCTTTTGAAAATTTGCAAGCGCTTAACGGGAACCTTCTCACTTGTGGAGGTGTACTGCAGTCCAGCTTCGGTAGTACGACTTTGAAATGCGCCTTTCCATGCTGCTTTATTGATGTCTGCATCTACAAATGCGGAAAGTTCCTTTTCCCAGTTGGTAATTTTTACCTGCTTTTCTTCAGTGCTGTCATTCACAACAACAGTTTTGTTTACCAGCGCTGCACTTCGGTTTAGCGAAGTTGCTTCTTTGCTGAAATACCCTTTTAGATCAAAGTATTCCAGCTTGGTGCTGCGTTGTTCCTGCTCAGGTGTTCCGCAGGACATCAAAAAGCCAACAAACAGAAGCGCATACTTCCTCATTACACCAAAACGTTTCCAGTCATGATTGCAGGCGGTTCAATGCCCATAATTTTCAAGATCGTTGGTGCAACATCGCCTAGCTTTCCATCTTTGATCGATTTATAATCATTGTCAATCAATATACACGGCACCAGGTTGGTGGTATGTGCTGTATTTACAGAGCCATCATCATTCATCATATACTCGCTGTTTCCGTGATCAGCTAGCAGGATGAACGAGTATCCGTTTTCCAGACCTTTCTTCACTACAGCCTCAGCACAGCGATCAGCGGTTTCTACAGCTTTTACCACTGCTTCGAATACGCCGGTATGACCTACCATGTCCGGATTGGCAAAGTTTAAACAGATGAAGTCTGCCCAACCTTTTTCCAGCTCTTCCGTAATTGCATCTGTAATACCTTGCGCACTCATCTCCGGCTGCAGGTCGTAAGTAGCAACCTTTGGCGAAGGGATCATGATGCGTTTTTCATTTTCAAAAACCTGCTCACGGCCGCCTGAAAAGAAGAACGTTACGTGTGGATTTTTTTCCGTTTCCGCAATCCGGATCTGGTTTTTATGGTGTTTCGCGAGTACTTCACCAAGC
>DDAD01000060.1:0-6776 GCA_002333205.1 Pedobacter sp. UBA2067
AGGTTCGTGCGGGGGGGGTTAATCGAGCCCCTCGCCTGCCAAGACACTATCAATGTGTATGGGACGGCCGACCACTTGCTGGAAAAAGGGTGCTGGTTCGTTGTTACCATGGGCTTGGTGACACCATTCAATTCATCCGGTATATCCCTAAATTAAAACAGATTGCTAAAGAAGTGATCGTATGGGCTCAGGAACCATTAATAGAACTCCTGAAAACAATTCCTGAAATCGATCAGCTGCTGCCCTTGCACGATGGCCAGCCTGACGTGGACTATGATGTAGACCTTGAAGTAATGGAATTGCCGTTTATATTCCGCACAACGGTAGACACGATCNNAACGTTGGCTTAGTTTGGCAATCCGGAAACTGCAACCAGGCCCGCTGCATTCCTTTCGAAGCACTCGCACCATTAGCGGAACTAAAAAATATAAATCTATACATCCTCCAAGCCAATGCCGAAGAAGCAGGCTGGCGCGAAGGATTTGGCATTCACCCAGGAGCATTCGATCTACATAACTATGCCAGGGTAATCCGGGGTTTAGACCTCATGATCAGCGCTGACTCTATGCCTGCCCATTTAGCAGGCGCTATGAACGTGCCAGTTTGGACCATCTTACACGATCAGGCAGACTGGAGATGGATGGACAAGCGCAGCGATAGTCCATGGTATCCCTCCATGCGACTCTTTCGCCAGGAACAGCAAGGGGACTGGAAAAAGGTAATTGAGGAAGTAGCCAGGATGCTACAATCTCCGGCTACTTCTTAGAAAGACATTAATAAAGCTATTTCTTAAATTCAATATAGCGTTTCTTCATTTCAGCAAAATCCCCTTTATGATAGGCTATGCCATGATAGTATGATGCTGCATAGCGCGCCCAGGACAAGTATATTCCATGCAGGCCGGTTTTACGTGCCAGCCAGAACATTCTATGGCTCCATTTAGAGATCCAGTAGCGGGTACGGTAGATAACCTTCCGCGATTGCTCCGGTCACTGTGCATCAGGTTTCACGCGTTTTTCAGGCTGAATACCTTTTGGCGCCCATGTCAGCCTGTAGGCCAAACCCTCCCTGCGCTGTCTGAATCCTGCAGCCTGTGTTTGTTCTACAAAAGCTCCATCTACTGCTTCCAACTGCAGCCTTCCTTCAGATATGGCATCCAGGATCAAACCGCTAACAATAGCAGAACGTGCAACCACTACATTCGTTCCTTTACCATCTGAAGAATAGGGCTCCACCCAGGCATCACCAAAAGCAACGTCTGCAGTTTCTGAAACCACATCATCGCAGAAGTTGCAAGCATTGCTCATAAAGAAACCAGCACCCCAGTCGCCATCAGCCAAATGCCACCAGTCCTTGTTGAACTGCTGTCCATTATCCAGTTTAAGCATGGCATTATACCAGTTTGCCGGGCGGTCCGGATATTTATNNCGGTATTCTACTTCCTTAACCTGCTCAAAAGGCACTTTCATCTGCCAGGCGAAGCTCTCCGCAAAATGTGCGCTCTTCATGTGCCCACAAAAAAGACCAAGCGTAAAGCGGATGCGCTCACGGAATATTGGGTCCTCCTTGCGAAGCAATTGAACTGCCTTAATCATACACGGCAACGCAACAACCGCGTAACGCCCGGGTCTTTCTTTTATGCTGCGCAGCATGTCCGACAGTTCTACTGGATAATAGCGCGACTTTGCACCCTCATTAAGCTCTTTTTGATTTCTAGCGATGCGGTACTTAAAGAACCTGCCCTCAGCCTGTGGGTCCTTCACGGCAACTACGTGCGCAACACCGTCAATCAAGCCTTTGCGCAGAAGTTCTGAGGCCACCCAGGTAACCATACCACCAGAACTCCCCTGCAAGCGNNATACGTGGCCAACGAACGCCGTTTGAAAACGACCCACAGTATCGCTGTGCTGCTGCGTTTCCGGGAAATTAGAAACAGAAAGTTCATCCTCTTTCCTAGCATTGGGTGAAAAGGGACAGGTCTGACTGAAGCGCTCGGTGGGCTTTCGGTACCATTCAGAAGGACCTTCAGGCTTATACAAGCCATAATCATCGAACTTCATCCTGCTGCTTGTTCCCTGAAGCTGCGCCTGTGCTGCACAACTTCCACAGCCAATGCATAAGCCGGAATCAACAATATCTTTTGGACTATACAGTGCTTTCCTTTCGGTTTGCGCCGGTTTATTCCTGCTGGAATCCACATGTACTAAGGTGTTAGTATTCTTTACATGCTGAACATGTTCTTCCGCTGCAACCGCTCCGCCTAATGTTGTATTTACGTGTTCCTTTTCACTCATGATAACTCCATGATTTTCGGCGCTAAAGCCTGATTCAAATATGCATTGGAAGCTGCTTGCAAGATCTTAATACGCTCATGGATTTGCGGATCTAATGGTTGCGATAAACGCTCGTGATAAACATCGGAAGGGGTGTTATCCATGATCAGGTGCTTTTCGGCACCCAGCTTGTTCATCAATCCCTGAACCTTGATACTGCGATAAGCAGATGTTTCACAAACAAAGGGTTTCGAGTTAATCAACGAGAATACACAACCATGGAAGAAGTTAGTTACCACAGATTCAGCGCCGGCGATAAAGTTCGCAAAATCGTGTGGATCAGCAGTAAGCCAATTTTCATCAGCCCAGTCGTTCCGGTATCCTATACTCACCAATGGAAGCTGCTCCCGATCTGCCCATGCTCGTACTTCCCGAATGAAGAAATCTGAAAAATTATGGCCGTAAAGTGCGACATACGGTTTCTGAAACTGCGACAGTGCTCTACGTTCATAATCAATTGGAAACTGCAGGCATGGATCCAATACCATACCTGGCTTAAACCCTAAGGCCTGCTCGATAATCGTGCTCGAGTTATCGTCACGTACAGCGATATGATCAAACTGAGAAAGCTTGTTCGCCCAATCTTTATCAAGTCCCCAGGAAGCCTGATAATTACCAAAACTCGCCGCATAGGAGATTAGACGCGTTGCCTTCAGCCCATCCCCATAGAACAACGGGCAGTAACTGTACCATGGATGTGATAGGTTCCATACCTCGTCGCTACCAACCACCGNNTCATACTCCTCCATTTCAGCGGGAATGTTCAGGTCAAAAGGCGCTGAAAGCGGTAGTCCGTCAAACAGTTTAAAGAACTTTTCCACTTTCTGGCGATATAATGCGTGGTCCGAAGCAGGAACATGTGTTGGTAGAACAGGTTGAAGTGCACACTTCCATTCTGAGAAATTCACTCTTCTGGATTGATGATCTAGAATTACAGCGTCGTGTCCGCGCTTCTGAAGTCCCTCAACCAGGCCCTTTGCCTGCCAGTAACTTCCATAGTTTATACAACGGTGAAAGGTGAGTACCCCAATTTTCAGGCTATGACTTTTCGTATTTTCCAAATGAATATATTTAATCTGAAGTAAACAGAATTGACAATTTAGGTAATGCTTGTAAAACAAAAAACCGAACATTAAGTTTAACAAAGCATGACTAAATTTCTACTAATAAGGCACGCCACAACAGATGCAGTGGGTAAACACCTTTCCGGCAGACATCCAGGTGTGCACCTTAATGATCAGGGAAAATCGCAGGCAGCAGCATTAGCCGCTCAACTTACTACATTCGATATCAACGCTATTTACAGTAGTCCGCTGGAGCGCGCCCTGGAAACGGCATCGCCAATAGCGGCGGCGCATCAGCTACAATGTATGATTGATACAGACTTCCTTGAACTGGATTTCGGCAAATGGACAAATAGATCCTTTGCTGAACTTGATGTAGAACCAGCATTTTCACGTTTCAACTCTTTCCGAAGCGGAACACGTGTTCCCGCGGGAGAAACCATGCTTGAGGCACAATGCAGGATCGTGCGAGGTATGCAAAAACTTGCTGCGAAACATCCAGGAGAAACTGTTGCAATTGTTAGCCACTCCGACATCATTAAAGCAGCCATTACTTTCTACACCGGAATAGCCATAGATACGATGCAACGCATAGAGGTGAGTCCGGCTTCACTTAGTATTATTGACCTTTATGATGATTTCGCAAGCCTACAGTTGTTAAATCAAACATACACCTAAACTTAACATAGCGGTAACCGCCTCTTTACAGTCGGAGATTAATTTAGCTCAAGATAAGAATGAACTTCATCGCTAAACCTAAATCCTATGATTGTATTAGATATCCTGTACTATCTCCTGATGCTTTGTCTAGGCGTAGTCGCAATTTTAGCTGTCGTGATCTGTATTGGTGCCTTCTTCTTCGAGAAAGACGAATATGAATATGAAGACTAGGTAGCTTAAATTCACATTTCTTCAAAAATTACACAAGCAATTGTAAACAAATCTGTATCCTCATTTCCCGAACATTTTGGGGATTTAAGATATTTTTACAGCATGTGTATAGGAATTATTTATGACGAGCATGCCAACGATACTTGGCACAAGATTGCTGCAGATTTACATAGTGTAAAAGCGGCATTGAAAACCATTAAATTACCACTCCCAATCGCATGCATTTATGATACCAGAAAGGGTGACTTCATTGAGTTCAATGAGAGATACCTTGCGTCCAAGAATGTATTGCTGGAGTATGCTAAGAGTATCCAACCCTAGCCATTTTCTTTTATTTTAATACCTTAAACGCCTTCAAACTGAGGGCGTTTATCTTTAAAGCGTATTGCGATTTATTACCTTAGTCAAAATTTTCTAAGNNTTCTAAGAACATGAATCTGCACAACAAATGCCTAACGGCACTTTCGGCATTGCTATTTGCTGGAATCTCGATAGCTCAGGCGCAAAGCAACTACCAGTACAGCCTAAACCTAAATGATGTTAAAGATGATAAGCTCAGCGTTACCTTAAATACGCCGAAAGTAAGCGAATCCGAAATCACCTTTTACATGCCAAAGATCGTACCCGGAACGTACCGGAACAGCGATTTTGGTAAATTCGTAAGCAACCTGAAAGCTTATAACGCCAAAGGCCAGCCATTGGCAGTAAAACAAACCTCTGAGAACAGCTGGGAAATTAAGAAGGCAAATACCCTAAGCAAAATCGTATACGATGTAGAGGATACCTGGGATTCAAAGATCAAACATGAAGTGTATTCAATGGCCGGCACTAACTTCGAAGCCAACAAAAACTTCGTGCTTAATACCTGCGGAATCTTTGGCTATCTGGAGCATAAGAAAGATCTCCCTTTTACCTTAAACATTACCAAACCGGCCGGATTCTACGGCAGCACAGGACTTGTTCCTTCACGTACAAGCAACACTGAAGACGTTTACGAAACCAGGAATGCAGACCATCTTTATGATTCACCAATTATGTTCTGCATGCCGGATACCACCACCATCAAAGTGGGTAATGCTTCCGTGTTAATCTCCGTGTATTCACCTAATAAACTTGCAACATCTGCGGTAATCGCCAAAAATCTCGAAACCTTACTGCAGGCAACAAACAAACACCTCGGCGGCAAACTGCCGGTAGATAAATATGCTTTTATTTACTACTTCAATGGAGAACAAGCGCCATCTGCTACTTCTGGAGCTTGGGAACACTCCTACTCGTCCTTTTACAGCTTAAAGGAAGAGCCTCAGGAAAAAGCGATTGGCAACTGGGTTGATATCTCATCACACGAATTCTTTCACATTGTTACCCCGCTAACCATCAGCTCAAAAGAAGTTAAAGAATTCGACTTTAATAAGCCCGTGATGTCACGTCACCTGTGGCTTTATGAAGGCTCTACGGAATATGACTCCCATCTGGTACAGGTAAGAGCGGGTATCAACACCCCCAATGAATTTCTGCAGAAGCTTGCGCAGCAGTTAAGCTACTCTAAAAACTACTTCAAGGATAACCTGAGATTTACGGAGCTGAGCCAGGAAAGTGCTGGCAAATGGCAGGATCAATACAGCAATGTTTACTTAAAAGGAGCCTTAATCTCGGCCTCACTTGATCTATACCTGCTAAAACTATCTGGCGGCAATTACAGCCTCAAAAACCTTAAACATGATTTGGGCATTAAATATGGCAAGGACAAATACTTCAATGATGATGAACTTTTTGACCTAATCACCTCCCTGACCTTCCCCGAAGTGAGGCAGTTCTTTGCAAACTATGTTGAAGGCGACAAATCCATCCCGTATGAAACTTTCTTCGGGTATGCAGGGGTTGACATTGTACCACCAGCCGCTGATGATAAAAGCAAGTCATCTAAGCTGGTTTTAAACCCAAATCCAAACGCAGAACAGATTGCGATCCGGAATGCATGGCTGAATACGAACTTCGCTGTTCCAGCATCAAATACGGCCGCAGCAGCAGATGTCAGCAGCATTGATCAGCTGGTAAATGCGCTATATGGCGTTATTTCTGGCCCTGCAGGAGAAAGGGATTGGAAGCGCTTTGAAAGTCTGTTCTATCCGGGTGCTTATGTGGGCGCAATTCGTCAGACCGCTCAAGGGACTACCCTCAACAAGATCAGCCCTGCAGATTATGTCAGATCAAATCGGGAAACCTTCAAGAAATATGCTTTTACAGAAAAGGAATTGGGTAGAACGGTCAATGAATCTGGAAACCTTGCCCAGGTGTTCAGCAGCTATGTTTACCAGATTGATATGGAAAAGCCCGCTTCTAAAAGAGGCATCAATAATATACAACTTATAAAACAAGACAACCGGTGGTGGATCATTAGTCTGCTCTGGAATGAAGAAAAGGAAGGCATGCCGATTCCAGCAAAGTATATCAACCAGAATGCGAAAAAGTAATTAATGTCTAAGAT
>DDAD01000060.1:6809-9865 GCA_002333205.1 Pedobacter sp. UBA2067
TGCATTCATAACAGGCAGGTTTATAGTTGAACAACAACTTAAACCTGCCTGTGTTTTTAGCGATTCAAGTTTATACAAAAACTATCCGCAAGCACCGCAGGATCATCACTATCGATTTCCTCTTCATGCGGAATGCTGTAGTACTCGCCACATATTTTCATGCCGTTATCCGTACGTTCTATTTCAACCTTTAAAAACCCATGTTTATCATCACAGAAGTTCATCAGATCAACATCTTTAAACAGAGGATTATCATTGGTGAAGCGATCATCATCCTCCGACGCAACCGGATGTAGCTCATCGTAACCGCCACCACCTGCAACAATAAACAGCACCTTATCGCCATCAGCATACTGCTTTTCCATACGTTGGTAATTGTGCACATGCCCGCTGAACACCACATCAGGTTTCACCCCAGTCTCCGCAAATGCAGCTTCCAGAAATTCAATCATCGGAATACTGGAACCATGATTAATATCCGCGGAATATGGCGAATGATGAATACATACAATTACGGCCTTTTCAGGTCGTAACTTATCCGCAGAACGCAATTCTTGTCTGAACCATTCCCGCTGCTCCTCGGTCACAATCCCGAATTTAGGGGTGTTACTATGTAAACCTATGATGGTAGCCAAGGGTGTCTCCAGGGTCCAGTACACATTTGGCTGGTTCATGCTTTTTCGACCTGCGCCGCCGCTGAAAGGAACTGTTCGTCTTTTAGTATCGCAAAATACAGCGGTAAACGCATCCAGGCTTTTGTAGGGCCTGCTATCTGGATTCACTTCACTATCGTGATTTCCTGCAATAGCTACTATCGGGGCAGGATACCATTCATACGGCGTAAAAAACTGCTTTTGGTATTCGCTAGCCTCTCCAAAATTGTACACTACATCGCCTAAATGATACAAGAACTGAGGGTCATCTGCTTCTGATCCATTTTCTTTGAAGTGCCGAAGCATCTGTGCTACCACCAACTTTTGAAAGGAAGGATTACGAACACTGCCCGTGTCCCCAACCATGTGAAATACCATTTTATTTTCTGGAGGATCGGTAACGATCTCCGCTAAGCTCATGTGGTAAGGGTACTGTCCTGCAGGTGTAGGCAAAGGCTGATACTTGAAGCTGTCGTCAGGCTGATTCTTCTTGAATACCGGTGTTTTATATTTCGTCTCGGAAATTGAAAGTTTATACATAGTGTTGCACAAAGATAAAATATGCTTGTAAACTCCACATTAATATCATGCCATCTTCACCCAATTCTGAACTTAAGGCACCGCTTAATGACTTACAGGCAACAATTCCATTACATCCATATTAAACATTTAACATCCATGGATGTTAGTTTTGCAGCATGAAGATCGAACAGGAAATAAAACACGAATTCTGGAGCGCGCAACAGCGGGCAATCACCAATCTGATCTTTACATCTAACTGGATTCTAAACCAGATTGCACTTGCACTAAAGCCGACAAGTCTGTCACTGCAGCAGTTTAATGCATTAAGTATCCTGTACGGCCAACCTAATCAGATGGCAACTGTAAACCTGATCAAAGAACGGCTTATTGACCGCATGCCGAATACTTCCCGCTTGGTAAACAAGCTCCTGGAAAAAGGCTTGGTGCAGAAAGAACGTAACCTTAACGATCAACGTGTTGTTTATGTTAAGCTTACGCCAGAAGGTGCAAGATTAAAAGAAGAAGCCAGGAAAATTATAGATCATCTAAAAATAGATCTTGATAAAAGTCAGGCAGATCAGCTAAATGACCTGCTTGAACAGCTTAGACGTTAAAAAATTTAAACTTATTGCATCCATGGATGCTAATTAGATAATAAAAACAAAGTAACATGAACAAAGTAATTCTACTTGCGAACAGACCGGTTGGAAAACCTGCTGCAAGCGACTTCAAATTTGAAGATATCGTTATGCCAAGCCCGAAAGATGGTGAAGTACTTTTGAAAACAACCTATGTTTCTGTAGACCCCTACTTACGTGGTCGCATGAGCGATGCGAAATCCTATGTTGCGCCATTTGAGTTGAACAAGCCCATGAGTTCAGCAATTATTGCGGAGGTGACTGAATCGGAAAATCCCGACTTTAAGGTGGGTGATTATATCACCGCTGGTCTGGAATGGAAACTATTTCAGACATCCAATGGTAAAGGACTCTCGAAAGTAGATCCTTCAGTAAGTTTAACTGCTTATCTGGGTGCGCTTGGTATGACCGGCCTTACTGCGCTAATGGGCCTTCAGGAAATCGGAAAGCCTAAATCAGGCGAGACATTAGTCGTTTCCGGTGCTGCAGGTGCTGTGGGTAGCATTGTGGGTCAGATCGGAAAAATCATGGGCTGCCGGGTTATTGGTATCGCAGGTTCGGATGAGAAAGTTGCTGCCCTGAAATCGAAGTTTGGATTTGATGAAGCCATCAACTACAAAACAACAGAAAATATGCAGGAAGCAGTCGCAGCTGCTGCGCCGGACGGCGTTGATATCTACTTCGATAATGTTGGCGGCGACATATCTGATGCAGTTATCTTCAATATGAATAAATATGGCCGAATCGCAATATGCGGTACCATTTCCTCCTACAACGATACAGAAGCCTCCAAAGGACCGAGACTACAGCCATACATTCTTAAAAACAGCATGCTGATGCAGGGTTTCATCGTTAGCAACTATGCTAATAAATTTCCAGAAGGTGTGAAACAGCTATCAGCATGGCTGAAGGCTGGTAAACTACAATATTCAGAAACCATTGTCAACGGGTTTGACCAAATCCCACAAGCCTTTATGGACCTGTTCGAGGGCAAGAACGATGGCAAAATGGTCGTTAAAATCTAATACATAACAAATGTTAAATTTCGAATTTCAAAATCCAACAAAGATCATATTTGGTCGCGATCAGATCAGCAAATTAGCAACTGAGATCCCTCAGGGTGCTAAAGTGATGTTGCTCTATGGTGGCGGCAGCATCAAAACCAATGGCATCTACGAGCAGGTTAACAAAGCCCTGAAAGGCTTTGATGTAATAGCGTTTGGAGGTATACCCGCTAACCCGG
>DDAD01000060.1:9899-16971 GCA_002333205.1 Pedobacter sp. UBA2067
AGCAGGTAGACTTCATGCTTGCTGTAGGTGGTGGATCCGTCATTGACGGGGTGAAATTCCTGTCAGCCGCTGCATTGTATGATGGCGATACCCCATGGGACATCCTAAAAAACAGCATCAGAACCTTCAAAGGCCTTCCTTTCGGCACGGTATTGACCATTCCAGCAACAGGTTCAGAAATGAATTCAGGCGCTGTTATTACCCGTAAAGAAACGCAGGAAAAACTATCTGNNTCCACAGGTAATTGCCTCGATTCCTAAGCGCCAGTTGGCAAATGGGATTACAGATGCTTTCACCCATGTGCTTGAACAATACATGACCTACCCTATCGAAGCTTTTCTTCAGGATCGCTTTGCAGAAAGCATCATGCAAACGCTTATTGAGATAGCACCAAGGGTAATGGAAAACCCGGCAGACTACGAAGCCGCAGCCAACTTCATGTGGTCCTGCACCATGGCGCTTAACGGTTTAATCCAAAAAGGTGTTCCTACCGACTGGGCCGTTCACGCCATTGGTCATGAGCTTACCGCATTATTCGGAATAGATCATGCCAGAACATTAGCGGTGATTGCACCAAGTCACTACCGCTTCAATTTCGAAAGTAAGAAAGAGAAGCTCGCCCAATATGGTAGCAGGGTTTGGGGCTTAACAGAAGCTGACACCGATGCACTGGCAAAAGCTGCCATTGCAAGAACGGAAGCATTCTTTCATTCGCTTGAAATCGACACCAAACTTTCGGAGTACACGCAGCAATACGAAGGTACTGCCGAAAAGATTGAGCAACGTTTTAACGAAAGAGGCTGGCTGGGATTAGGAGAGCATAAAAAGCTTGCACCGGCAGATGTGGCTCAAATTGTAACCATGAGCTACTAACAAGTTATAAATGTAAAAGGCCACCCGATCTGGGTGGCCTTTTATTTTTAATGTACATTCTAGATCTGTGAGTATGCAGCGGGTTGCAAAAACGTTGCAGTGATCTTAGACACCAGCTTGGAATCCGCGTACTCAGGTATCGAGCTGATCTTCTTCCATTCTGGATCACCTCCAAAGGATTTCCAATGTTGATCATGCGCTGCCATATCATCGAAAGTCACCATATAGATCAAGTTCGGACGGTATTGACCGATAACGGTTTCTCCGAAAAACACAGGTTTAAAACCTAATCTCTTGAAGATATCAATCTCTCCGGCATCATTAAACATCTCGCGTTTTTTGGTACCTGCAGCTTCACTTGCATGCTCATATCTGCGAAGCTCGAAAATGCGATTTCCTTTTGGTGGAAGTTCCAGACCAGGCATATGTGTAAAAGCTTTCAATAGCGAACTTTCTATCCGCTCATAAGCTGGTGCAGTTGCTGTTGCATTCAAATAGGCTGAAGCCGCAGCAAGGTAGCTCTTGTCCTGTTCAAGCTTAACATGCACACTTTCAAACTCGTTCAGTGATTGAAAGGGAATCAGCGCAACCAAGGTTGATTGTCCGCTGGGCTTCAATTCAGTAAAGACGCCAACATTTTTGATCCCGAGCCTGTTCAGGGCCGGAATGGCAGCTTTTTCAAAATAGTTTTCTACCAGGCTCTGCTGGTTCGCATCCTTCAAGGTATAAGTTCTTAATTCATAGTACATGCGATTCTGGGTTTTAGAGGTTGATTTGCCTAAGGTAAGTTGCGGTAATATTGCGGCCGCAGCGGTGCCTAAGACACTTGTTTTCACGAAAGATCGTCTTTTCATCATCAATGGTTAGTTTAACTAAGGTAAAACTCCACAGGGAAAACCAAAGCATTTATTTGCGATATTTGCCAGCTATGTCAAAAGGTAGAAACAAGAAGCAGGCAGAAAAGGTTCAGCCTTCATCGCAAAAATTCATGAAACGTAAAATCATCATGATCGCGATTATCGTGATCCTTGGAATGATCCTTTACATTGACTCCAGAACACATTTTATCGAACGCCTGGTTGGCGATAAAACAATCGAAATACGCATCAAGAAATAACATCAATCCATTTTTTCCAGAACTGCTTTTTGCCTGTCGGCAAGATAGATCTTCTTGTAGAACTCTACTGCTGATTCATACTTCTCAGCGGGATATTTCTTACTATTCATCTGCTGTGTGCGTGTATAGATAAGCTGATTATCTTTTAGGGTTGTCTTAGCGGTATAACGCCCAAATTCAGATTCCAGAACTACAGCTTCGGGAATAAAAGACGCTTTATATCCTTTTGGAAGTGTGTACACGATTTCGTCTGTATCTTCATAGCCGAATGGGACAGCAAACGAAGTTTTCCGGTTTTCCACTTTCCTGGGTACTCTTTCCGCTCGATTCAGAAGGTTTAAAGTCAGGAACATCTTGTCGCCACCCCTGCTCAAAAGTTGATTAGTCTTCAGGTGAATCTGCTCTTCAAGTTCTGGTAAATCACGATCTGGCTGTATATAGGTCGCGGAGATGATTTCCATATCTGGCAAGCCCAGGTTGTTCATGATACTTTTACGTTGCGCGGTCGGGTCCTTTAGCAACATTGGTAAATTATCTTCATACTGACAGGCGCCGAAGTTTGTTTTAATTGAAATCTGTCCCTGCCCTGCTTCATTCAGCATTACTGAAGCGGTACGCTTCTGGAAATTATCCGTGGGGTTGTAAACAGGTGTACGCACCAACTTACCACCTTCATCGGTCACGAGCAATACATTTTTCGCGGCAGTACTATTTCCGAGAAAGCCTGTCGGCATAAATTGACTGGTGCACTCCAACCAAACCGTATCCTTTGCTGACGGCACACACAAGATCATATGATTTGCTTGGCCAAAGCTCGAGTAGGAGGGATTCAATGAGGGCATATCGGAACCCAACATGACCAGGTTAGACTTAATATCCACCGCGTCAAGCATAGATTTCATGTAATTGGAAAGTGCCTTGCAATCGCCATAATTCACCGCGGCCACTTTATCTGCAGCGATGGGTTTAAAGCCTCCAATGCCTAATTGAACGCTCACATATCGCGTATTCGCCTGTAGATATTTGTATAGCAAATTGATCTTCTCGCGGTCGGTCTTTGCCGAGGCCACCAGCTGTTTTACCTTAACTTTCATAGGTTCTGGTAAGGCCTGCACATCTTTACTTAGGCCGTAAATCCAACTGCCCATTTCTTTCCAGCTTTCCACACTTCCTCTTGAGTTGTCGTACTCAAATTTATTTGGCGATGCATTTACCCAGGGCGTAATCTCACGCAGGCCTACCGACATGGGCTCATACTCCAGCGAAGACATATTCTTCAGAGCCCAACTGTAGGTAACCTGCCCCTTTGTTTTCAGCGAATCAGTTTTTAAGTTAAAAGAGGTCAGAAACTTCACTTTCAAAGCTTCCGGTGCGGTTAAGCTGTAAGAGGATTTTTCAACCGCCAAGTCGTAAAAAGGAACTGGTGTCCAGGACGGAAAAGTTAAATAGCCCTTAAAGTCCTTCTCATAACTATATTCGATCGTAAATGGATAACTCGAGTTGTAAAAGGATAGTTCCTTCAATCGATTGTCGTCAAACAAGGTCCCCTCTGATGTTAAACTACGGTCTTTGAAATCCGATGTTTTATAGGTCTTTAGTTTCTGACCCTTTGCATCATACATTGTAGCCTTCAAATTGTACACCGAAGAAAACTTATCATAGTATTCCGACATCGCAGCAAGCCCCTCCGAATTTCTACTGAGGATTGTGATTGCCGTAGTGTAGTTCATGGTTGCCGAAGACTCGTTCCTCACTACAATGTTCATCTGCTCATTACGAACAACTGCTGTAGAGCCTTTCATAAGCTCTGCGGGTATATTGGCTACATCATAGGCATTTTGCGCATGCGCCAAGCTTGCTACAACACTAAGTGCAGCAAGCATAAAGTATTTCAATTTCATATTTTTTTGAAGACAATCTGCTCTGCCTGCTTGCGCACAATGTTTTTATATAGCTCTTTCAATGCATGATATTCCTCCGGAGAATACACAGCGCGCTTAATCAGGATCTTGCTTCTGATGGCAATCTTATTACCCTCGGTATTATACAGGATGGAAAAAGTTCCGCCGTCTTCCGGTAAGCTGAATGCTTCGTTCTTGGGCAATTTATCCAGCTTATAATTTGCAGGATAATCAAGCATCAATCTAAAACTATCCTCGAAGGGGAAGCCGAAGTCAACAGGAAATTCACGTTCCTCTAAAGAAAAGGGATTCTCCTTGGTGCGCTCGTAAAAAAACGGAGAAAAATAGATCATATCGCCCGCACTTTCCACCTGATCTTCCATCGTGATCTCAAGCGACTCCACCAGGTCCTGATCAGCCTCATTTAAATGGTCTGCTTTATAAGAAATAATCTCCAATCCTGGTTTTTTAGCTTTATAATCCTTTAGAAATTCTGCTTCGGTTGCAGCAGCTTTGTAAGAACCACGACGGCGGATACCTTCATAGTTGTTTGCTGTTTGGTAGAGATTTCCCTTGAACTGATTGTCTCCTGTAAGCGCGACGACATAGGTCACAGTAGACCTGCTTAGATCCGGGCGGTCCAGCGAAATCCATGCGCCGCGTACCGTTGGTAAATCTATTTTAAATCCTGCGTGACTTAGATTGTGAAAGCTGATTAGTCCCGCAACATTGTCCTCATCAGTGGCGTCCAGTAGGATGTTTTTGCCACCCAATTCCGCTTCAATGATGACATTATTGAATTTCGAAATCAATGGATAGCCCGGGTGACTTCCGTTACTCCGGGTGCTCAGCAATATCGGGTAAACTTTAATACCAGCATTTTTCAATAAGACAAACAACGTCAGGTTAAGATCAGCAGTGTTTCCTGTCTTCTTCGTTAACACTGCACCTGGCGAAGTTTCACCGGTATAAAAGGTGTTTTTACCATTCCATTTGATACCTTTTTTAACATGGTCGAATATCAGTTGCAGTTGCTTAAGCGAATCCTTTTCTGTTTTAATAATATCCGCTAGGTAACCTTTTGGTATGTTATTACGCCTGATGAATTTCCCGAACGTTTCCTCTTCAGAGAGCTCATTGATTAACTTTGGCCAGGTTGAGCCAAAATCTTTGTAACCACTGCTGGGGAAGTTCGTGGCAGTCATTTCAAAGGTCATCTTGCCCACATAATCTTCCAGTGTGGTAATGAAACTTTCGTCCTTAATCGCTGGTACATCTTCAGCATAGTAATTGTTCCGGGTTACGTTAACATTTAAAATTCCTGCAGTAGACTCCGAAGTGGCAGGAATACTAAAGGCCTGTAGAGTAACCTCCGGTCGCAGCTGAACCACGTTGAGGTAACCGAATGTGGAGACTTTATACTTTAGGTACTCTGGTGTTGTAAAGGTAAATGCCGTATATTTTGATGGGTATTGACCTTGAAAGTACCAATCGTCCAATGCGAAGATAAAGTCAGACTGCGTGCTGTATGTATATTCTATGATCGAGCCCTCTTTCACATTTGGCAAGGTAAACTTCTTTACCACATGGTTCTTATCCACCCTGTTGGTGAATTTCGCATCTCCAGTCATCTTGCTTACTTCAATCTTTCCGTCTACCAGATTGTAAGTTGCTGCTTTTATATTCTGCAAATCCTCCCTGGCACCAGACCCAGATGAATTGTACAGATTTACGTCAAAATCGGCAAGATCATACGCATTTTTGTTGACTACTCTATAACGTACATGTCGGGTAAATGCATAGACGAATTGCCCATTACGTCTGCTGATTTCAAAGCGACCACTACCAACATCAAAAAGTTTTATGGCTGCCGCGGCTGAGCCAGGGCCCACGACAGTTGTTTTAAATTCTTCCAGGTCAACCTTACCAAATTTGAAATTTCTGATTTGCTGCGAATCTGATTGGGCAGAGGCTCCCAATACCGGCAATAGAAGGAATATTAAAATCCCCTTTAAAGATTTATACATGAGCGTTAATTTTTTAAGCGAAATTATAAGATTAATTCTCAAAAATAAAACTTTCATTTTGTTTTATTTTTCTCGTTTTCCTATCGGAACTGCACAAAATGCAACTGCCCTATTGAGCAACAGCCTTCCCGCATCCAGCATGATGGATTCTATTTGATTTTGTGTTGGTCCGTACTTGAAAGGAAGTTGCGAAGTACTTGCTACGTACTTCCTACGTATGAAGACGTAGAAACGACGTAGCGACCTCCTTTCAATTATCGTTCTACACAGAAATAAATCACTGCAGGTGTAATTATTGGTGTAAATTTTACCGATATTAGATAAACAACAATACAGTTAAATTAACCTCTTAAACAAAATGGCAAAATCACCAAACGGTATTTTAGGCCCTGTGCATGGAAGCGTGGGCAACTTTACTTTCTACCAGTTAAATGGACAATCAATTGTTCGTAGAAAAGCAAAATATACAGACAAACCGTCAGCAGCGCAGCTGAATTCGCGCAAGTCGATGAAAACCTTAATGAACTTTCTGACACGCATCAAACCATTTATAAAATTTGGCTACATGNNCCAAACAATCATACTTCAACCTGGCGATGTCTTACAACTTAAAGCAGGCCATGAAGCTGGAACCTCAAGGCTTTGTGATCGATTATACCAAGGTAAAGCTCAGTGTTGGAAACCTTGAATTAGCAGAACAGGCAACTGTAGAACCAAAGGAGAATGATCTCCTATTCAACTGGTACACAGACCCTAAACTTAGTTGGACCAGCCAAAATGATCAGGTGATGATGATGGCCTATTTTCCAGAGGAAGACACCGGCATTTACCAAACCAGTGGTGCAAAAAGAATGGCTGGACAAGATGTACTTTCTCTTCCAGCCTCCTATCTAGGCAAAAGAATGGAAGTCTATCTGGCCTTTGTAGCAGATGATCGATGCGCTGTTTCGGACAGCCAGTACTTGGGTAGAATCAACTAATTTGCCAACAAAAAAGGGAACATAAAACATCAACGAGTGTTATAAGGTCATCGTAATCTAGAAAAACTATGAATAACATTGAACACGATGCTACAAGAAAGGAAAGCAGACGAACTTTCCTGACGCAGGCGGCAATCGCCACAGCGGCGGTTGTTACGACGGGTTCGTCTGCCT
>DDAD01000083.1 GCA_002333205.1 Pedobacter sp. UBA2067
TTGTTCGATCGTACCGCAGCCATGTACTCCGCTGGATAGTGTGCCTTCAGGTAAGCCGTTTGATAGGCGATCCAGGCGTAGCAGGTGGAGTGCGATTTGTTGAAGGCATAAGAAGCAAATGCTTCCCAGTCTTTCCAGATCTTCTCCAGCGTAGCTGGTGAATGACCTTTAGCCGCAGCCTGGGACACAAACTTCGGCTTCATCTTATCCAGAACATCCTTCTGTTTCTTACCCATCGCCTTACGCAGAACGTCGGCTTCGCCTTTGGTAAAGTCCGCCAGTTTCTGCGACAACAACATCACCTGTTCCTGATACACGGTGATACCATAAGTCTCTTTCAGGTATTCTTCACAGGCGTCAAGGTCATACTTGATTTCCTCTTCCCCATTCTTACGTCGTACGAAACTTGGAATGTACTCCAACGGACCTGGTCTGTACAAGGCGTTCATCGCGATCAAGTCTCCGAACACAGTAGGCTTAAGTTCCTTCATGTACTTCTGCATCCCAGAGGATTCGTACTGGAAGATACCCACTGTTTCACCTCGCTGGAAGAGCTCGTAAGTCTTCACATCATCAATCGGGAACTGATCCGGGTCCAGCTGAATACCAGTACGCAAACGCACCAGCTTCACAGTATCCTTAATCAAAGTCAGGGTTTTCAACCCCAGGAAGTCCATTTTGAGCAATCCGGCGCTTTCTACCACCGAGTTGTCGAACTGGGTAACGTATAAATTAGAGTCCTTAGCGGTTGCTACAGGAACAAAGTTTGTAATATCATCAGGCGTAATGATCACGCCACAGGCGTGAATACCCGTATTTCGTAAGGAGCCTTCCAGGATCTTAGCCTGCTGAATGGTTTCTCCACTCAGGTTTCCTGCAGATGCCACCGACTTCAGCTCCAGCACGCGTTCATATTCATCTGCACGAAGTCCGCCTTTTAAAGCAGCTTCATCAAGCGAGAAGATCTTAGCCAGTTTCATGTTCGGGATCAGCTTGGCGATCTTGTCTGCCTCAAACAGCGGCAGATCAAGTACCCTTGCCGTATCCCGGATAGATGACTTTGCAGCCATCGTACCATAAGTGATGATCTGCGCTACCTGATTTGCACCGTACTTGTTGATTACATAATCCATTACACGGCTCCTGCCCTCGTCATCAAAGTCGATATCGATATCGGGCATGGACACCCTGTCCGGATTAAGGAAACGCTCAAAAAGCAGGTCGTACTTGATCGGATCGATGTTGGTGATCCAAAGGCAATACGCCACCACGGAACCCGCGGCAGATCCCCTACCTGGACCAACAGACACGTCAAGCTTCCTGGCCTGCGCAATAAAATCCTGTACAATCAGGAAGTATCCCGGGTAACCGGTTTTCTCAATGGTCTTCAATTCGAAGTCCAGTCGTTCGTCAATTTCAGGCGTTATTACCCCATAACGGCGCTTTGCACCTTCATAGGTCAAGTGTCGGAGGTACTTGTTTTCCCCACGTTTACCACCGTCAACATCATCTTCTGGTACAATGAACTCTTCCGGAATATCGAACTTCGGCAGTAATACCTCCCGCGCTAGCTTAAAGGATTCTACCTTGTCAGCAATTTCCTGCGTGTGGTAAATGGCCTCCGGCAGGTCATTGAAGAGTTGTTTCATCTCCTCAGGTGACTTGAAGTAGTATTCCTGGTTCGGTAGCCCATACCGGTAGCCACGGCCGCGACCTATTGGCGTCGCCTGCTTTTCGCCATCTTTAACACACAATAAGATATCATGTGCATTGGCGTCTTTTTTATCGATGTAATAAGTATTATTGGTAGCCACCAGCTTCAAGCCATGTTTACGGGCCAGCTGGATCAGCGTTCTGTTCGCAATATCTTCGTCTTCCTGGTTATGGCGCATGATCTCGATGTAGAAATCATCACCAAANNCATACAAGTTACCCGAAAGTACAATCAGGTCTTCCTTGTATTGGGAAATCAGTTCGCGGTCTATCCTGGGCACATAGTAGAATCCTTTGGTATAGGCAATGGATGAAAGTTTAGCCAGATTATGGTAGCCATTCTTGTTCTTCGCAAGCAGCACCATTTGGTACCCATTGTCTTTCTTAGACTTATCCAGGTGATTATCACAAACGAAGAACTCACAGCCAATGATCGGCTTCAACAGCACTTCCGTTGGTTCTTCACCCGCTTCCACCGCAGCTTTGTTCTTGGCTTCCGCGGCTTTGTTATGGTTGGCCACCTGGCTCACGAAATGGAAAGCACCCATCATGTTGGCATGATCGGTCATCGCCACTGCGGGCATTTTATACTTTGCGGCAGCTTTGATAAGCCCTGGAATATTTATGGTTGATTGTAGTACCGAGAACTGCGTGTGATTATGCAGGTGTATAAAGTTTGCATTGCTCAGTTCTCGTTTGTTGTCGTTTAAAGTAGCGCGGGAAATCACTTCCGCAGGCTTTTGTAAGCGACGCTTAATCTCTTCGGAAGCAGCTTTAAGGTTAATGTGCGTTAAACCTGCAGTCTCTATTACGCCGGGATTGGCTTGTTTGAAGTTACGGATGTACTCCTGATCAAGGCCAAGTTCTTCCGGACGGAAAGCATCAGATTTAAGCAGCTGCAGGAAACAGCGTGAAGTCGCTTCCACATCGGCAGTAGCATTGTGCGCCTCAGCGAAAGGAACACCAAATAAGTAGCTGTGAAGCTCAGTGAGTGTCGGCAGCTTGAATTTACCACCCCGTCCGCCAGGTAACTGCAACAGGCTTGCCGTAACCTCGGTACAGGTATCAAGTACCGGCATGTCTGTAAGTCTCGTTTCGATCCCTAACCGGTGAAACTCACAGGCCATAACGTTAACGTCGAAGCCAATATTCTGGCCCACTGCAAACCTTGATTTCGAAAGCGCAATGTTGAATTCAGCCAGCACAGCTTCCAGGTCCTCGCCTTCTTCCTGAGCCAGTTCGGTACATATCCCGTGGATCTTTTCTGCATCATAGGGGATATTGAAGCCGTTCGGCTTCACCAGAAAACTCTTGTTCTCCAGCAGCTTACCCAAATCATCATGCAGCTGCCAGGCCACCTGAATACATCGCGGCCAGTTGTCCGTGTCGGTGACTGGTGCATTATAATTACGTGGTAAACCGGTGGTTTCTGTGTCGAAGATAAGATACATAGGAGTCTAAGCGTATTCTGAATTGGAGATCCAAAATTACTCAAATACCTGCTTAAAATACCGAATATTTCAATTTAGACTTTCGCCTTACAGTTTAGCCCTATTAGTTAATTTGTTCTTTAGTCAGCGTTGGAATTGGATGTTCCTGGGAGATAAGTTTGTGGGTTTCGTAACCTTTTTGCTTGCAACGATAGATGATCTCGTCCAACAATTCCTGATCGAGATAAGGCTTCCTGGACATGATGAACAGGAACTTGCATTCCGGGTGACCGATAACTGCATAAGAGTAATCTTCTGCCAGTTCAATCACCCAATAGTCTACCTTGAAAGGCCAGATAAACTGCAATTTAAACTCGGCATTATTGGTGCCTTTAACAACGTAAAGTTTCGACCGTATGTATTTAGCGGTTTGTTCACCCGCTACCTTAAAGTTCGTAAACACGGCAAAATAGCCATCCGGATGGATCACATAGGTCTCTGTGGTCTGTCGCCAATGCTTATCCATGAAAGTAGATATGGAATATAATGTATACCATTTCCCTGCAAATGACAATATATCTACCCTTTCTACAGGTGTATTTTCCATAACTGTATTCTCTATTATTNNGCTGGTACCGGATTGTTAAATCTAAATAAATAACCACTTATCGGAAATAAAGTTTTAAAAACGATTTTTTAAAGCACCCAAAATTGATACCTTCGGAAGGGCTGCAGGGTACGCTTTTTGCCATAGCAAGCAGGCAAACAGATCCCTTACCGGAGGGTTGAAGGATATTAAAACTGCTAACTTAAATTAGAAAATATGAAAATAACTGTAGTAGGTGCAGGAGCTGTAGGCGCTACATGCGCAGACAACATTGCCCGCAAGGAGCTGGCACAAGAGCTTGTGTTGTTGGACATTAAAGAAGGTTTTGCTGAAGGAAAAGCAATCGATATGATGCAAACCGCAGCGCTCTTAGGCTTTGACACAAAGATCACCGGAGTAACCAACGACTACAGCCAGACCGCCGGATCTGCCGTTGCAGTAATCACCTCCGGGCTGCCCAGAAAACCAGGCATGACCCGCGAAGAATTGATCGGTATTAATGCTGGCATTGTAAAAGGTGTAGCAGAAAACATACTAAAATACTCGCCTGAGGCCATCATTGTTGTCATCAGTAATCCAATGGATACCATGACCTATCTGGCACTAAAATCTCTAAACTTACCTAAAAACAGAATTATTGGAATGGGTGGAATCCTGGACAGCGCCAGGTTCAAATACTACCTAAGCAAAGCTTTAAATTGCAATTCAAGCGATCTTCAAGGCTTCGTAATTGGTGGTCACGGCGATACAACCATGATTCCGTTAACCAGATATGCTACTTACCAGAGCTTGCCAGTGAGCAACTTGCTTGATGCGGCTACGCTGGAGAAAGTTGCAGCAGATACCATGGTTGGTGGTGCAACATTGACCGGTTTACTTGGTACTTCTGCATGGTATGCGCCAGGCGCTGCAGGTGCTGCACTTGTAGAAAGCATTGTGCGCGATGAAAAGAAAATCTTTACCTGCTGTGTTGCCCTGGAGGGCGAATATGGCCAGGCAGACATCTGCCTTGGCGTACCGGTAGTTGTAGGTCGCAATGGATGGGAGTCAATTGTTGACTTCAAATTGAGTCCGGACGAGCAGGCAAAGTTTGATAGAAGTGCAGATGCTGTACGCAGCATGAATAATGTACTTACCGAAATGAAATTAATCTAATTGAATGAGAACAATTCGTGTCCCATTAAAACTGATAAACTTACAAGACGACGGTTTCCACCTCCTGGTGGAAATTGTTGTTTTCGGGGAAACCCACTGGGCCGTACTTGATACTGGTGCTTCCAGATCTGTATTTGATAAATCGCTGTTGGAGAAAAACATTGCTTCAGAGGGTATAGAAACGGTTGACCCAGAAGAGGATACTGTTGCTACAACGCTTTTTAGCACTTCCAGTACAGCTATAGCAACCCTGCCCAAACTGAAGATCGGAAAGCTGAAATTGAAGAAGTATCAAGCTGTGGGCTTAGACTTGCAAAGTGTTAACGAGGCTTATGAGCATTTGGGCCATCCCCTGGTAGCAGGTATTGTTGGCGGAGATATCCTGATCAAGTACAAAGCGAAGATTGACTATAAACGCTTGCTGCTAAANNAAGGCAACCAGTTGCTCCCACTCAACTTCTAATGAAATAGCTGGCCTTTTCTGCCCTGCCCTGCTGTACCAGTAATCCGCATTCCAGAGGTCACCTTCTTTCCGATGCAGATAAGCATGCAGGTGCGCGGAACGCTTGTCTCCGAGTTGATCAATCAAGTCATGTGCTGCTTTCCAATCTCCCCTCCCATCCAGCCACAGCGATTGCAGGTGAACAGAAAGGTCAGCGGGCATCTGGGGCTTGTTTAAACTCGCTTTAAATTCATCAAGGTTTTTCATCGCCGATAAATTTACTACTTGCCTGCCGGAATTGGCTTACTATTCTTCAAACCAAGCTGCTTAATCAAATCCCGGTAAGTCACCAGCTCAAACTGCTTACCCACCATGTCCTGGAAATCTTTAGAAAGCACCATATCCAGCTCCGTTTGCCGATGACTACTTGCATTGCTGCTCATCATGCTGCTGTTCATATCCGTCATGGCATCCATTTCGGGTGTAGCCTGTGCAATATGCAGGATAACCATATTTGCAGGCGCGGTAGCAGATAAGTTCCCGAGCACCTTCATAAAGGCTTGCTGCTTGCTTACAACCGGTTCACCCCACATGTCGTTATAGGCTTCTCCAAAATAGGTCACTTCACTTAAAGTTGATATACCCAGCTTATATTTCCTGGCAAGCTTTTCCGTCAGGCTCCGCAGCTCCGGTGTAGATAAAGCGATACCCATATGCGGATCAATATAGGAGATCTGCAAACCGGAAGATATGGCACGTTCAATCTGCGCAGTCAGCTCACGCTCCACCTCATCAAGTTTGTACTTGTTCTTTTGGAAAGCAGTAGTTGATGGCAAAAAATACCCCAGGCTATCAACCAGGGTCGGCACAGCAGATTGACCTAATACTGGTCCCCATCGATAGTTCTTCCACTCCGCCGTTAAGGTCAGGTGGACGCCAACCGCTACGTTCGGATATTTTTTCAGTACTTCAACAGCTTCCTGGTACCAGGGACAAGCAAACATAACAGAGGCGGAAAAAGGGATGCCTGTCTTGCCGACTTCATCAATGGCGGTGTTTACCGCATGGTTCATGCCGATGTCGTCGAATCGTAAGAGTACTTTTGGGAGCTTGCCAGATGCGGTTTGCGCAAGTGTGTGTAAACTGCCAATCAGCAGTAGTAATAAGAAGAAATGTTTTTTCATAAGGATATTTGGTTGAACCTAATATCCGTTTTTATCATTAAAATGAATAATTAAAGCACAAATAGCTTTAACCAATCTTTACAGATGTCATGGTTAGGGAACCTGCTACAGCTTTATCGTTAAAGAATGAAAGATCATCCGCGGCAGTCCTTAAACCCAAAGTGTACATCAGCGGCATATAATGCTCTGGCGTAGGTATGGCCATCAAAGCATCACTTCCCAAACTTTGGTAGTTAAAGAGCGGCTCATAGTGCTGATCGGTGATTAATGCTTTAAACTTATCATTGATGTTCAGCGCCCAGTCATACCCATATTCGGGCTCATCCATTTTATCCCAGGCCACCATACGCAGGTTGTGCACCATATTACCTGATCCGATGATCAGCACCCCCTTTTTGCGTAAGGCACTGAGCTCTTTCGCCAATTCAAAATGATAAGCCGGACCTTTTGTGTAATCAATGCTTAACTGCAATACCGGAACATTCGCCTGGGGATACATGTGGCGCACCACCGTCCAGGTACCATGATCCAGACCCCAGTCATGATCCAGCTCTACCTGTGTAGAATGAAACAGCGACGCGGTTTCCCTCGCCAAGCTTGGCATCCCCGGTGCAGAATATTGTACATCAAACAAGGCCTGTGGAAAACCGCCGAAATCGTGAATGGTTTCAGGGAAGTCCATCGCCGTAATCCTTGTACCTCTGGATAGCCAGTGCGCAGAGACAACCAGCACCGCCGCGGGTACAGGAATCTGCTCTGCCATGGCTTTCCAGCCTTGGGAAAAGCTGTTATCCTGAATACCGTTCATCGGCGATCCATGCCCAATAAACAACACTGGCATCACATATTCTTGCTCAGGTAACCCACCGGTAAATGTTTTAAATGATCTCAAACTGTCCATGATTGCTGCTTTTAGGTATGTTCATACAAATTTACCCCATTGCCCAATGGCATCCATTGATCCAGGTTAAGAAAACCTGTCCATGCCCAGTTATTTGTTAACTTTGCCGCAGCACTTCTGACTATGACGACCTTAAAAAAAAGCAATACACCCGCGCCAAAGACCTTTGATAATCTAATTGAAAGAGTTGACTTCACTACCGGGCGTACTTTGCGTGCATATGAGTCAACCGAATTCCGCGCCTGCACTTTCAACGATATTTCAGGGACTGCATTTACGGATTGCCTCTTTTCATCCTGCAACCTCAGCAATGCACAGGTTGGAAAAGCAAAAGCACAGGATCTAACGTTTCAGGACTGTAAGTTAATTGGCATTAACTTCTACCAGATGCTGGACTTTGGATTCTCCCTGCATTTCGAAAACTGCCTGCTGGATTATGCCAGTTTCGACAACAAGAAAATGAATAAAAGCAGTTTTAAGAACTGTAAACTTCATGGTGCAAACTTCAGCAAAGCGGACCTTTCCAAAGCCACCATGACGGATTGTGATCTTGTGGATGCCATATTCGATGGCACCAACCTTTCCGGAATAGATTTTACCACCAACCGGAACTTCAGTATTGACCCCCAGTTTAATCTCGTTAAGAAAACAAGGTTTGCAGCAGCTGCGCTTTCTGGTCTGCTTACCAGGTTCGACATCCTTATCGAATAAACTTCATGCAGCGTCTTCCCTGAAAGGGACTACACAAAGTATTAACAAGGGGTTGACCCGTTCATAGCCTTGTGAATACCTTGCCAACACCTTGCCAGCGCCTTGTCAGTCCCTTGATAAGCCTGAAGCTGGGTGGCATCCTACCCGAGCTTATCCAACAACAAGCACATAAAAAAACCCTGCAAGTTTTACACCTGCAGGGTTTCCTATATAGAAGCGAACCTAAGCCTTAAGCATCGATCTTCGCATATTTTGCATTTCTTTCAATGAAATCCCTTCTTGGTGCAACCTCATCACCCATTAGCATGGAGAAAGTACGGTCGCAATCAGCGGCATTTTCAATGGTTGCCTGCATTAAGGTACGGGTAGCAGGGTTCAAAGTCGTTTCCCAAAGCTGCTCTGCGTTCATCTCACCTAAACCTTTGTAACGTTGAATGTGAACACTTTCCTCTTTACCTGCACCTTTTAAGCGTTGTACTGCAGCATCACGTTGCTGATCATTCCAGCAATATTCCTGCTCTTTACCTTTTTTAACCAGGTACAACGGTGGCGCAGCGATGTAAACATAACCAGCCTCAATAAGTGCCTTCATGTAACGGAAGAAGAACGTCAGGATCAGCGTCGTAATGTGCGATCCGTCAATATCAGCATCCGTCATGATCACAATCTTGTGGTAGCGAAGTTTGGTAAGGTTTAATGCCTTATCATCTTCCGGGGTACCAATGCTTACACCAAGGGCGGTAAACATGTTCTTGATCTCGTCATTCTCGTAGATCTTGTGCTCCATGGCTTTTTCCACGTTCAGGATCTTTCCTTTTAATGGAAGGATAGCCTGGAAGTTACGATCACGCCCTTGTTTTGCAGTTCCACCCGCAGAGTCACCCTCCACCAGGTATAACTCACATTTTACCGGATCGCTGTCTGAACAATCGGCAAGCTTTCCTGGTAAACCAGATCCACCCATTACAGACTTACGCTGTACCATTTCACGCGCTTTACGTGCAGCAGCACGCGCAGTTGCAGCAAGAATCACCTTGTTAATGATCATGCGTGCCTCTTTTGGATTCTCTTCCAGGTAGTTGTTTAAAGCTTCACCAACGGCGATATCAACCGCACCCATAACCTCAGAGTTACCGAGCTTGGTTTTGGTTTGACCTTCAAATTGTGGCTCAGCAACTTTAACGGAAACTACAGCAGTAAGTCCTTCTCTAAAGTCATCACCTGTAATTTCAATCTTCAGGTTTTTAACTAAACCTGATTTATCAGCATACGCTTTCAATGTACGGGTTAAACCTCTCCTGAAACCAGCGATATGCGTACCACCTTCGTGCGTATTGATGTTATTTACGTAAGAGTGTACGTTTTCTGCGTAGCTGTCATTGTATTGAAGGGCAAGCTCAACGGGAATACCGTTTTTCATACCTTCTACGTAGATCGGTTCCGAAATTAGTGACGGACGGTTGCCATCAAGGAACTGAACAAACTCTTTTAGACCACCAGAAGAAAGGAAAAGCTCTGAAAGGAAGTTTCCTTCTTCGTCTTGTTCGCGCTCATCGGTTAGTGTTAAACTAATGCCTTTGTTTAGGAAAGACAATTCTCTCAAACGTGAAGCAAGGGTATCATAACGATATTCTGTTGTTTGCGAGAAGATCTCCGGATCTGGAGAGAAAGTGATTACGGTACCACGTTTTTCGGTGTCGCCTACAACTTTAACGTCGTATTGCGGTTTACCTTTTGCATATTCCTGAACCCAAACTTTTCCTTCACGATGCACTTCAGCTTTCAGGTGTGTAGACAATGCGTTAACACAACTTACCCCCACACCGTGCAAACCACCAGATACTTTATACGTGTCCTTGTCGAATTTACCACCGGCGTGAAGCACGGTCATTACAACCTCTAACGCAGATTTTTTCTCTTTCTGCATCATTCCTGTCGGAATACCACGACCATTATCGGATACGCGGATCGAGTTATCTTTAAGAATAGTAACCTTAATGGTGTCGGCATGACCAGCTAAAGCTTCGTCAATGGAGTTATCGACAACTTCATACACCAGGTGGTGTAGACCTTTAACACCGGTATCCCCTATATACATCGAAGGGCGCTTACGCACCGCTTCCAATCCTTCTAATACCTGTATGTTATCTGCCGAATAATTTGACTTTGGATCTTTTTCTTCGCTCATATTTTCTAGTAATACAATAAGCTTCAAAAATAGCGATTTTAGCCCAATTAGCCGAATATCTGAGCAACTATTTGACTTAATGTGGACTAAAAGAGCGTTAAAAAAGCATCTTTCTTAGGATACTAAATTTGAAATTTTATATTTGCTAAAATTATCAGTTCTGCCCTATGGACGACAAACAATTTTAATCCTCCTGTGCAGCATAAATCCAGAAATTTCAAATCAACAATTCAAAATAGATGAACATTAAGACGTTACAATTCGGTAAAATAGCAGCTGCAGTTGCACTGGTTTCAGTTATGGCTGCTTGTCAGAACAAAGAAACCGCTACTACTACTCCAACCAAATCTGCGGAAACCGGTACCGTAAGCCCTAAAGATCAAATTGTATATGTGAACTCAGATTCATTATTAACCAAATACGATTACTTCAAAGACTTAAAGACAAAGTTAGATGGTAAAGCGAAAAGCGCTGAGCAGGACATGGGTTCTAAAACACAAGCTTTTCAGCGTGAAGTAGCACAATATCAGCAACAGCAAAATACCATGGCTGCTGATCAGCGTGCTGCAACTGAGCAAAGACTTGCACGTAAACAACAGGAGCTACAGGCTTACCAACAAAATGCAGGTGCTGCTTTGCAAAACGAACAAGCTACTGAGCAGGAGAAACTTTATGACAAAGTTGCCGATTACCTTAAAGGCTATGCAAAAACCAAAGGTTACAAAATGGTGTTAACCTATTCAAAAGGAAACAGCGCTATTTTGTTTGCTGACGAATCTTTAGACATCACTACTGAGGTGATCAAAGGTTTAAATGAAGATTATAAATCGACTAAGAAATAATTAGTATCTTAAATATCATTTTTGGAATGCCCTACTTGATAGGGCATTTTTTATGTAATAACCTTTTTTAAATATGGAAAACCACGAAAAGTTTATGGCGGAAGCCATCCGTTATTCGGAAGAGAATATAAAAACCGGGCTTGGCGGTCCGTTTGGTGCAGTGGTGGTACGCGAGGGACAGATCATTGCCGGCAGCGGAAATCGTGTAACCTCCAGCAATGATCCGACAGCACATGCTGAAGTTTCTGCAATTCGGCTGGCCTGCAAGGAATTAAACACCTTCGACCTGAGTGGCTGTGTGATCTATACCAGCTGTGAGCCTTGCCCGATGTGCCTGAGCGCAATCTACTGGGCACGCCTTGATAAGGTTTACTTCGGTAACACTAAAGTGGATGCCGCAGAAATTGGGTTTGATGATAAGTTTATCTACGACGAGCTCGACAAACCCGTTGCTGAGCGTGCACTACCGGTAGTACAGCTGATGCGCAATGAAGCATTAGGTGCTTTCAGCATGTGGAGCGAGTCTCAGTCTAAAATAGAATACTAAAACTGCTCCGACCGATGGCATACCAACCCTATTCTTCGAAGAAGTTATCGGTATGATCATCAATTTCCCGGCGGTCCCGTTTGGTGGGCCTGCCGGCTCCCCTGTCCCGTTTCATCACCGGCGCATGGAACATCGATTTATATGCAATTGTCTGCTCTAAAGGCGTAATATCCTTGTATTTGGTAACCGCAATTTTGCTCTCCACCCGGGTATGCAGCAGGTCAACGACTTCAATGACTTTCTTCTCAATCCCTTTAGATACCTGGAAAACGTCGCCAACCTTCACCACCACCGATGGTTTTACATTCTGTCCGTTCTGTTTTACCCGGCCGGCTTTACAAGCCTCGGTAGCCATGGTTCGGGTTTTAAAGAGCCTTATTGCCCACAAATATTTATCTATTCTTAGTTTTTCCTGTTCAGCCATAAAACAGCAAAATTACATAACAAACAGCCAGCAATACATAAAATTGATTTATTTTGTCAAAAATTAGATAAAAACATGATAGCAGATTTAAGAAAGTTAATAGAGGCCGCATGGGAGGACAGATCTCTACTAGAATATAGTGAATATGCAGAGGCCGTTGAGACCGTAATTATGCAGTTAGACAGGGGCGAACTCCGCGTTGCTGAACCAGTTATGAACTCCTGGGGCATCAATGAGTGGGTTAAAAAAGCGGTGATCCTATACTTTCCGATCAGAAAGATGCGCGAAATTGAAGTTGGTCCTTTCGTGTTTCATGATAAAATGAAGCTGAAAACGAATTACAAAGAGCTTGGCGTTCGTGTGGTACCTCATGGTATTGCCAGATTTGGTGCTTACCTGGCGAAAGGTGTAATCATGATGCCATCGTACGTAAATATTGGTGCTTATGTTGACGAAGGTACCATGGTTGATACCTGGGCTACTGTAGGTTCATGTGCACAGATAGGTAAAAACGTTCACTTAAGCGGTGGTGTTGGTATTGGTGGTGTTTTAGAACCAATTCAAGCTGCACCGGTAATCATTGAAGATAATGTTTTCATCGGTTCAAGAGCAATCGTGGTTG
>DDAD01000080.1:0-1489 GCA_002333205.1 Pedobacter sp. UBA2067
TGGTTTTTGCTGCAATCCTAGCTGGCTTGCAAGCAATTGCTTCAGCCTCTTACCTGCAAAATACCATCGACAACTACCTGTGCATTCCAAAGAACACCAAGTCATTATTTCACATCATGATCTGTAATGTGCTATATTGTGGGGTACGCACCAGCATTGGTATCAACTATGAGCCACTTTCTGCTACAGGCGGAAACGGTGTTAAATACCTTTTCTCGATTGAAGATATTGGCGACTTGAGTACAATGCATGCGCATCAAGAATACGTTGAGGATACTATGGAAATCAATGGTGATGTGGTTTTAGATTGCCTCGCAAACTTTGAGCTCGTGCAGGGTTTGGAAACTATTTTGAGCTTCAAACAGGGTATTTTGCATTCAAAATAATAATTTAGGACTTTTCAAATATTAAATGGCATTAAGCAGAATCTGGTCAGCCTTTATCCTTGTTGCAATCTTCGTTGCGTGTATTAAGTGTTTGTTCCTTGGACAATCAGAAATTTTCAATTGGATGATCGTAGGCAAAGCCGACGATCCGGGTAATCCCCTTCATGTTGATGGCGTAATTGAGACCTGCTGGACGGCTGTAAACATTTGTTTGAAGCTTATCGGCATCATGGCTCTGTTTATGGGCTTCATGAGCATTGCAGAACGTGCTGGCGGCATTAGAGTGCTTTCGAGGATCATTGGCCCATTCTTTTCAAAGCTCTTTCCTGATGTGCCTAAAGGCCATCCTGCAACAGGCCACATGGTGATGAACTTTTCTGCCAACCTGCTTGGCTTAGATAATGCTGCTACTCCTTTCGGATTAAAGGCCATGGAAAGTTTGCAAGAGCTTAATCCCAATAAAGATCGGGCCTCCAACGCGCAGATCATGTTTCTTTGCTTACATGCCTCAGGATTAACGCTGATTCCGGTAAGCATTATAGCCATTCGGGCTTCCTTAAACGCAGCTAATCCCACGGAGATCTTCATTCCATGCATGATTGCAACCTTTGTAGCGACCATTGCTGCCATGCTGATCGTGTCATTCAAGCAAAAAATCAATGTACTGGCTCCGGCGATTCTTCTTTGGGTGCTGGGGTTATCGAGCATCATTGCTTTATTGGTACTCTATCTAACTACCCTCAGCACAGAAGGGCTACAGTCCTTTTCAGGAATATTGAGTAATGGCTTGTTACTGTTTATATTCTTCATCATTGTCCTTGGTGCTGTTTACAAGAAAATTGACGTGTTTGATGCCTTTGTGGATGGTGCAAAAGGTGGCTTTGACACTGCTATTCGTATTATCCCATATTTAGTAGGCATGCTTATCGCGATCAGCTTACTTAGGACGAGCGGCACCTTCGATGTAATCATTAATGGTATGAAACAAGTTTGCTTGTTCTTTCAGGTAGATTCAAGGTTTATAGATGGAATTCCAACCGCCTTGATCAGGCCATTAAGTGGTGGTGGAGCAAGGGGAATGATGATTGATACCATGGCTACAC
>DDAD01000080.1:1529-3981 GCA_002333205.1 Pedobacter sp. UBA2067
AAGGCTGTCCAGTATACTACAGGGTAGTTCAGACACAACCTTTTATGTTATTGCAGTTTACTTTGGTGCAGTGAACGTGAAAGATACCCGGTACGCCATCGGTGCAATGTTGCTTGCAGATTTGGTTGGGGTAATCACAGCAATAAGCCTGGCCTACCTGTTTTTCGGGTAAGCCTTTGCCAGTTAGAAGAAGAAATTGTTATCTGTTAGGATTTAATGCTTTTAGCTGCGCTATTACTTTATCCAGAATACCTGGTTCTATATTGGCATACTTGGAGAACTTCCAGTTAGCGTTCCCATCCAGCCAAACACAGAAGGAATGATAGCCATCTAGTACAACAGCGTAAGTTTCATGAAAATCGTCGTGAATTTGCATGCAAAAGCCAGAAACAGGCTTACCTGCTAAATCAAATTGCAGGTTTAAATAGTTGCTCAACATAACTTATATCTGGTTAGTTGATACTAAACAAAGGTGTTTGATAAAAGTTTAAAATATTTTGCTTTTATGCAGCGAAGTGGCCATTTACCACATTTACAAGCTTATCGATGTCAAATGGTTTTGGGATGAAGCCATTTGGTGGCCCAGGTAATGTGCTATAATTCTGAAGATTATGGCTTGCGGAAATCATAATGATGGGTATAAAGTTAAAATGTGAGTCAGCTTTTATTGTTTTGCAAATTTCGCGCCCATCCATGCCACTAAGCATTACATCTAACAATATAAGATCAGGTCTGATGCTTGTTATAGAGTCAATTATATTTTTACCGTTTGTTAAAGTTGCAACCTCGTATCCCTCATCCTCCAAAATGATTTTGATTACATCGAGTATATCATTATCATCATCTACCGCCAGTATTTTTCTCATTTGATTTCCCCTCATTTCGCTGAGGTCAAGCCATTTGTATGCCAATAATGTCATATAATACAATAAATTTATTTATTGCTAAAGTTATTAGCATCTTTATGTCATCAAACCTATTTCGAAAAACAACATGAAATATGCCGTTGTAGATATTGAAACCACGGGGGGTTATCCGTCCGGAAATGGCATCACAGAAATTTCCATCCACATCATGGAGGGAAATAATGTCATTCAAACTTGGGATACTCTCATTAACCCAGAGCAATTTATACCGAATTATATTGAAGCGCTTACTGGCATCAGCAATGAGATGGTGTCCGATGCTCCTGTATTCTCAGAAGTAGCTGCTCAAATCTTCGAATTACTGCATGATAAAGTTTTTGTCGCCCATAATGTTAATTTTGATTATGCCTTTATTCGACATCATCTCGCTACTTGTGGGTTTACGTTAAACTGTAAAAAATTATGTACGGTAAGATTAAGTCGAAAGTTATTCCCCGGTTTACCCTCTTACAGCTTAGGAAGACTATGCAAATCCCTTCAGATTAGTCTTGAAAACCGGCACCGTGCTGGGGGTGATGCTGCGGCTACTGCAATACTCTTCGGAATGTTGCTGGATGCAGATCCTGAGTCATATATCTTGAACTCGTTACAAAAAGCTTCGAAGGAACAAGTCCTACCTCCTCACCTTTCCAAGAACTATATCGACAGACTCCCAGACCAACCAGGTGTATATTATTTCCGTGATCAGAAAGGCAAAATAATTTATATAGGAAAAGCAAAGAACCTTAAAAAACGTGTTTTTTCGCATTTTAGTGGGAACAGCAGTAGCAAGCAGCGACAAGACTTCCTGAAAAATATACATAACATAGATTACGATATATGTGGAACCGAGTTGATGGCATTCATTCTGGAAGCTACACAGATTAAAAAGTTCTGGCCTGAAAATAACCGTGCATTGAAGCGTTTTGAACAGAAGTACGGCCTCTACGAGTACATGGATCAGAACGGTTACCTACGACTTGGGATTGACAAGTACAAGAAGCAATGTCCTACGATATATAGCTTTAATAGCCTGTTGGAGGGACACAATCTACTTAAAACGCTGATAAAAGATTTTCAACTGTGCGAGAAACTCTGCTTTGTACAGCGAAATCGTTCTGCTTGTACCGCTCATGCACTCGGGAACTGTAATGGCGCATGTATAGGTGAAGAAAGTCCCGCAAACTACAATAACCGTGTACAAGAAGCGATTCAGCACCTCCATGCAGTCCTTCCCTCCTTTATCATGATTGATCAGGGGCGTACAGCAGATGAACAAAGTTGCATCTGGATTGAAAAAGGTAAGTTTTATGGAATGGGTTACGTATCGCACCACACGGATGTGAATGNNATGATTTTGACCTGCTGAAATCGGCACTGGATCCATATCCATCCAATGATTATATTGTGAATCTCATCCTTTCGTATGCAGAAAGTAACCCTGAAAAGCGCGTGATGCTAAATTTTGAGCCTGCAAATCAATAAAATAGCGGATATTTTCGTTTTAGATTTGCTGAAATACAAACGAACTTCTATCTTTGGCGCTC
>DDAD01000090.1 GCA_002333205.1 Pedobacter sp. UBA2067
TCTCAGTAAAAATAAAAGCCCCTGAAAGTGCAATGTTTTCAGGGGCTTTATTTTAAGCACTGCTTGTTTAGGCAACAGGATTTACTCTTCTTCGAAGAAGTCCTGTAAACCTCCAAGATAATGCTCCTGAATGCCCGCAGTGAACTCTTCGTAATCTTCATCGGGGATGTTTGTCTGGAAAAATTCCAGCGATGTACCTTTCTTATCTGCGTGTAGCTTTATGGTTACGATAGAAGGTTCATTTTCCTCTCCAAAATACCACTGCTGCACAATCTTCTTTCCATATTCAAATTCAATATTCTTGCCTACGATGTCACCATCCCAGAAAGAGAACTCGGTGCCTGGTTCTTCTGTAAATTCAACCTGAGCACCGGTCCAAAGCTGTATACTTAGATCCTTGGTAAGTGCCAGATACACTTCTTCCGGTGGAGCCGGAAGGTATTCGTATTTCTTAAACGTTTTCATATGCTTTATTTGAAAGCATTGATGCCAGTGACATCCATGCCGGTTATTAAAAGGTGTATGTCGTGTGTACCCTCGTAGGTGACCACAGACTCCAGGTTCATCATGTGCCGCATAATGGAAAATTCCCCGGTGATGCCCATGCCGCCCAACATCTGTCTGGCGTTTCTNNTTTTTTCTGCTGCAGTTGAAAGCCGCCGATCGGTTTGCCAAATTGTACCCGTTCTTTAGCATATCGGAGCGCCGTATCGTAGCAGTCCATTGCAGCACCCAGTGCACCCCATGCAATGCCATAGCGTGCCTGGTTTAAGCAGCCAAGTGGTCCTTTTAATCCAGAGACACCTGGCAATATATTTTCTTTGGGAATCTTCACGTTGTCAAACACCAGCTCACCTGTAGCTGAAGCGCGCAGGCTCCACTTGTTGTGTGTTTCAGGGGTGCTGAAACCTTCCATACCACGCTCTACGATTAAACCGCGGATTTTACCCTGCTCATCCTTCGCCCACACCACGGCAATATCTGCAAATGGCGCATTAGAGATCCACATCTTCGCACCGTTCAATACGTAGTAATCGCCCATTTCTTTGATGTTGCTGATCATACCGCCTGGGTTGGAACCATGATCCGGTTCGGTCAATCCGAAGCAGCCCATGATCTCGCCGCTGGCCAATCGTGGAAGGTACTTCTGCCGTTGCGCTTCAGAACCATAGGCAAAGATAGGATACATCACCAGGGAACCTTGAACCGAGGCCGTAGAGCGGATCCCGGAATCACCGCGTTCAATCTCCTGCATCAGTATGCCGTACGAAATATAGTCTAATCCGGCACCGCCATACTCCAGGGGAATGGTTGGACCAAATGCGCCAAGATCGGCGAGTCCGGTAATGAGCTGTTTTGGAAACTCCGCACGTTGTGCATAATCTTCAATGATCGGACTTACAGCACTTTTCACCCATTCGCGGGCAGTTGATCTGATTAATTTGTGTTCGTCTGACAGGAGTTCGTCCAGAAGAAAATAGTCTGGCGACTCATACAGGTCTTGCTTTCCGGATCTGTTCATAGTAATGCGGATATGGTTTTCGGCTGTGAATGTTCATTCAAATATATAACTTTACACTTCATATGCTGATACAAACGGTTGCTTTAAGAGATGTAAAATGTTTTGCTTACCATGGCTTTTATGCGGAAGAGCAGGTGCTCGGAACGCAGTTCCTGGTGAGTATAGAAGTGAGATTTGAGCCATCGGGTGATACGGAGGATTTGCAACATACAGTAAACTACGAGGTCTTGAATAACATTATTCAGGACAGTATGAAGCGCACACAAAAACTGTTAGAAACGGTGGTTCATAGCATGCTTGAACAGGTAAAGGCGGCATTTCCTTTTGTGCTGAATGTAGTAGTGGGCATTAAAAAACTTCACCCACCTATGCCCGGACAAATTGACCATTCCTTTGTGCAACTGGAATATACAGCTGAGCAGAATAAATAAATAAGCAATGATCCAGCATTGTGTTAAATTGAGAAAATGAACTTCAATAAAATTACCTCCCAAATATTAGATCTGATTAAGGAAGCTGTAGGTGCAGGCAATGTATTCCTGGACGAGGAATCACTTGCCAATTATGCACATGATGAGACAGAAGACCTAAAGTTTTATCCAGAAGTTGTGGTAAAGCCGCTGGACACCGCTGCTGTGTCTGCTTTACTAAAGGTTTGTGATGGGCATCAGGTTCCAGTGACCCCAAGAGGCGGCGGTACAGGACTTAGCGGCGGCGCCTTACCCGTGCATGCCGGTGTTGCCGACCANNGCCTTACCCGTGCATGGTGGTGTGCTGCTATCCATGGAAAAATTCAAGAAGGTTATTGATATTGATACCGAAAACCTGCAGGCAACTGTGGAGCCTGGGGTAATTACACAGGAGTTCATGGATGCGGTAGGGGAACTTGGTTTGCGTTATCCTGTAGATCCTTCCAGTAAAGGAAGCTGCTTTATCGGTGGAAACGTAGCCCATGGTAGTGGCGGCCCACGCGTAGTGAAGTATGGTACCATTCGCGAGTATATTCTGAACCTGGAAGTGGTGCTACCAGACGGACAGGTGATCTGGACCGGCGCAAATACACTGAAGTATGCATCGGGTTATAACCTGACGCAATTGATGATCGGTTCTGAGGGTACGCTGGGTGTGGTGACTAAGATCGTCACGAAGTTAATTCCGGTTATTGGTCACAGTGTGTTGATGCTGGCTTCTTTTACCGAAAACGAAGCTGCTTGTGCTGCCGTATCTGCAATTTTCCGGGCTGGTATGACACCTTCTGCATTGGAATTTATGGAGCGTCAAGGTGTGGAGTGGGTAATTAAATACGACGATATTCAGTTCGACCTTAAGGATAATGTAAACGCGTTTCTAATGTTGGAATTCGATGGTGATGATATGGACACCATCTTCAAGGATTGCGAGAAAGCTAATTCCGTGTTAGAGGCCCAGGGTTGTGTGGAAGTACTTTTTGCTGATACAGCTGCACAAAAAGAAGAGCTCTGGAAAATGCGCAGGGTGATGGCGGAGTCTGTTAAGTCAAATTCTGTATACAAGGAAGAAGATACCGTGGTGCCAAGGGCAGCATTGCCAAAGTTAATTAGCGGCATTAAAGAGATCGGCGCGAAATATGGGTTTGAGAGCGTTTGTTATGGTCATGCTGGAGACGGCAACCTGCATGTCAACATCATCAAAGCAGGCATGAGTGATGAGGATTGGAAGAACAAGCTTAAGTTTGGTATTACCGAGATCTTTGAGCTTACGGCTGCTTTGGGGGGCACCATCTCAGGTGAGCATGGCATTGGATTGGTACAGAAGGAATTTATGCCTCTGAAATACGCAGAAATCAATCTGTACCTCATGCGCGGTATCAAACAGGTTTTCGACCCTAATGGAATCTTAAATCCGGGAAAGATCTTCTAGACCTCCGGATTAGCTTCAGCGCTTACCAGCTGTTCAAATAAAATCATTTTATTTCGTTCCCGTTCGGGAATAGGGGTGGCCTGCTTGCTTTGATTATCATAAGCAACGCAGGCCGTCATGCCTTTGCTGCAAACAATTTCCTTTCCATCCTTTTTCTTCACAATGAGGTATTCCAAATCGAAACTGCTGCGGCCGATTCTGGAAGTGCGCACATACATGTGAATCTGGTCTTCTGGGAAGATTGGCACGATGTACTTTAAAGCAGCCTGTCCGATTACCACTCCAGTCTTTTTCCAATCCCAGTTTATGGCGTGCCTCCAGTACTTTACCCGTGCAATTTCCATGTAAGTAAAGTACACGGAGTTATTTACATGGCCCATCATATCGAAATCTGCAAAACGCGTTTCAATGACGGTTTTGTACTTGTAACTGTCGATATCGTTAATGTGTTCGGTCATTCTGTCTGCTTCGTTTGTTTTTGACTGCCACAATGTCTTCAAATTCATCATTTTTTGCTTTGGTATGGGAGTTGAATAATGGGAAATGTATTTAAAAATAAAAAAATTAATTAGAACAAGATATGACACTAGTAAATTTCAACAACAGAACCAGAAACAGCGCACCTTATTTCAACAATGTATTTGACTCATTGTTCAGTGAAGCATTAAACAAAAACTATAGCATCACTAAAATGCCTGCTGTAAATATCTCTGAAAATGCAGAAGCTTATGTAATTGAAGTTGCTGCTCCTGGGCTGAATAAAGAAGACTTTCAGCTTAATGTGAAAAAAGACACCTTGTCTTTATGGGTAGAGAAAAAAGCTGCTGAAGATGAAGTTAAGAGAGATTTTAGTCGCAGAGAGTTTGATTTTAGCTCCTTCGCAAGATCGTTCATGTTACCTGAAAGCGTAGATGCAGAAAAGATCTCTGCTGAGTATACCAACGGCGTATTATACATCACTGTAGGTAAGAAAGATGAATCTCAAAATGCACCTAAAACCATTACCGTAGCTTAATTCTGGAATTAAGTATAATTAAGGTTCAATTGTAGCGATAAATAAGAAAAGCCCGGCTGAATAATTCAGTCGGGCTTTATTATTTAATAGCTTTCTTAATCTTAACGCCTAGGTGTAACCCAGAATCTTAAGTACTTGTTTACTGTTTTGTTCTTCACCAAATACCTCGAAGTTGAAAGTCTCATCACGGTTACGACGAATGATCACGTGTTTCGGGCTTGGCAATAAGCAGTGGTGAATACCACCATAACCGCTTAATACTTCCTGATAAGCACCAGTGTTGAAGAAGCCAAGGTACTGCACTTTACGTGTTTTCGGCATAAATACAGAATTCATGTGTGCTTCCTGGTTGTAATAATCCTGACCATCGCAGGTAATACCACCAAGATTCACGCGCTCGTACTCTGCATCCCAGTTATTAATCGGCAACAGGATGTATTTCTGGTTTAGTGCCCACACATCCGGTAGGTTGGTAATGAAAGAACCGTCAAGCATTAACCATTTCTCACGGTCATTCTGCTGTTTACGACCCAGTACTTTATATAAAATACCTGATGCTTCAGCTACAGTGTATTTACCAAACTCCGTAATGATATCTGGTTCCATTACATCGTGTTCCGCACAGATTTCTTTGATACGTTTCACAATCTCATTGACCATGTATTCGTAGTCAAAGTCGAATACCAGTGAGTCTTTGAATGGCATACCACCGCCGANNTATCTAAGGTATCCAGCTCTGGGTTGATCTTCTTGAACTTGCAGTATAGGGTTACATACTTTTCAAGCTCGTTCCAGTAGTAAGGAGAGTCGGTAATACCGGAGTTGATGAAGCAGTGTAGTAACTTAACCCTGAAGTTCGGATTAGAAGAGATCTTGTTGTTATAGAAGTCAATCACATCTTCCATACGAACACCTAAGCGTGAGGTATAGAACTGTGAGTCTGGCTGCTCTTCTGCCGCAATGCGGATACCCAGGTTACAAGGTGATTCAAGCTCAACCTCATCATCGAAAAGGTTAAACTCTTCTTTATTGTCAAGTACAGGAATAATGTTTTTGTAACCATCATGCAGCATATCAATAATATACTGCTTATATTGGTATGTTTTGAAACCGTTACAGATTACGGTGATATCTTTAGTTAAAACACCTTTTTTCTCCAGGGCTTCAATCATCGGCATATCGAACGCAGAAGATGTTTCCAGGTGAATGTTGTTTTTTAAAGCTTCCTCTACGATGTGACGGAAGTGAGAGCTTTTGGTGCAGTAACAGTATTTATAATCGCCGCGGTAGTTATTATTGATAATTGCGGTTTGGAAGAGGATCTTGGCTTGCTGGATCTTTTTGCTGATCATTGGAAGATAGGTAAACCGAAGGGGGGTGCCGTAGGGTTCAATCATTTCCATCAAATTCA